>JBGTAZ010000187.1:0-9002 GCA_041749615.1 Leptolyngbyaceae cyanobacterium | reverse complement strand
TCAGCCACTCGTTGCCGATCGGAGTCTCGTCGGCGCTGCTCATTTTGGCGCTGAAATGATGACCCTTCTTCTTCAAAGGTGACTCTCACTTTCACATTGCTGCGTCCACCTTCGGGTACGGTTTTGGGATCAAACCGCCATTTGCCCATGGTTTCCATGGTTTCGCGATCGGTGTCTGCATTACCGCTCGATTTTCGTAACCGCACATTGGTCACCCTGCCATCGGGGGCAATGTCGTAGGTCACTCTTGGATCGCCTTCCGCACCTCGATATTTTGGTTTGGGGCACTCTAAACAAGTCAACTTTGGCTTACCGGCTGGCGCGATCGGGGCAGGGGCTGAGCGCGTTGAGGTTGTTTGTGTGCCAGTTCCGCCGGGAGTGCCGCCAGGAGTTCCCCCCGGAGTGCTGCCCAATGTACCACCGGGAACTCCTTTAACATCGCCATCGGGTTTCCCGGCTGGGTTGAAACCCGTCGGCACTTTGGCATTTCCAAACCCGCTCCCGGTGCCATCAGGGCTAGTAATGGGTCCACCGCCAGTGGCAACCGCAGTATCTCCAGTGGTGCTAGTGAGGGGAGAGTCCGGGTCACTCTCAGGCGAAGGCGGTTGATTACTAGGGGCATCTTCGCCTGGTGCTAAGGGAGCTTGAGTGTCGGGAGCAAGGGGCGGCGGTGCAAGATCGGGAGCAAAAGCAACTTCTTGGGGTTCCGGCGCAATCTCTGGCTCTGGCTCCTTGACTATTTCTTGAGGCTCTTCCACCTTGGGCGGCTCTTCGGCGTTCTCAATCACGACTTCCATTTCATCGTCTTCTGCTTCTGCCTGCCGCCACACGCCAGGAGTGGGAACTGCCATGGCGATCGCGTGGATCATTGCCGACCCTAATAGGCTAAGCAGCACGAATTTAGACAACGATTTCCGTTCTTTTTCGCGCTGTGCAGCGGTGAGTTCTAAAGTGCCCATAATCAAGTTTTTATCGAGTTTGATGCGATGAAAAAGCAGATTTTTACGTTAAATTCGTTTAGTTGAAATTGCCATTTTTACGCCCGGAATCTGACGCAGTTGATCCATAATTAAAACCACTTCGCCATGGTCTACTGTGCGATCGGCGTTTAGCACCACAACTAAGTTTTGATTGGGTTCTACGAGTTGCTGAACGCGATCGCCCACATCTTCAATCCCGATTTTTTGTTTATTCAAAAACACCTCAGTCTTCTCATTCACCGTAATTGTGGCGCGGGAAGAAGTTTTCTGTTCGGTTGCAGATTTCGCTTGGGGGAGGTTGACTGGCAAGCCTTCAGTGCGAGTCAGAAACAACGTAGACATAATAAAAAATGTCAGTAGCGCAAACATCACATCCATCAAGGGCAAAACGTTCTTAATTTCAAGCGGCTGCTCCAACAAATCAGGATCAAAGCGACGACGTTTAGACATGGGCAACCTCTCGCTGAGATCGCAGGTGCAGGAGTTCTAGCTGAGTGCAAGACTCGTCAATATAAGCGACCTGCTGAACATAAAACGACCGGAAAATATTGGCGGCAATCAGCGCCATGACTGCCACAATCAAACCAGCCGCCGTAGACACTAACGCTTCACTAATTCCAGCCGTAACCCCTAAGGTTTTAGAACCGCCGACTTCGCCTAAAGTGAGCGACCCAAACGATTGAATTAATCCAGTGACCGTGCCCAATAATCCTAGTAGTGGAGCTAAGCCAACAATGGTTTCAAACACATTGTTAAAGCGCTTCAAGCTAGGAATTTCGGCTTGAGTTCCGGCATCCAGCGCTAGCCGAAATTCAGTCGGGGTGGCATTTGGAATCGAAAGCGCTTCTAAAAATATACGCGCGATCGGTAAGTCGATATGCTTTTTGAGCAGTTCTTCTGCCAGCATCGGAGCTTCTTGATAGAGTTGTAGCGCTCTACGAGTCACCCGTTTTTGCTCTTTTTTCACTTTCCACCAAAAGAGCGATCGCTCAATCGCCAGCGCTATGACTGTGATAGAGAAGAGAATCAGGGGAATGATAACGACCCCGCCTGAGATCAAAATGTCGATAAATTTAGACATAGCAGTGTGTTGGGAACCGTTACGAAAAGAAAAAGCAGAAGTGCAATCATTCTATTTCCAACAGCACTATAAGACTTAATGAGAATAAAGTGCAAGTACTATAGCAATAGGACTGAGGAATCGCTCTGATTGAGATTGCTAATTTTATGCAAGCCATTCTGAAAATATTGATACTGATGTTCAAAATAATAGATTAACTATTAAAAATATTTTCAGTAAACCTGAAGCTGTTACTGGAAACAAATTATATGAAATCCCCTCCTAATGGCTACAAAAAGGGATTTAACCAGCCTCTAAAGCCTTTTCTCATCTGAATAAAGATTGACTTTGGCTAGCAAATATATTATTTTTTGAGATCTCTAATGAGAATTTTTCTTAAGTGTAAAAAGATTTCGATTTTTCTGTATTAATCATCCTGAGCAATTTTTGCCGGGGCGACAGAGATTTTTTGTCATCATTTTTGTTTGATCGGGGGTGAGAGTGGGAGGAGATTTATGTGAAATATTTGCAGTTAGGCGGGTTGAGTTTAATCGCCAGCTTGTGTTCAGAGCGACTTGCCCAAAGACGGGATATATCGGTTTGAAGACCGCGATCGCGACTTCGAGTGGTATGTCGATATCCAAACGGGCGAACTGCTGAAATATGGCTTCACAGAAGCCTAAGGTGTGCTGGTTTCCTATCTCCAAAACTATCAGGAGTTGTTGCTATGAATGCGAATCGCTTTCGCAAATGGGTTTTGAGGGTACATAGCTCGATTGGTCTGGCGATCGGCTTACTGATTGTTGTCGTCAGCGTGACTGGCAGTGGCATTGTGTTTCACGAAGAACTGGATCATGCGCTAAATCGATCGCTCTGGCATGTCACACCCCAAGCTGAACAGGTATCACTGGATGCTATGTTTGCGTCGGCTCAGGCTGTCCATCCGGCGTTGCCTGTAAGTTCTATTCAGACTGCCAAAACGCCCACCGAAAGCTACGTGTTTAATCACACGGCAGCGGGAGATCGACAGTTGCAAACCTTCGTCAATCCCTACACCGGACAGGTGTTGGGTTCGCGGGTTTGGGAATATTCCTTTACGGGTTTTCTCTACACCCTGCACCACGATCTCTTTGTAGGCAAGGTGGGTCAAATTACAGTCGGTATCACTGGTGTTTTGCTGCTGTTGATGTCAATCACCGGAGTGATGCTGTGGACGGGTTGGCGCAAATTAGCAACGGGGTTCAACATTCGCTGGAATGCGCCGTTTTCCCTGATGAGCTATGACGTTCATCAAGTTGGCGGCATTGTTTCCAATCTCTTTTTGACCATCATCGCTGTCACAGGGGTTGCCATTGTCGTGATTCACTTTTTGCCGATGTTTAACCAAACCCCAGAGGTGAAACCCGTTGCTAAAACGCCAACGATTGCGTTAAGCACATTGATGCAAAAAGCCGATGCTGCCATGCCAGACGGCAAAACCACATCGGTCGAACTGCCTGATCACGATCCTCAAAAAATGACCGTGCGGAAAAAATTGCCGAATCAAGATACGGGACGGTTTGATCTCAGCGTGGTGGAACTCGATCGCAGCAGCGGCGAAGTCGTACAAGCCACCAAAGTGGAAAAGGCAGAAGGATTATTCAAGTTTATTGTGACGATCGCCGACCTTCACTTCGGCACCTTTGGCGGCTTACCCACTCGCATTCTTTATGTATTCGTGGGGTTAATGCCCACTGTTTTATTTATCACGGGTCTGGTGAATTGGCGACGTAGACGGGCGATCGGCACCCGCAGGGAAGCCGCTTTGCAATTCGCCCAAGAAACGCCAGACACCAAGCTTTGACCCAATTATTTTCCTATTAATTTCTGTGTGAGGATTTGTTGTGAAACCAGTTCAGTTCGTTCATTCCCTGTGTTTAGTTAGCGCTCTTTCCCTGCTAGGCACTCAAACAGTGCAATCAAACGAAGCCCCCGCGCGGCTGCGTGATCTCAAACGTCCGGCAACGACGGTCAAAGCTTGGTTGGCACAAGTGGAAGCCGCAACAGTGGCAGTCACAGGTGTAAAGTTGGAGCGCACCGAAGCAGGGTTAGACATTACCCTGGAAACGGCAGATGGCAAGCCATTGCAGGTGGATGCCACCAAATTCAAAGCGGAAGGTAATAGCCTGATTGCCGATATTCCCAATGCAGTTTTGTCACTGACCGATGCTCAGGCATTTAGCGCAGAAAATCCAACCAGCGAAATTGCCACTGTGAAGGTGACACAAGTGGATGCCAGCAATATTCGGGTGACTGTGGCAGGGAAAGACGCACTCCCCAAACAAGAAGTGACCTTAAAAACGGCAGGATTGGCATACAGCCTCAACCCAGAAGCCGAAACGCCGGAAGAAGAACTGGTGGTGACGGGCGATCGCCGTGCGCCTTATCGCGCTCCCAGTTCTGGCACCGCTACCGGAACCAACACCCCAATTATGGAAACGCCATTTTCAATTCAGGTCGTGCCCAAGGAAGTATTGCGAGATCAGGGGGCAACTCGGATTGAAGAAGCGGTGCAAAACGTCAGCGGTATTACATCTAGCGGCAGTGCTGGCGGTCGGCGGGCTGAACTCACCATTCGCGGTTTTCAATCGGCTCCGATTTTGCGCGATGGCTTCCGGCGCTATGGGTCATTCCAGATCGTTCCAGAACTTGCCAATTTGGAGCAGATCGAAGTCATCAAAGGACCCGCATCCATTCTCTATGGCGAGATTCAGCCAGGCGGCGTGATCAACCTGGTGTCGAAACCACCGTTGTCGAAACCGTTTTATGAAGCGGAACTGCAACTGGGTAGCCGGGGGTTTGTACAACCACGCTTTGATCTATCGGGTCCCTTAACCGCTGATGGCACAGTGCTTTATCGCCTGAATGGGTTATATCAACGGGTGGACAATTTTGCGAATTTTGACTCACAAGATCGACGGTTTTCGATCGCCCCAACGGTTGCCTGGAAAATCAGCGATCGCACCGATATCACTGTGTCTCTGGAGTATCTCGATATCAAGCGATCGTCCAACTTTGGGCTACCAGTCAGCGGTCGGCGGGTGGTGGATGTGTCCCGCGATTTTGTTTCCAGCGATCCGGGTGATGTCATCGGCACCCAATTTCTCAGCACTGGCTACAACTTTGAGCATCGCTTTAGCCAAAACTGGAAGATTCGGAATGCCTTCCGCTATTCTTCCTATGACTACAGCTTTAATATCATCGCGCTCCCGCTTGCCTTCAACGAGAGAACCGGAATCATCGGTCGCTCCTATGCCCTGCAAGAAGGACAAAACGAAAACCTCTCGCTACAAACCAATGTGCTGGGTGAGTTTAAGACGGGTTCTATTGGTCACTCGCTCTTGTTTGGCGTAGACCTGAACCACACCGATGACAGAATTCTCTCAATCGGCGACTTTCTTACCAGTCTTCCTCTAAGTATTTCCAACCCGGTTTACGGAGTGCCACCCAAGCTCAGCCGGGGTAGCTACCCAGCCTTTGGTGGCAATGATATCACTACCGATCGCTTGGGCATCTATATCCAAGATCAGATTTCGCTACTCACTAATCTGAAACTGTTGGCAGGAATTCGCTACGACACTGTGACCCAAACCAATGTCAGAATCCCAGGACTATTCACACGCCCCGGTGAAACCAATCAAAGCGATGATGCCTTCACGCCCCGCCTAGGATTGCTCTATCAACCGATCAAAACGGTCTCGCTCTATGGCAGCTACTCGCGATCGTTCAATCCCAGCACCGCTACCACATCCACAGGCAATATCTTGGAACCAGAAAGCGGCAAAGGCTATGAGTTTGGCATCAAAACTGAGTGGCTCAACGGCAAACTGTTTGCGACGCTGGCATATTTTGATATCACCAAACAAAATGTCGCCGTTGGTGACCCAAACTTTCCACTGTTTTCAGTTGCTAGTGGCGAACAACGCAGCCGGGGAGTCGAGATTGATATCACTGGCGCGATCTTACCGGGCTGGAACGTGATTGCCTCCTACGCCAATATCAATGCCGAGGTGACTAAAGATACTGACCCAGACTTCGTTGGTAATCGCTTGTTTGGGGTGCCGACCCACAGTGCCAGCCTGTGGACAACCTATGAAATCCAGCGAGGAACCTTACAGGGATTGGGCTTTGGTGCTGGCTTTAATGTGGTGGGAGAACGAGCAGGCGATCTGGCAAATAGCTATGCAGCAGAGAGTTACTTTGTTGCAAATGCGGCAATTTTTTATCGGCGTGGTAATTGGCGGTTTGCCCTCAATTTCAAGAACCTTGGCGATGCTAAATATATTGAATCCACCACAAATTCTCGGTCGGCTGGTAACTACTTCGGTGAGCCATTCTCTGTGCTTGGTTCAGTCTCTTATCAGTTTTAACGACTAACTTGGCTGGCAAAATTTCCCTATTTTCGTAATGCCAGCCTGTTGCTGAAAACCACAATTTTACCCTTGCCTTAAAGTCGGCGCATTTTTGTTGTTTTGCACACCCATAGTTATCAGGAGATTGTCATGAAAAGAATTCTATTGAGTGGTTTGTTAACGGTCAGTGGCGCGATCGCGGTTGCCTGCCAACCCACACCACCCGTCGCCAACCAATCGACACCCGCCCTATCCCCAGTTCCCGTTTCCACGACTTCGCAACCCCCCAGCTTTGATGAGGCACTGTATCTATTTAGCAATCCTGATGTGGCAACGCTGATTAAACAGGGTAAATACACCTCCGGCTTGGAACACTACGAAAAAGTTGGACAAACGGCAAAGAAAGCCAATGGAGAAGAATACGAAAGCTTCTTCACTGGCAGCAGCGGTAACGACACGGTTCAAGGCTTTGGCAAAGGAAATCATGCCCATTTTATGGGAGTTAAAATTTCGATTTTGCCTAAAAAAGGCGATCCTTTACCGCTCAAACCTGAAAGTTTAGGACAGGGAGAAATGGATGTTTTGGTTGGCACCCCGGAAGGCAGCAATGAGTTTCTGCTGGGTAGCTTTATCACCTCCGTTAACCCCAAAGCAGAACCATTTTATGTGGGTAAGGGCGATGCTGACTATGCCCGGATTCAGAATTTTACTAAGACAAAAGATGTTGTGATTTTGGCAGGTGACCCGAAGCAATATACGTTTAAACCCGTGGATGGGAATGTTCATATGTCCACGGCCGGCGGGGATTTAGTGGCGATCGTGGAAGGCATCGACAAGCTTGAAGTTGGTGATGGAGTGAAAGAACTCGGCATATTTGTGATGAAATAATGAACAACAACTCTCGGTTAAAAGTGCTGAATGATCCAGCGATCGCAGAGGCAACTAAAGACTCGGTGCTCAATCGCTAATGAAGAGTGAAGTAGAGTCACAACATTTCCCACGAGTCTTTTAGGCTATGTAGTTTGACGGCTTGTCTTTTGACGCAAACTAATCTTTGCCTAAAAATGAAGGCTCTTTGGTTAATCCTCGACAATAGTAGCGGTAACGCTGAAGTCGAGGAGTTTGGTGTGAGCATTTCTCAATTAGACTTATGGAATTATTATTGTTGATGTCGGGTGCTGTTCTATTCGGTTTGGGAATGATGCGAGACGCGATCGCCCAACCTGTTCAAACCGAACTTGAGCGATCGCCCCAGACAATCTCGCTCAACCAGTATCGGCAATCTCTTCCATCAACCCGCGCTCAACTGTTGCTAGCACCGTCTTCATTGAAAGGCTTGCTGACTCAGGCAAAACCAGCAGACGCAGAAACTTCAGAAGACGATAGGGAAGAAGAGGAAGTCGTGGTTGAAGGGCAAAAAAAGCCCGTTGGCTCGTCTCCGGTTTACACGATCACAGGCGAAGAAATTGACAAGCAAGGAGCTTTTAGCGTCAACGAAGTTCTGAAAAATCTACCCGGATTTGCGATCAACGATACGGGTTTTGGTGCCGACATTCACACGGGGTTTTATTATCGAGGCACCACACTCAACCAAAACATTTTTCTGCTGAATGGGCGATCGATCAACAGCAACATCAACACCTATCATGGCGCAACCGATCTCAATACCTTGCTCACTGGCGGCATCGATCGCATCGAATTATCCAGCGGCACAGCAGCCACACTCTACGGCTCCGAGGCGTTTGGGGGCGTAGTCAACATCATCACTAAAGACCCTACCAGCGGATCTCCAAAATTCAATGTGCTGGCGCAAGCAGGTTCCTACGGGCGGCAAAACTATCGAGGGGGCGTGTCAGGGGGCGTTGGCAATCTGGGCTATGCTTTCGCCTACGAGCGTTTCCAGGCGGAAAATGATTATCCCATTCCCAAAGGAGCCGCAAACCGGGGCGACGACGGGCGCTTATTCAACGGTGATACTCGGTTTGATAATTACTACGGCAGGCTGTTTTACAAGGTTGATCCGAGAAATACAGTCAGCTTAGACACTTACAAAATCACCAGCCGCAAAGGATTGATGTATTTTGGCTTTCCGCTCCAGCGCGATCGCCTCGATCACGATGCCCTCAACATCGGCTTATCCTGGAAAGCGTTACTGGGCAGAGGGACTGATTCGATCTTGACCGCCAACATCGGCTTCAATCGCGACTACTTCAATACCGCTGGTCCCACGCAAAATATCTTCTTTCGCCAAGGCACACTAGATGCGCGAGGATTAACTGCCAGAGTGGAACATAACTGGCAAGTCGCGCCGATCTATAACCTGCGCTATGGAGTTGACCTAAAAAACGAACTGTTTGAAGGCGAAACGCTGAGCAATTTGCCGCAACGGATTCGATTTAACGAGACGGAGACGCGCGATCGCACCAATACTGCCCTCTTCATCCTCAACACCTTCAAAATTCTCGACAACTTTCAATTTGAGTTAGGATTTCGCCAAAACTTTAACAGCGAGTATGGCAGTTCCCTCGACCCTAGCGCCGGGATTCGGTGGGATCTAACCCCGGCGATCGC
>JBGTAZ010000186.1:0-7840 GCA_041749615.1 Leptolyngbyaceae cyanobacterium | reverse complement strand
CTCAACATCTTCACAGGCGACAATGGCTTGGGTAAAAGCTTTTTACTAGATGTCTCCTGGTGGGTACTCACTAAAAGTTGGGTAGATCAGCCCGCTTACCCCAAGCGAGTCGAAACCGAAACGCCCGAAATTAATTACTCTTTAGAAGACTCCAAAAAACTGAAAAACTCCTTTAGCTTTTCTGATCAGAAATGGCGCAGTGAGAAGGTCTTTCTCCGAAAGCCCGATGAACTCGTGATCTATGTTCGGGCAGATGGAAGTTTTGCTGCATTCGACCCAGCTCGCAAGCCTGCACAAACCTATAACTTTACGCCGGATAAACTGTGGAACGGGCTAAAGTCAGGCAGCAAGGTGTTATGCAATGGGTTGATTCAGGATTGGGTTAGCTGGCAACGACAACCCGACCAGAATCTTTTTCAAAAACTATCTGAAGTGCTAAAAACCCTCTCCCCTCATCCAAACGAATGGATGGAACCCGGAGAACCCACTCGAATCTCTCTAGACGATGTCCGCGATCTTCCAACTATCAATCTTCCCTACGGAAATCTTCCCATTACCCAGGCTTCTGCTGGAATGAAGCGAATCTTGGGATTGGCTTACCTGGTGGTTTGGCTCTGGAATGAACACTTGATCGCTGCCAATCTTCGGCACCGCTCACCCACCAACCAAATTATTTTGCTGATCGACGAAGTAGAGTCTCATCTCCATCCACAATGGCAGCGCACGATTCTACCCGCTATCTTAACGGTCATATCTGAGTTGTGGAAACAAGAGGAAGTGACAGTTCAGGCGATCGCAACCACTCATGCTCCCCTAGTGCTTGCCTCGATCGAACCCCTATTTAATGAACAAAAAGACAAACTATTTTTGTTTGAATTGAACGAACAGGAAGTGAACCTTGCTGAAGTCCCCTGGTCGAAACAGGGAGACACAGTAGGGTGGCTAACCTCCGAAGTCTTTGGGTTAAAACAAGCTCGTTCCAAAGAAGCAGAAGTGGCGATCGAAGCTGCCGAAGCCTATATGCGTCATGATGACTTGAGCCAATTTCCAGAAAACTTACAGAACCGTGACCAGATTCATCAGGAGTTACAGCGAGTACTTCCAGGACATGATCCTTTCTGGCCCCGTTGGATTGTGACTGCTGGGGTTGTGGAAGTATGATGCGCTTTGCTCCCGTACCCGAACCACCGAGCTTTGATACACGCGCACGACAACCAGGCAATCTCTGGCTGGCAAACAGCGCAAACGATGCCAACCGCCCAAAAAATTTGTGGTCTCCCTTCAAAAGTCAGTTGTCTGACGGCTTCCACAAACTCTGTGGCTATTCTGTCATGCTTGATCTAGCAGGAACTGTAGACCACTACCTCTCCTGTGAAAATCATCGCTCTCTGGCTTACGAGTGGAGCAACTACCGCTTCTGCGCTGGCTGGATCAACAGCAGCAAAAAAGCCATAGATGATCAAGTCCTTGATCCTTTCCAGGTAGAAGATGATTGGTTTGAAATTTTATTACCCTCCTTACAACTCGTCCTTACAGCTTCAGTACCATCTGGCGAACGCGATCGGGCTGAATTTACATTACGACGGTTAGGCTTAAAAGATGATGAGCGGATTTTACGTCAACGGAGAGAGTGGTACAAACTTTATCAGGAGGGGAAGTTAACCTTAGAAGGCTTAGACCACTGTGCCCCCTTGATTGCTCGTGCAGTACGTCAACACTTATTAAAAGTGGAGCCAGTAGAGGAATAGCAAATGGGTATTGTCACAGACTACCTCCAAACTCAGATCGCTAGACAGATTGACGACAACGGCATTGTTGTCTGGTACGACCCAGAAAAGCACTATGCCCAAGTTGCAGACCAAATCACTCCGCCCAATACCCACTTTGTCCAATACAAAAACAGCTTCTTTGCCCTTCGCCAAGAAATTGATCATCTGCTGAACGACCTCCATCCACCCCGTCTTTTGGTTTACGTCCCAATTGAGCCAACAGCGACCAAAAATGCTCTGATCGAGCTTGAGTCTGCTGGCATCATCATGAAGCCAGGACAACAACCCCCTCAGCGCAATACCCGCCTATCCGTCATCGCCCGGAATGCCCTCAAACCCATTGTGGGGGAGGAAACCGTTGAAACAATCACAAAGCAAATAGAAGCCGGGCAGCTTACCCTGACAGATCTAGACACCTGGAGTGAAGATGGCGGCATTACCAATGGTGTTGTCTCCGTCATCTTTGGTACAGGTAATCCCCAGGATGTTGCGCTGGCATTTTTGAGCAGCGATCGCGCTAAAGCCTCTAGCATCCCAGAAACGCACGACGGAGTCGATCGCTACGATGCAGAACTAACCAGGCGAGAGGCAGTGCCTGAGCTAATTCAACTTTTAAACAACACTTTCGAGACAAATCTCCCCTCAGGAGAACCACTAAACGCTCTCCGAACCCGCTTAAGTCGTCATATTCTGACCACTGATCTTCTGTGTGGGCTACAAGGCAACATTCCTGAGCAACTCCATTCCATTAAAGTCCCTCCTCGAACGGCAGCCCGTGATGCTTGCCTCTCGCTGGCAAAAACATGGCGACTACGCCGCGACTTGGGTGAGAGCTACGTTATCCAGTCCAATCACATTCAGAACGAGCTAGGGCTGACAACCACTCATTTTCAACTGGAGCAGATTCTTCAGGTTGAAACATTTGTCGCGATCGAAACAGCCCTTCAGCATTGCGTTGAGATCGCTCTTGTGACAAAGCCAACCACTGAGCTAGTCCAGATTGCCCACGATCGCCAAGCTCATTTCTGGTCTGAGCAACTTCCTGATATCCAAGCTCATTGGGCGCTGATCGCCGTTGCAGGACACCTTCTACTGGAAGCCAAGCGAATTGAATCTAGCCTCAAAAATTCTTCTCAAAATTCTGCTTCCGGTGCGAAGGCAATTTTTGATGCCTACATTCACCTAGATCAACCCTGGTGCTTGTTAGACACCTACCATCGCCACCTAGAGCGACGCTGGCACGACTTTGACACCAGCCTGCATGACTGCCGCGATAGTCTAGATCAACTGGTTAACAGTGCCAGAAACCGTTACATGAAGGTGGGCGGAGACATGACAGAGGCTTTTGTTCGCTCTTACCAACAAGCAAAGTTCCATCTCCCCGGAGTACTGCTTCAGCGGGAAATATTCGAGCGCAAGGTCAAACCAGACTTGGGAGATAAAAAAATAGCCTATATTTGGGTCGATGCCCTGCGCTACGAAATGGCACGGGAACTCGTGCAAACGCTCAAACCAGACTATGATTTAGAAATTCAGGCGGCGATCGCCACCGTGCCAACCATTACTGAAATCGGGATGGCAGCACTGCTTCCAGGTGCCGATACGTCAGCCGAGATTGTACAGGTTGCTCCTAGTAAGCTTGGCTTAAAAATTAATCACACAATCATTAAAGACCGGGAAGGACGGATCAAGTTCTTACAGGCTAGTCTTCAAGCCACTACAGGTCAGTCCATCTTTTCAGCAAAATTACATGATCTACTCCCCAAGCCTAAGAAGAAAATCCAGGATGGTATCCAAGACGCAAAGCTGATTCTCATCACATCCCAGGAAATTGATGACATCGGTGAAAAAGATCACACTCGACTTGCTCGGCTCACCATGGATAGCATTCTTCACGAGTTAAAACGCGGATTCCAAGTTTTAGCCAACTTAGGAGTTGAAACCATTGTTGTGGCTGCTGATCACGGTCACTTATTTGGTGAAGAGCTAACCGAAGGTATGAAAATTAATGCCCCTGGTGGCGAAACTGCTGATCTACACCGCCGAGTTTGGGTTGGCAAAGGCGGTACCGCCAGCTCAGATTATTTACGTGCATCTCTATCCGAATTTGGATTGACCAGTGAGTTTGAACTTGTAACCCCCTGGAACTTTGCCTGCTTTAAGGTACAAGGCGGTGGCGATGCCTACTTTCACGGTGGGCTGTCTCCCCAGGAACTGATTATTCCAGTTGTCACCCTACAACCCAAACAATTAGCGGGTGTGGGTATCACCAGTGAAATTAATTGGACTTTAACTCCCGGTAGCCAAAAGATTAGCACCCGGTTCTTCTCAGTCCAAATCAAAGGCACTGCTAGCAGCCTGTTTGAACTAATCCCTCCTAAAGTTCGATTAGAAATTCGCTCACCGAAAAAAACTGTTATCTCTCGCCCTATCAGCGCTTCCTATGGATTTGAAGACGCAACAGGTGATATTCAGCTCCAGATAGCCGAAGAGAATCCCCAGGCGGTCGAGCCAGATACGGTCACTCTGATGATTATGGATTCTGAGCCATTAAAAGCTACCGTGTCGATTCATCTGCTAGATGCAGTCACTGGAGTTGAACTGTCTCGCCCGGTCAAGATAGAAATGGCAATCACCCTATAGAAAGGAGAACATATAGAGGGAGAAATAGTTTTGTTTCAGCCTATCAAATAAGATTCTTATCAAGCTAACTGACCGGGAAATTTCTATGGCTAACCTTGATCAAAAAGTTGCTTCTGTTTTTGCAGGTAAAGTCGTTCGTAAAGACTTAGTACGAAAGGTCAAGGTGGGAGCTAACGTCCCTGTTTATGTACTGGAATACCTCCTGGGCAAGTATTGTGCAACGGATGATCCGATTTCCATTGAAGCTGGACTCAGGGTTGTGAACTCAACCCTCGCAGAAAACTTTGTCCGTCCTGACGAGGCAAACAAAGCCCAGTCAATAGTTCGGGAAAAGGGACGTTTTACGTTGATTGACAAAGTTAAAGTTCGTTATCTTTCTGATGATGATAAGTACTGGGCAGAATTTGCCAACTTTGGGCATAAATATGTGCATGTCCCAGAACGCTACGTTCGGGAATACGATCGCTTACTTGTCGGCGGAATTTGGGCACAAGTAGAGCTTCGCCACGAGTTTGATGAAGAAGCTTCTGGCAAAAAGCGTAGCCCTTTCTGGATTGACACAATTAAACCAATTCAGCTTGCCACCTTTGATTTAGAGGAGTACTGCGAGGGGCGCTCTCAGTTTACTACTGATGAGTGGATCGACCTGATGATTCGTAGCATCGGCTTGGAACCGTTCCACTTTGATCGGCGATTGAAGCTACTATTTTTAGCACGCCTCATTCCACTGTGTGAACAAAATTACAACCTGGTGGAGTTGGGTCCACGTGGAACAGGCAAATCATATGCTTATCAAGAACTCAGCCCCTACGTTATTCTTCTTACCGGACCTACAACAGTCGCCAACCTCTTCTATAACATGGCTTCTGGCAAGATGGGATTAGTCGGTTTATGGGATGCGATTGCATTTGATGAGGTTGCAGACCTACAGAAAATGCCTAAGGAAGTTGTGACAACCCTCAAGACCTACTGTGAGTCTGGTACGTTTGCCAGAGGAAAGGATGCTCTCTCAGGCACGGCATCCTTGGCACTATTCGGCAATACTAACCAGCCTGTTGAGGTTATGGTGCGCTCCTCTCATCTTTTTACTCCTATGCCGGATGTGATTCGAGAAGACATGGCGTTCATCGATCGCCTCCATTTCTACATCCCCGGCTGGGAAGTACCCAAAATGCGAATTGAGTTCTTTACAAACCAGTACGGTTTTGTCGTGGATTATCTGGCAGAAGCACTCAAAGAACTACGTCGCCACAATTTCACTGAAATAGTTGACCGCCATTTCTCCTTAGGCTCTCACCTCAATGCTCGCGACGTGAAAGCGGTCCGTAAGACAGTTTCAGGACTTGTTAAATTGATTCATCCTACAGGAGAAGTCAGCAAAGAAGAACTAGCAGAAATTCTAGAAATTGCCTTGGAAGGACGCCGCCGAGTGAAGGAACAACTGAAGAAGATGGGTTCTTTTGAGTACCATCAGACCTCTTTTTCATATATCGATACCGAAACTCGTGAAGAATGGTATGTTGGTGTTCCTGAAGAAGGAGGACGAGACCTAATCTCTACAGACCCATTAAACCCTGGTTGTGTCTATGTTGCAGCCATTGACAACCAAAGCAAGGTAGGGCTTTATCGCTTGGAAGTTGGATGTGCTTCAGGAACAGGCAAACTCAAGATAGCTGGTGGTGCAGATGGTGTCATGAAAGAGTCTTTACATCGCGCATTCGCTTATATCCAAAGTCATAAAGTTAACATGGGCATTGCTCAATTATTCAGTACAACCGATTTTCATGTTGAAGCGATCGATCTACTCGCCAATCGCGTTCCCTGCGAAACTGGCGTTGGGTTAGTTGTTGCAATCATTTCCGCTCTTAAGAAGCAATCTGTTGCCTCAGGCTTACTAGTTCTAGGCGATCTCAGTATTCAAGGAAACATCAAAGCAGTTCCCTCTTTGTCAGAACTCCTACAACTTAGCATGGATAATGGCGCACGCCGAGCATTGATTCCAATTGAGAATAAACGACATTTCCTTGAAGTCTCAGCAGACATTATGGAACGGGTTGATCCTATCTTTTATAGTGATCCAATGACTGCCTCATTGAAAGCATTAGGTATGTAAAAAGGGCAAGTCATATAAAGTAGCAAATCTCATTCTGAGGCGCTGACAATTTTTATAAGGATTGCCCCCATTACCGGATTTCTGCCTCTTCCCCCACCGCGCGATAGAAGGCCGTAATCGCTGCCTCCTGCTCACTCCGCAGCGTGTAGCGCTTGAATGCCTGCTCAGAACGATGTCCTGTCAACCGCTTGGCGTGCATTGGGTCTACTCCTTGCAGCAACAGCTCGGTCGCATAGGTATGGCGAAACTGGTGCGGGTGCAGCTGCCTCAGCTGCACCATCTCCCCAATCCGCTCAATCGCAAAGTGCAAACCGTGATAGCTCAGCCGCTCACCCCTGCGGCCCTGGTGATGCGACAACAACAGCGGACTGTCATCTGAGAACACCTCACCCCCGGCCTGCCGCCAGTCCAGATAATCCTGCAATCCCTGAGCGCTCACCTTTCGCAGAGGCACCAGTCGCGGCTCATTCGTTTTGGTATCGGCTAGAAACAGCAGCCTGCCATCAAAAGCCCCCACATTCAGCGCCACAATCTCTCCGGCTCGCAGCCCGTGACTAAGCAGGTGCAGCAGCGCCAAGTCACGCGGCTTCGTCTCCCCCAACTGCTCCATCACCGCCCAGACCCGGCTCATCTGTTCCTCACTCAAACTCTGCGCCAGCGGCACGGGCAACTTCTCAAACTTCACTCCCACAGTAGGATTGGCTGCCATCAGATCGGGGTAGCACTGCCCCAGCCAGCCAAAGAAGCTCTTGAGTGTGGCAATCGCACTGTTGATGCTGCTCTTGGCCAGTGGCTTCCCCTGTGCCGTCCGCACCTCTTCGCTCAAATAAGCTTTGTAGAGAGCGATATGGCGCGGCTTCAGATCGAACCAAGCATGGTCAGTCCAGCCCAAGAATCGGCGCAGCTCTCGCTGGTAGACCTTGCGCGAGTTGAGCGACAGATTGCTGCTGTTGAGGAACTCCTCTACTCTAAGCCAGCGTAGGTCAGCTACTGGCCGCACAAGCTGAGCAAAGACCGGCGCTTCACTCCCTGCAACTGGCTGAATAGAAATCAGATGAATCGGCGGCAAAATGAGCAGAGAGTCGGACATCCATCCCCCTTTCTGTGGTTACTTCCACCCGCATTTTACCGTTGAACTCTCAATAATTAGGCATTATCTAGACTACGACTAATATACGACTAAGTAGTGAAATAGCCTGAAATGTCCACTGCTGGTAAGTGTCCTGCGGTTTCAGCGTTTGGAACA
This sequence comes from Leptolyngbyaceae cyanobacterium, assembly GCA_041749615.1. Lineage (GTDB taxonomy): Bacteria > Cyanobacteriota > Cyanobacteriia > Leptolyngbyales > Leptolyngbyaceae > ULC077BIN1. The sequence goes on along the minus strand of JBGTAZ010000186.1, from coordinate 69 downwards.
GCACACGAGCGCGGTCATCAAGTGGCACGACCTTCTCAAAGATTCCTTCTAGCTGCTGCATCAGTGGTT
>JBGTAZ010000185.1:0-16286 GCA_041749615.1 Leptolyngbyaceae cyanobacterium | reverse complement strand
AAAAATACTGCTTAGCATGGTTCTGCACTCTCTACCCTGAGCGTCATACGTCCTAAACTTTAGCTCCAAAATTTAGAACGTGGATCTGGATTGAGGCAGAAGTTTTTCTCTAAACCGAATTTAACACCTAGACAGGGATCGTTCCTGGCAGTGGATTGTCAATTAGAACCTGTTCAACGTTATCAACAGAATTTCTGGCAGTCCGCACCGCAGGAGCAGATGGATTAGATGGATTGAGTGTCCAAGGGCGGAGAATGTTGCCATTAGGAGCAGTCACCCAAATATCGAGATCATTTACTAAAGCACGAGTTGTTTCATCCAGTCCATTTCCGTGAGCTACGCCAGGTGGGTCAGTCCATACAATTGTTGCTTTCAGTGGCTCATTACCTGTAGACGAAACCTGATGAGCTTGTGCTGAACCTGCATATGTGTTTTCAACTAGCTTGGCTGAAACACTTTGTTTTGCTTTGTCTAAAAACTGGGCAGCGGCAGCACCATCTACAACACCCCAGCCATGAATGTAATCAGGTCCGACATTGCCAGCATCACGGGCAGTGTGAAGGAGAGTTGCTTTTAGCGTTGCACTGCTTGGGGTTCTTCCAAACAAATTCTTGAAGTGTTGGGTTAGCAACGCGGCTGTACCAGTGACATTTGGTGCTGCCATTGATGTGCCACTGTAGGAAGCATAGCTATTGTTTGAGCTTGCTATGGGTGAATAAACTCCCACCCCATCCGCAACAACATCAACCTTTAAACGACCATCATCAGCTAAACCGAAGGAGGAGAAATTGGAGATAGAAACATGAGATCTAGTGTAGGGATCTTGGGTAATCGAGTTAATTGCACCAACAACTAATGTGTTCTTTGCTGTCTGCATATCACTAAGTAAATCATATCCATCAGTTCCACCATCTGCACTGGGAGCAAATGTCATCCCACTACTTGGAACCCTATACCAACCATTTCCTTGCCATCCAGGAATGCCTACATTTTTAGAAAAGTAAGTTACATAGGATGACTGACCTGTGAACGGTTCAGTCACTCCTAAAGCATTAACACGGTTCATTTGATTAAATGCTGAACCACGATCATTACCAGCAGACCAGATGCTAAGTAGAGATGGATTTTGTGAGAGAATTGCATCTAAATTAGATGCTTCTTGTGAGTACTTGCCAAATCGTGCGTCCTCAGTGGCTAGTGACCGATCCCCAAACCAAACATAAAAATCACTACCATTTGATGGTATTTGATTAAAAGCTTCATTCCAGGAACCTAGTGCCCATCCAGCAACATGGGAATACGAATGGTTGCTAAGAGGAATTCCATTTTGTGCAGCATTCCTCATTTCTTGCAAGTCATTGTTCCAATCAAAACTCTTGATGTTGACTCTATTTGCCATTCCACGAGCCGATGGATCAACCCCTGTCGCTGCAATTGTGCCTGCAACATGGGTTGCATGGTTGTTGAAATTACTAGAATCACCATCACTGACTCGCCCACTAAACTCTTGGTGAGTGCCCAGTACCCTACCTCCATCCCAAACACCGACAGTAACCCCAGAACCATCAAGGTTTAAGCCTAGAGCTCCACCCCGCCATAATTGATCTGCATTTGTGGTATCAGCGGCATCTAAGTTTGAAGAATAACCTTTGAGATTGAGTTCATCAGGACTTCTACCACCCAAAAACCAGAATCCTTCCGAAATCTCAATTGGAGTTTCTAAAAATCCCATTTCTGGTGTGAACTGAATCACGCTTGAGATAGGAGTAGCTGGTTCTGTAATTTCAACAATTTGTTGCCAAATTGGAGTGCTACGCCAGTCGTTACCAGGATTAATCACATCATCCAGGGATGCCGCAGAGCCGATCGCGCCTCTGACTTGAAAGATGATGTCGTTGTAATCGCGATCGCTGTATCCGTCTAGGCTCAAGTCTTCCAGCACAAAGGTGGAGCCGTTACCCGTGACATCGGCAATTTGCCCAAACTGAAACGCTTGGTTCGGGTTGGCGGTTGCCAAGGAAAATAGCGGACGCTGATTGCCCCACAGATCTGTATTGCCAAGGATTTGCCGGAAACTACCATGGGGCAATAGCGCCACCCCGAAGGTGTCCCCCGGATTCATGGCGACCGTTTTCACGCCCAAATAATCCCCGCTGTTGAAGTTGCCTTCCCAGCCAGACTCATCGGTAAACCGGGCAGCAGCGGCATGGTCATCAATCATCAAATGCCCTTGAGTCGTGCTGCTGAGGATGCGGCGCACGACTTCTTGAGTGAAAGCATTGGAGCCTGGGTCAAATTGTTCCAGTCCAGACAGGCTAAAGATGCCCAATTCGCCCTGGTAGCTGCCGCCATCGAACAGATAGTCCACACCGACCTGTCCGCTAGTGCCGACGGTGAAATAGCCAGAAGTGAAGTCAAAAGTAGGAACGGCGGAAAGCGTTTGATTGAAGGATTCGGGCGTAAAACTGCTGCGATCGCTATAGGCTGAAAGCTCCAACGAACTCCGTAACGGATCAGGTTGTAAAAAATTACTGCTTGATTCAATTCCAGCGTTTAAAGGAGACTGAAACTGTGAAAACAAATCAGCAGAATTGGTAGAGCTACCCGGCATGGAAATACCTCTTTGTCAGATGAAGGTGAGTGATTGGGTGAATGTAAACACTGAGGACGTAACTGAGATAGATTGCATCTCAGCGATCGCACGCGGCTATCTTTCTCTCGGTGCGATTGTGCTTAAAATTACGCAAGCTGCCAGGGAACCACTGATTCATCTTTAAGGATTGACACGCCAAAAGCTAGGAAGCGCTGAGATCTTTTTCCTTGGCTCACAAAATTTCATATTTCTTGAAGGACTGATAAAGAACAGAAGACTTGGCTGGAGCGCGCGATCGCCCACCCTCCACCCCTCCACCCCCTCCAGCCCAGTATGATGAGCTAGAAGACTTGCGAAAATTTTCTATGCTTAACTGGAAACCCAAAAACAGCGATCGCCTCCTATCCAAACTCACGCCCTACCTGTTTTTGCTGCCTGCCTTGATGGTGTTGAGCTTGACGGTGTTCTATCCTGCTCTGCAAGCCTTCTTCCTCAGCTTTACTCGCTATGAATATGACCTGACCCAGCCGCCCGTGTGGATTGGCTTTAAGAACTTTCAGCGCCTGTGGGTTGATCCCGTTTTTTGGCAAACCTTTCGCAATACTTTTTTGTATCTGATTTGCGTCGTGCCAATTTTGGTCACCGTTCCGCTCGCACTGGCAATTCTGGTGAATCAAAAGCTGCGCGGCATTCAGTGGTTTCGGGCGGCATTCTATGTGCCTGTGGCGATTTCGATGGTGGTTGCAGGTATTGCCTGGAAGTGGCTGTATGCCGACAATGGCTTGCTCAACCAGTTTTTGAAGATGGTTGCGATTCCAGCCGTGCCCTGGCTCACCAGTCCGGCTTTGGCAATTTTTAGCGTTATGGCAGTGACGGTGTGGAAAGGGTTGGGCTACTACATGGTGATTTACCTGGCAGGGTTACAGGCAATTCCCCAAGATTTATATGAGGCGGCGGCGATCGATGGTTCCGATGGCATCAAGAAACATTGGGATATCACCGTGCCCTTGATGCGTCCTTATCTGCTGCTAGTGGCGGTGATTTCTGCCATATCCGCCACCAAAACCTTTGAAGAACTCTACATCATGACTCAGGGTGGACCGCGCAATAGTTCCAAAACCCTGGTCTATTACCTGTATGAGCAAGCCTTTCAAAACCTGGAAATGAGCTACGCCTGCACGATCGGGTTGGTGATGTTTTTAATCATCTTGAGCTTGTCTGTATTGCGCTTGAGTTTGGAACGCCTGACTGAAAAAGTAGAGTCGATCTGAGTTGTTGGGGATTGATCCCAATTAATTGCCGCTGATGTGTTGCTCGATCGCCTCAATACTCGTCGGTAATGCCGCCGTCAGCACCTCTGTTCCGGTGGCTGTAATCAACACATCATCTTCAATCCGAATGCCGCGCACGTCAGAGAACTCTGCTAAGCGATCCCAGTTGACGACATCGCGGTATTTTTCTCGACGATCGCGATCGTTCAAAATCGCAGGAACCTGATAGAAACCGGGTTCAATCGTCACCAGCATTCCCGCTTGCAAAGGGCGATTGAGTCGCAGGTAGCCTAGACCAAAGCGATCGCTGCGCCGCCTTTCTGAGGCATAGCCTGCCAAGTCGCCAAAATCTTCCATATCATGCACATCCAGGCCCAACAGATGCCCAATCCCGTGCGGGAAAAACAGTGCGTGAGCATCCATTTCTACCAAATCCGTAGGGTTACCCTGCAAAATGCCCAGATCCACCAAGCCTTCCGCAATCACTCTGGCGGCAGTCAGGTGAATCGCTTCATACTCAATGCCCGGTTTCATGGTGGCAATGCAAAGGTCGTGCGCCAACAGCACGACTTGATAAATGGCGCGTTGGGTGGGTGAAAATCTGCCTGACACTGCCCAAGTGCGGGTAATATCCGCTGCCCAACCCGCTGCTGTTTCCGCGCCCGCATCCACGAGCAGCAGATCCCCCGGTTTCAATGCATGGTGATATTGATTGTTGTGCAACACTTGCCCATGCACCGTGACGATGCTGGTGTAAGCCGGGGTCATGTTGTTTGCCATGATCACCTGTTCGATCGCCGCTCTCACTTCCGCTTCAGTTTTGGCGGTGCGGGTGGCTGCCATGCCTGCCTTGTGTGCCTGAATGCTCACCGCTGCCGCTTGTCGAAGTTCCGCGATCGCCGCTGCATCGTGGCTCATTCGCAAAGTCGCGATCGCCTTCACTAGCGCCAAATCTATTCCCTTAGCTTCAGGAGCAGGAGTGATTGCCCGGTTTAGCGCTTGAACTTGTTCTAGGCAAGTCGCCGGATCTTGCACCAGCAACGTGGCGCAGTCCTGTACCTTTGATTGCAACTGACTCAGCGGATAGACGGCATCGGCACCGATTTGTTGGGCGATCGCGGTTCGGGTGGGCAAAGTTCCATGCCACAGCGCACTTGCGGGACTGGCATCATCCATAAACAGCGTCAGTTTGCCCTGCTCCAACCGAATCGCGGCATTCTCCAAGGGCAGTCCGGCAAAATAGAGAAAATGGCTGCTTGCCCGAAATGGATAGGTATTTGCGGGAAAGTTGCGCGCATGGCTACACCCCGACCATAAAACAACTGGGAAGCTTACCAATCGCGATAGCTTTTCTCGTCTGGCTTTAAGTTTTTCGACAAGGGTAGACAAATCGTCAGGCGTTTGCATGGTGGAGGAAGTTTGCGGTGTCGCCATTCTACTAAACTTCGTTAATCTGCATTTTTGACCAGCACCCCATTTAAAAAGATCTCTGACAAGGCTTCTGCCAGTTCTTGCATTTCAGCGGCAGCAGCAGCCGGAGACATCACCGTGCTTTGGCTAAATCCAGCCACCGCGAACATGCCTAAAAACACCCGCGCCACCATTTTGGGATTCATCGGGCGATACACCCCTTGATCCATCGCAGTCTGGAAAAAGGCTTCGGCAACATCGGTCATTTTTTCGATGACTTCGGTTTGAATGCGATCGCGCAAATCAGGATGAAACTGCGCTTCCATGAAGCAGACCTTGAGCATATCGGCGTTTTCATGTAGATGCAGCATTCGTCGCCGCATCACCTGCGCCACGGCTTTATAGCTACCCATGCCGCTTAGTTCGGTCAACAAATCGGTCAGAATATCGATCCAACCTTGGGTCGCCACCTCAATCAAAATGGCTTTTTTGTTGCTGAAGTGACGAAACAACGTGCCCTCTGCCACACCCGCTGCTTCTGCCAAATCTTTTGTAGTTGTGCCATCGTAACCCTGTCGAGCAAACAGTTTTAAGGCTGACTTGAGAATGCGAGTGCGGGTTTCCGGTTCTGGAGAAGAGGTTTGATAGGATTGCATGGATTTTGGGGTGTTGCCTATAAACAGGCTGTATCGATATTGTGGGGCACAAATCTCTCAGGGCGATCGCTCTGCCATAGATCATTACAGAATTTAGCAGTTCAATTCAACTTACAAAAATCTACTCCAGCATCTGCATAAATCATCAGATTTTCCGTGTTAGAGGGAACAGGGTTGTCTGTAATTTCTTCAGTATTGTTGAATTGACTTGTGAGGCATGACGAGACTTCAGTAATTCTGCTCATTAAAAACCTGAGTGTTCTGGGCAATATTGCATTGTCAGGTAAAGAAACCCGGCACTTCAATTACAAATATCCTGAACACGATCGCCGACCATTGTTACTAGACTGTAGAAGCTCATAAGTATATTCAGTTTGTCCAGTAATCTTTGGCTGAACTTGTGTAGCTAGCACCGGGGAAATAAACCCACCAAAAGTGAGGAAATTAGGTATGGAAAGCTCACATTACGAGATTGAATCGCCACAAGCTGATCGCTTGATTTGGATTGCTTCTGAAATTTCAGCGAAGCCCAAGTCAACTCAACCACTATCAAAACCATCATTTGCACTGCTAAAGCCCATTCGTCAGTGGCTCGATCGCATTGAAATTAGCGATCGCGACACTGCTCATGTTCTCTGCTCAGTGATCCCGGCTCAATGTCCGTTTGAGCGCACCATTAAATTCTGGGGTCGCCCGATTCTGCACATTCCACCCTTGTGCAAGCTCAACCCGTTTTACGATGAGGTGGTCGGGTTGCGTTTTCGTTCTCTTTGCTATCTGGCTGACGAGTGCGGCGAAGATATTTCCCCTTACTGCTAGGATTTATGGTTTGTTTTGGAATGGTTTGTTTTTGGATCGCTAGCTGAGATCATCTTTAGCGATAAGTTCTAGCGATAAGTTCTAGCTATGAGTGCCCTTTGCTAACTCCTTAGCTCCCTTCGTTTGATTAAGCTGCTGATTAAGCTGCGCGGTATGCAAAACGGGAATTTGAATCACAAACTCTGCTCCCTTGCCGGGAGACGAAAGGCATTCTAGCTTGCCACCATGTTTTTCAGTAATGATTTGGTAGCTGATTGCCATACCCATACCTGTGCCTTTACCCACAGGTTTTGTCGTAAAAAATGGATTGAAGATTTGTTTTTTGATGGCTTCAGGGATGCCAGATCCATTGTCGGCGATCGCGACTTTGACCCATTGTGAAGCAACAGCAGTCCGAATGGTGATGCGACCAGGGTTATCTTTACGCTCCTGGTGAGTTCGCTTAGCATTGAGTTCGTCGAGCGCATCGATCGCGTTTGCCAAGATATTCATGAACACCTGATTCAGTTGTCCGGCGTAACATTCCACCAATGGCAACGTGCCATAGTCTTTGATCACTTGAATTTCTGGGCTTTCTGGTCTGGCTTTGAGGCGATGCTGCAAAATCAGCAGCGTACTGTCAAGCCCCTCGTGGATGTCGATCGCTTTGAAGTCAGCTTCATCCATGCGGGAGAAATTCCGCAGTGACAGCACAATTTGGCGAATGCGATCGGTGCCAATTTGCATCGAGCTAAGCAGCTTGGGTAAATCGTCTTGCAAAAATTCCAGGTCAATCTCTGCCGCTTCCTGCGTAATTTCAGCAGGCGGGTTGGGGTAGTGCTTTTGGTATAGCTGCACATAGTCCAGCAGATCCTGGGCATAATTCTGCACATGAATTAGATTGCCGTAAATGAAATTGACCGGATTGTTGATTTCATGGGCGATTCCCGCGACTAACTGCCCCAAGCTAGACATTTTTTCGCTTTGCACAATTTGAACTTGAGATTGATGTAGCTTTTCTAAAAGGTCTTGCAGTTGGCTATTTTTGTTGCCCAGTTCTTGGGTGCGCTCTTCAACTCTGCTTTCCAGCGTTTGACTATAGTCTGCAAGCTGTTGGTTGGCAATTTGCTGCTGCCCTAATAGCTGTTTCATTGAGTAAATCAGTTGATTAAAAGACGTGGCAAGCGAACCGATTTCATCGTTGCTGGTTACAGGAGCTTGCAGGTCAAAATTTGATTCTCTGGTAGAGCGCTGGGCGATTTGGGTTAATGCTCGAATGGGACGGGCGATCGCACGACTGGTCAATATTGCCATTAAACTGGCAAGTAAGGCAGATAACGCAATACTGCCGATCACAATTTTCTGCGCCAGATCATGGGACTGGTGAGAGGCTGCTTCCGCTGCAACGGCTTCTTTGCCTGATTGCTCAATCAAATCCACTAAACCATCTGAAATTCCATCAAACTTAATCGCGAGTTCGCTATTGGTAAAATCCAGTAATACTTTTTGAGCTTGGGCGGCTTCAGTTGGGGAGGCAGGATTAAGGGGGCGAATTTCTTGAACTAGGCGATCCAATTCCTGTAAATAACGGTTAGGCACTGCTTGAGAGGTCTGCAAGAAATTCAATATTTTTTGATGATGGGCGTGGTTGACCCAACCTGATTGCATCTCTAAAAAACGGTCAAGCTCTGCCACAACCCGCTCAATTTCCTTTCTATGTTCCAAGATGTGGGCATATTCTTCGTCAAAGTCTTTTGGAGATTTTGATAGGGGAATGAGTTGCTGCTGATGAGTCCGAGATTGGAGCACACTGGTTTGTAACTGACGGAGCAAGCTCAATTCCTGTTGGGTGTGTTCTTCTTGCTCAATAGCTTGATGTTGATAGCGATCGCCAATGCTAAAGCCCGCGATCGCTCCCGATGCTGCGATTCCAAGGGCAAGCGCATAGCCCACACCAATTTTTTGCCCGACCGTCAAACGAGATAACCAATGCATAAAGCTCATCTTTGACATATCTAAGTCAGCCCGGTTTTCATAGACACCTTTCATAGTCATCCCTGTTTGGGTAAAGTTTCAGTTAATGAGTGTTTAAGAAAAAGTAAATCTATTAGTCACCCGCTTTATTAAGGCAAAAGAACAGTTTTCAGGTTGCAAGGGCAGAGGCAGGATAAATTCTCAAGCGATAGATACAATAAATAAACGATGAGAAAATCACTCAGAGAGTAAAATTTGGGTGCTGCTGTAGTTTTAAACCGAAAGGAAAGGGCGCACCATGGCGATTATTGCTCTGAAAGCGTGGTATCTCCGAGAGTATGAGCCAATTAAAGAGCTAGAAAAACGCCCCCATGATTTGCGCTTGAGCCGAAATAGTTTGTTGAAATCGGGCTTGCGAGCAGATTTTTTGGACGATATTGAAGAAGTTAGCCGATCAGAATGGTTTCAGCGCTATTTGCAAGGCGACTTGATCGAGTTTTATATCGAAGGCAGCGGTGGTTACACCATAGCCAATATTGATCTGCGCAGCCACGAAATTTATTTTGCCAAGCAGGAAGTGATGGCTCATTTGGAGCCAATTATTTATTTTTGCTATCAGACGGAATTTCCCGACTCAAGCGAGTTACTGCGCGACGAGTTGCACTCTGTCATCGAAAAGTTGAATCAAAAATCCCGCTTGCCGATCGCGCTAAAAGAATCTCATCGCCTCACCGATGGTCCCGTGCGGCTCGATAGTACCCTAATGCGATCGCTCCGCCAGAGTTTGCTGTTTATTGCCGATACGACGGCGATCGCGCCCAATCCCGTGATCCCCAATCAAGTGCTGCTGAGTCCGACTGTTTGCGTGGAAGTAGGATATGCCTTACACAGCAAGCGGTCTGAGCAAATTCTAGTTGCCCAAATGGAGCGAACCGATTTGCCGGGGCAGTTTCCGCTCGATTTGCCCAGTCAGCAACGCTTGCCATTTAAAGATAAATCTCAACTCCACAAAACCTTACCCGCTTTAGTAGAAGCTCAGCTTCAGCGATTCAATCTTTTTTCGTGATACTTTCGATAAGTTAAGTATGCAAGAGCAATATAAGGAATGGCTAGTTAATAGCGTACTAGAGGTTTCAAGTAAGGTGCTTCGAGGTGAAGTGCCAAATATAGGAAAAGTTACAACATGGGAAATTCAAGATCCATCTAAGGGTGATCTGAAATTTAGTTTGTTAGAGCACGATCTAAAGAAATATCAGATCCTTGTTAGAAAATCTATTAATAAAATTGATAGTTCTGACAAATTCACAGAGTCAACCCTGGAGAACCATATCTTTGAACTATTAGTATCAGCAGTGATAGGAAAGAACAAAGAAGATATCCTTGGAGAGCTAAACTTTACACTAGATTATATATCAAGGTTTGATAGAGAAGTTTTGGTTTATATCCCTATTGAAGGCTTAAAGCTTGAGTTTGACAACCTAAAGATTGGAGAAATAACATTCAAAAAGATAAACCAGGATAGTTTCTTAAAGATAGCTGGAATTTATGGAGAAGAGCCTGATTGGCTGTTTGCAGAATTCAGGGCTACAGCAGAGCCATATCGGGCATTAGAGCGCGCTCAAGAAGAGGCTGAGTTAGCAATAAATGTACTTCGATATGCACTTGCTTCTTTGAGGAATTCTAATGAAAGTTATGCCATTGGAATTGAAGGAGAAGTTGGAAAGACAATATCAAGATATCCTATTGTTGAACTTGCTGAACCTTCTGAGGCTACCTATTTCCTTGAAGTTACAAGAGGCATTTCAAATATTGTTATCAACCTAGAAGGTATTCTAGAAGCTTCCGGAGCAAATGAGATTGTAGATATCTTAAATTTAGGTAGTGAAATTAACGACTTTGAAAAAGCTATCCTTCGAGCGATACATTGGTTTTCACTTGCGGAAAAACAACCGGGAAATGAAAATAAACTCCTAGCTTTGATAACTTGTCTTGAAACTTTCTTGACATCAGAGTATGGAAATCCTATTCGCAATACTGTAGCCGAGGGAAGTGCCATTATTCTTGAAACTACTTTAGAAAATAGGAAGTATGTAAAGCAAAGGATAAACGAATTTTATAAACAAAGGAGTTCTATATCGCACGGCGGCGGAAGCAAAAATATCCTGGATTCAGACATTATAGAACTCAAAAAACTTGTTCAATTATTTATTCAAGCGATGATAAGACGTAGGCATGAATTTCAAGCCCGTAAAGATGTTTTGGAATGGATTGATGACCAAAAATTAAGCTGAGGATATTCAGCAGACTCCCAGATGTTGTCAAGTCTTTTCAATTATGGGATGAAGCAATCTAACAATCCATTACAAAGAGTCACAGGAGCAACAAGTTAATTTCCCTCCAACATGACTGCTTACTGTATGTTGGTGATCTTTCTGATACTTTTTCCTTCAGTCTGGGCAAAGTGATTGTATCTGGCATTCCTGTTGGATAATGGCAAACATACACGCAAGCAACACAGTAGGCGATATGACGCAAGCAACGGATGGAGCGGCTGGAGAACAGCGGAAAAGCAAATATGCCCGCACACCGACTGAGTATGCGGTGCATCTCTTGATTGACGGTGGACATCGTGAAGAAGTCCGCTTTCAGACCATTCAAGAGTTTCAAAAATGGTATAGCGGTGAATTGGTGCCCAAAGCAGCTTCCAGTGATTTCATCACGGTGCCCATCAAAAATATTCAGGGCGAATATATGGTGCTGCGCCCCTCGAAAGTGTTGGCAATTCGCGTAGAGCCTGTGTTTAGTTCTAGTGTGGAGCGGTTCTAGAAAATTGATGAGGCGACCTTGGACGATTCCCGTGAGGGACCCACTTTGCGGAGTCGCGATCGGTGCCTTCAGTCTCCTAGGGCTGTTGGGCGGAGGTCCTGGGGCTAACATTTTAGCCGCCGCTGACCCCGTGGTTAAACCGCTCAAACCTTCTGCTACCCAATCAAAGCCGCTGATCCCAGTGTCGCTTCCCCAAACTTTGGGGTTAGATCTGCAATTGTTTGGCGCGGGTCGGAAACCGGGCGATCGCAAAAATCTCGTGACAGCGATTGACCACAGCTTGCGCTATTTGGGTACCCAAAAGGCGATCGCCGACTATGGCAAGCTTTCGACAACAGGCATCACGGTTGACCGAGTGCGGCGAAGTTTGCAGCGATTTCGATCGCTGGTAATCACCAGTAGATCGGCGGCAGACTTGCAAACCGCAATCCAGCGCGAGTTTGCCTTTTATCAAGCAACGGGCAAAGATGGCAAAGGCACCGTCGGCTTTACAGGCTATTTTGAACCTGTGCATACAGCGAGTCGCACCGCAACAAAGGAGTTTCGCTACCCCATTTTTCGATTGCCTGCTACTTTTTCTCGCTGGTCGAAACCTCATCCAACCCGCGCTGCTTTAGAAGGAAGCGATGGGTTACAGTTTGCCAAAGGATCCCTGAAAGGGGCAGAAATTGCCTGGTTGCGAGATCGCTTCCAAGCCTTCCTGATTCAAGTGCAGGGTTCCGCTCGACTCAATCTCACGGATGGCAGCACGATGACGGTGGGCTATGCCGGCAGTACGGATTACCCTTACACGGGCGTTGGGCGCGAACTGGTGAAAGCAGGCAAATTCAAACTAGAAGAATTGACTCTGCCTTTGCTGACTCAATACTTTCGAGACAACCCGGCTGAGATGAACGTGTATTTGCCACGCAATCAGCGGTTTGTGTTTTTTAAGGAAACTCAAGGTTCCGCGGCAATGGGCAGTATCGGCGTGCCTGTTTCACCGGAGCGATCGATCGCCACCGATAAAACCTTGTTTCCCCCCGGTGCTTTGGCAATCATCCAAACTCAAATCCCGTATCCAAACACAGGCGGTAATCTAGTTCAGAAACAAGTGACCCACTATGTTTTAGATCAGGACACAGGCAGCGCGATCAAGGGTGCGGGGCGGGTGGATGTGTTTATGGGAACGGGAGTCATGGCAGGCGATCGCGCCGGATTGATCAACTCCAACGGTCAGCTTTACTATCTTCTGCTGAAAAAGTAGGACTTTGGGCGTTGTTGAATGCAAGGATGATTTCTAGATGTAGGGGTAGGTCTTGTGCCTACCCTGGTAAAGCTGAGGGCAACCAAGGGATTGCCTCTACAAAAAACGCCCTACGCTTCAATTACTACCCGCAGATTGCCGCGTTTTTTAGAAACTCGGCAGGCAGTCGTGCCATTGGAGCGCTCAAATTCCAGATCCAACAAGGTCGGACCGACCCGCAGGTTGTGGAGCGACAGTTGATTGATCGAAGGCGGCAAAGCCGGATCAATAATTCGCAGCGTGTTATTGGGCGCATCGGGCACCAAGTTGACCATCATTTGCAGCAATTGAAAGATGCTGCCCGTTGCCCAGGCTTGGGGCGAACAAGCAACCGGATACTGCACCGGTTCACTGCCATCTGTGCGTTCAAAGCCACAAAATAGCTCTGGCGGACGCTTGTAGGGTTGACGATGAGTCATATCCAGAATTCCTTGAGCCAGTTCTAGCGCTTGATCAACCAAGCCTAGCGATCGCAGCCCGATTGCAGTCAGAGCATTGTCATGGGGCCACACCGAACCAATGTGATAGCCCATGGGGTTATATGCCGGGGAAAGGCTGCTCAAGGTGCGAATGCCCCAGCCGTTAAACATATCCGGGGCGCGGAGGCGCTCGGCAACGCTATAGGCTTTTTCGGGGGTAAAAATGCCCAAGTTGAGGCAATGCCCAGGATTAGAGGAGATGCTATCTACTGCTTTACCGTCTCCATCCAAAGCGATCGCGCAATAGTCCTGATCCTCCATCCAAAAGTCACGGTTAAAGCGAAATTTGAGATCGCGGGCTTCTTCTTCCCACTGATCTGCTAGGTCAATCCGCTTTTTCATTCGAGCAATTTGGGCAAGCCGAATTTTAGCCGCATACACGTAGCCTTGAACTTCGCAGAGGGCGATCGCCCCTTGAGCAAGATGCCCCTGTCGATTGACAATGCAGTCGTCAGAATCTTTCCAACCCTGATTATCTAACCCGCGACTCGACTTGCGATCGTAAACAAGATAGCCATTTTGCTTGCGACCGCGATCAATCCAATCCATTGCCGCCAATGCATTGTTCCACAACTGGTCTAGCGTTTCGTGATCTGCCGTCCAAGCAAAATATTCAGCATAGAGCATCAGCCATAAAGGCGTAGCATCCACGGTGCCATAGTAAGGCGTATGAGGAATTTCCTGGCACCGTGCCATCTCACCAAAGCGAATCTCGTGCAAAATTTTGCCCGGTTGCTCATCGCGCCATTCGTCCTCTTGCTTGCCTTGATAATAGGCAAGAATTTTCAGGGTTTCACGAGCAATTTGCGGATCTAACATCAAGATTTGAGAGGCAGCAATGATGGAGTCACGCCCAAACAGAGTCGAGAACCAGGGAACCCCCGCAGACAGTGCTTTACCCTTGTTGAAAGATTGCCGCAGTAGGTAAATATCCTGTTCAGATTGCTCAATGATTTGATTAAACGTGTTCTTATCAGAACGAATGGAAGTAACCTGCTGGTGCCAGGTTTGTTCTTCCATCAATTCTGCGGCTTTTGCCTGCATCAATGTCACTGGAGCGCTGACCGTGGAAGCAGATCGTCCATTCACCAGCGTTTGCAGTCGATAACCCAAGCGTTGAGTTTCATGGGACTGTAGCTCTAATTGCCAAATGGCAGTATCGCCCTTGAATTGATCGGGTTGGCGATCAACAAAGGAAATCCGCGATTCTACTAGAACACCGTCAAGTCCTTGATAGGCAAGGATCAGTTCTGAGGCATCAGGAGCGTGGGAATGGGGAGGAAGAACAACAGGAAACGAGGGACTGTTTTCTAGCTCTGGTTCTTCTGATTGACTGGCGGCTTCCAACTCATCATGGGGATGCTTTTCCACCGGGGGCAAGATCCGCAGGCGATGTCCTTTATGTTCTCGGTTAAAGCCACGAATTTCAAATAAGTCTACAAAGTCTGCGTCGAAACTAAGGCTTAGTTCAAAGCTGACCGGATTGGTACTGTAGTTGGAAATTTCAATTTCCTCAAAGAGTCCACCATTGATCACAAGCTCTCGCTTAATCCCAATGGACTCGGCTTTGATGCGATCGCCCAACGTCGGATTGGTACACAGCACAGACAGCACAAAGCCCTTATCCGCAGTGCTGCTTAAAAGAGTCGGCGATCGCCCCTCAATTTGCAGTTCTAGACGGCTAAGAAAGCGAGTGTCTGCACAATATAAACCCATGCTGCTGCTGCGATCGTCGCCCGTGCAACCGCCAATATTACCTAAAATATCGGTCAGCAAAAATAGATCATCATCTTTGAGAGTTAAGTGAGCTTGAGGACGTTCGCCCAAAACACACGCCCACTCAGGTTGGGGAAGCTGATCGGCTCGAACAAACTGTCGCCCGCCGATTTCAATGGTTTCTAAAGTCATACCATCCATAAGTTGGAAAGAACAGTCGATAGAGATTGAAGCATTGCACTTACGTAGGGAAAGGAAAGCACGCAAGCTTAGCGTAGCAAACCATTAAGATTGCTGCTGTTCCAAATGAAATGTAGATTCAAACATCTCAAACGCAAAATTTCTCTCTTTCAAGTCCCCCCAGATCTATCCTGCCGGGGTACTGGTGCGATGGGCAGAAGATTCTAAGCAGTTTTAGAGGAATTCCTGAGGAAGTAATACGCAGTTGCGTTCTAAAAAGTAATTCTCAGATGAGGAAAGAAGGTCACTGAGCGGACTTGCTCTGGCGGTGCAAACAGGTCTTCAAAGCTTGACATAAGGTGCCTTCAACTGCATCTAGAAGAGTCGATTGTTGAAATACTTTTTGCGTATCTCTTCCCCCAGAGATTCAACGGGCATCACCTCACGACCTCCACAGCCGGGTGTTTTAATTGCCTTTGTTCTCAAACGATTCGATTGGCTGATGACTTAATGCACCGTTGCGATATTGATGCCTGTGTGTTTGGCGATCTCAACTGCGCTGGGACGATCAATCAAAGCGTTGTAGATGATCAACCTTTCTTGCGCTCTCCTAGCGGTCGGGGCGGTGCAAATCTTCTCTGGAACCTCTGTTGCTGAAAGAGATTATTTCAGGCTAGCCAGCGAAAAACTTGATGGACTTCGTTCGCGCGATCGCGGAGGCAAGCAGGAACAGTACGAGAGCCTAAACAACGGGCTAAGGCAATTGAGAAACGAGTTGAAGATCACTCAACTAATGGGGGCATAACCGCTCCTCTGGTCAATTCAACGTATCGACTTTGTCATGGAGGTGTACTGATATAGGATTTAAGTCCAGCCTTATTTTGGTGCTTTCCCTACTGTTTTATTGTTGAGAGGGTGAAAGTCTAGGGTTTTGAGTTGTTAATTTTCTAGGGGGCAGGGGTTGACAGGGATAGTGGGGGGAGGTTATCTTAGTAAAGCGGTCGAAACGGGGAGCGAAAGCGACTTTTGAGGGAGACCGCTAGAACCTAGACATAGTAATAGTTTGAAAGCCAAGAGGGATATAAAAACCTCGTCAAG
>JBGTAZ010000184.1:0-5938 GCA_041749615.1 Leptolyngbyaceae cyanobacterium | reverse complement strand
GGTTCAAGCCACCGTGGGAGTTACTTTACAAGCGCTCAAGAACGCCGGAAACGCTAAAAGCTGTTCAAGTCGCACTGGTAAAACCAGTGGCTTACCTTCTGAGCTACAGACAAGTTAGCAAACGTTTGAATTGTGTGTGATTTGTATAAGTTCTACTAAAACAGTCAAAGGGTAGAGAGAATCTGAGACAGCTTCTGCAACCATGCAACCAACGGTGAAAAACCGAACATGGATTTAATCGAAATTTGACGAAGTGAAGCTAAAGCCGATCAGACCTTCACCACGGATGGTCTGCTGTTGAGACAAACCCTTATTAAGCAACAATTCAAAGCAGCTTGCTCCTTTTCCTACCTCTTATTCACCAATAGTCCGGACAGTTTTAAATCGCCAACGGTAGAATGCGGGTCTCAGCCGTTATCTCGAAAACTGTCCGGAGCATTGATTCACCTATAGTCCCTGTCCCAACCTTTAAAATCTTGATCTTATGCAATCCATTGAGCGACCAACTAGATTGCCATCACCGCTGCATCAGTTTTTGACTCAACCTGTCTTTAGTGCAGCGAAAGTCGCTTTAAACCCTTTTGAGTTCTGGAACCGCTACCGCGTACAGCGCCTAGAGGCTTGCTGGAGCTGCGATTCAGTACTGCTTTTGGAACATCACCACTGTTGACTCTGCTACTCATCACAGCTTGCTAAATTGCTGAGCCTCAATCAACACAGCACTCGTTTTTCATCACCGCTTCATTTTGAAGAAAGTTCTAAGGAGGTTTTGTGGCTGCTCAATTGTCTGGCTCTACCCTCACGGGCAAGCAAACCCTGGTTTTAAGTTGGCGAAATGTTGCCTTTTTCAGCGCTGTTCACGCCTTAGCACTTCTAGCACCCTGGTTTTTCTCCTGGTCAGCATTGGGAGTGATGGTTGTGCTCCATTGGCTCTTCGGCAGCATTGGTATTTGTCTGGGTTATCATCGCCTACTCACGCATCGCAGTTTGCAAGTACCGAAAGGGTTGGAATATACCTTCGGTTTGCTGGGTGCCTTAGCCCTGCAAGGGGGACCCATCTTTTGGGTCGCGGGACATCGCTTGCATCATGCGTTTACCGAAGATGTGGATAAAGACCCGTATTCGGCGCGGCGTGGCTTTTGGTGGAGCCACATGCTTTGGATTATGTACCCCCGCACTGAATTCTTTGCCACGGAAACCTACCGTCAATATGCACCTGATTTGGCGCGCGATCGCTTCTACACCTGGCTCGATCACTATTTTCTCTTGCTGCAACTGCCGCTTGGCGTTTTACTGTATGCGCTCGGTGGCTGGTCGTTCGTTGTTTATGGGGTGTTTGTGCGAGTCGTGCTACTCTGGCACACGACCTGGTTGATTAACTCCGCAACCCATTTGATTGGCGATCGCACGTTTGAAACCGATGATGGATCGCGCAATCTCTGGTGGGCAGCCCTCCTCACCTTTGGCGAAGGTTGGCACAATAATCACCATGCTTACCCCAAGGTGGCAAAAGCTGGCTGGCAATGGTGGCAGGTAGATGTGACCTGGTGGTTGATTCAAAGCCTCAAAACATTAGGAATTGCTCAAAAAGTGGTAATGCCACCCCTAGCAGTAAAAGCAGTCACTCAATCGAGTTGATTGATTATTTGTCGCTTTAAACGAATCGTCTAACCCCTCTTAGCACTGTCTTTTTAGCTTTTCATTTGCGAAACTTAACAACTCCTTCTTCCCTTATGAAGAGGGTAAATGCTGTAAACCTTTCTAATGTGGTAATTGTTATTGTCACTATCCTAAGCAATTGCAAAAACATAGTTTTCTATCTCCATGAACATTCCGATTTCTCCCTGGAAACTGATGTCAGAAACCCACTCTAAAGTCATTCCAACCGTGCGTGGTTATCTGGAAGAGTGGACGTTTCAGGCACAGCAAATGCCCAACTTAGAACTTCGTAAACAAGCTTTAGATAGCCTTGAAGCGAAGCAATTTCATTGTGAAGGCGGCTCAATCTATGGGTTGCTTGCTAAAAGTCACGGGCAGGAAGCAATCAGATTTATTGTTGCTTATCAAACGATTAGTGATTACTTAGATAATTTGTGTGATCGCAGCACCTCGCTTGATCCCGAAGATTTCTACGCCCTGCATGAATCGCTTATTCATGCACTAACACCCGGTTTAGAAGACATTAACTATTATCGCGTTAGAGGCGATCAAGCTGATGGTGGTTATCTGCAAAAATTAGTTAAAACGTGTCAGGACGTTTTGAGCAAATTGCCAAACTACTCAACGATAGCGCCAGCCCTGCATGAGCTTGCAGCCTACTACTGTAGTTTACAAGTGCATAAGCACGTCAAGGTAGAAGAGCGAGTGCCACGCTTGCAGGCGTGGTTTTCTTCATATCAAAAGCAACTGCCTGAACTCCGCTGGTATGAATTTTCTGCCTGTGCTGGCTCCACTCTGGGCATTTTCTGTTTGGTAGCGTATGCCTTCGATCGTGATTTATCGGCGGAACTGACAAATCAAGTCAAGCAGAGCTATTTCCCCTGGGTGCAAGGCTTACATATTCTCCTGGACTACTTGATTGATCAGGAAGAAGATCGGCTGAACGGCGATTTGAACTTTTGTTCTTACTACAACAATAATGATGATATGTTTGAGCGATTTAAGCATTTTATTCAAAAGGCAACGCTCAGTGTGGCTCAATTACCCCATGCTCGGTTTCATCAACTAATCAATCAGGCATTATTAGGCGTTTATCTGTCAGATAAGAAGGTAAAGCGACAGCAGGACGTTCAGGCAATGGCAAAACAGTTGCTCCGTTGGTCAGATAGCCCAGCCTCCTTCTTCTTTCGAGGTCGCTTACTCATTGCTCATTGAGGTTGAACTATGTCTAAAATTGCGGTTGTTGGTGCAGGGCCAGCCGGATGCTCCGCCGGATATCATTTGGCAAGCAGCGGGCATGACGTAACTCTCATTGACAAACATGGTTTTCCGAAAGACAAAGTCTGCGGCGATGGCATAAGCATCGAATCCATCCAGGCAATCTCGATGATGGGAATCTACCCACACGATCTGAGGAAGTCAGCTTTGGAATATGCCCCAATCCGCCATTTTTTTCTAGGCGTTTCCAACCAAATTTCTCACAGTGAAACAACAAAACTGGAAGCATACTGCGTTCCCAGACTATTGTTTGACCAAATCCTTTATGAGAAGGCAATGAACGCGGGCTGCCAGTTTCGCACGCAGACTGTGCACAAAAATGATTGGCAGCAGCAGGGGTTAGAAGAGGCGTTTGATACCATCATTGATGCGCGTGGGGTTTCTGCGGGTGAGGTGACGGCGATCGCCATGCGTGCCTACTGGGTGCTCAAGCGGCAAGACCTGCCTGAAACAGCGCTGGCTGAAGCCCAGATCTACTTCGATCGCAGCTTAGGCATAAATGGTTATGGTTGGATTTTTCCTGTTTCAACCCAAAACGATTTGATTAAATTGAATGTCGGCGTTGGCGTTTGGTTAGATGAATACCAGAAACTAAAAACTAACATTATTCAACTCTTCAAGCAGTTTGTTCAGCATAATGAGGTGGCGCGACAGCTACACAGTAAGGTGGTAAGCCAACAATCACTCAAGGTCTTCCCGTTAGCAACTGCCAAGAAGGGAAACAGCGTAGCCGATCGAAACATTCTCAAAATTGGCGATGCAGCCAATCTGACTGATCCATTGACAGGTGAAGGTATTGCCAATGCAGTGCTCAGCGGCTTTCATGTCGCGCAAGCCATTAACATGAGCAGTACCCCCGGTGCCGCCGCCGATAATTGGCAGTATCTGTACGAATCTCACTTTGAAGCCGATTTGCGTGCAGGTCTACAGATTAGAGCCTTAAGAAAATTTTCATTTATGAATTACTTGCTCATTTGGCTGATGAAGCAGAACCCCCGTGTTGCTCAGCAAGTCAGTCATGCCGTTGCAGGAGTTGTTCCCTACAACGAAGTCTTGGCTTCGCTTAAATACTGACCACGAAACGACAACGTAGGTGTAAAAAGCCCCTACCTGTCCGATGTACCCCGCAAGCTTGGCTCCATTGTCACTACGCATAAAAATAGATACTCTTGGAGAGTGGAGAAACCTAGGAAAAACTCAATAGAATCAGGCAATATAGCTGGTTCCCTTCTAGCAACAAGGCTAGCCAGGGCAAGATCGCTTGGTGGACAACCCTCTGAGATGGAGCCATGACCTGTGAGCGCGTGGGTCAACGTCCAGCAGTTATGACAGGGATGTAAACCCAAATTGATGTTCTTCTAGCTGTTCTGCTGTCACGCTGTTGCGTTTCTAGAAACACCTCATGGCCGATGCTATTAAGTTCGCTTTTTTCTCTTGAGCACTAGCTTTTGTAAACGTTCAATTTCAGCCAAGACGTCCTCTGGTTTCGTTTGCACTTCCAAATCTGCCAGCTCGCTATCCTCATCGTTATCAATGCCAAGTTTGTCTTGAATAGCATCGAGCATTTGCAACACCCGCGTCACCTCATGTTCGGTCAATAGTCCAATTTGCAAACTTAGGTTGGCACGGCCTTCTGACTCTTCACTGAAGCGGTTCTGACTAATGAGTACAAAAGTAGACAAAAAGATCGCTTCTAAGGACACGGTCATCGTTAGGAGTCCGTAAGGAAACGGGTCAAACGTAGGTAGGCCAAAGCGTCCCGTGTTAAGCAGAATCCAGAGGCCAAACCAGACGATGTGGACATAGACAAACACCATGCGTCCTGAGAATGCAGTGATAGCGTCAGCAAGGCGTTCTTGCAGCCCTCTCGCCCGTGATGCTTGCAAGCGCAGATAAGCAATTGTCCGAATGTTCTGCTCTAGGACTCTAGACAGTGATGGATTATCTCCTCCATCATCTATTTTCTCCGACTTAGGACTATTAGTAGACATAAATAGCTTTGCCTTGCTCGATTTTCCTCAGTGCCCACGGCTGCTAGTGAATATACGACCGCTCTCGGTCAGCTTGCGGCTTGCAGCGTTACTCTGAATCAAAGCAGTTTCTCACCTTATCATCCGGGCACTACCTGCTTTTTGACTCTACTCAAACTTGCATCAGCTAAGCTTTTGAACTGACTAATACCACGCCACAGACAATCAGACCTAAGCCAGCGAGATGGTTCAACGGCACTGCTTCCTTGAACAAGAAATGACCTAGAAGTACGGAGAAGATGTAGACTAGCGCGGAGGCTGGGCCTGCCACGCTGAGTTCAGCGCTGGTCAGTACGATAAAGTATGCGAGCGCCGCTACTACGGAGCAGGCAACTCCTGCCAGTAAATCGGGAACCACCATTGCCTGCTCAAAGTGCTGCCAAAAGTTGCTCACTTCAACTTTTCCTAGCTTGATGCCGCCAGTTTTCAGAAAGAATTGTACAGCAGCATTGGCTAGGATAGAGACGAGCAAGAAGCTCAAGGCTTGTAAATTCACAGCTATCCTTACCATGAGCAGATTACCTTTTATTGTGTTGCACAAAGGACACATCATGGCTCTGCCCAAAGAAACGTTTTTGTCCGAGGCGGGCACAGGCAGCGCAGGATAACCTTAGCTAGTGGCTCTGAGGACAAGCACTTATAGCTTGGCGGATTGTTCGTCTGTAATCAGGTCGCTGAGTGATTTATCGACTGTAAATCGCTGAATCACAGTGGCAGTTAAGGGAGCAATCGAAACAACATGCAGCTTTGACCAATCTTTTCTCTGTGAGATTGTATCGGTCACGAAGATGGCGCGAATGCTTTCGTGGTTCAAATTAGCTTTTGCATCCTCTAGTAGACTGCGGCATAAACAAGCCAGCCATTAATAGTAGAATTGGACAATACCGCTAATCTTGTCCTAAAGTCATGCCGCGCTTAAGCCCCGCCCCAATTAGCCTGAGTGAACCAGAATCTAAGGCGCTTGCCGCTAT
>JBGTAZ010000183.1:0-4871 GCA_041749615.1 Leptolyngbyaceae cyanobacterium | reverse complement strand
AGCTTGACCATGCCAGATCTTTACGTCTCTTGGGAAGATTACCATCACACCATTGAACAGCTTGCCGTGAAGGTGCATCAATCCAACTGGCAGTTTAATCAAATTATTTGTTTGGCAAAAGGGGGGTTAAGAGTGGGCGATATTTTGTCCCGTTTATATGACGTACCCCTTGCCATCTTGTCCACTGCATCTTACGGAGGCAGCAACAATCAATCCCGTGGATCGCTAGTTTTTTCTCATGACCTGACCAAAACTACTGCCAATTTGGGTAGCCATATTCTGCTGGTGGATGATCTCGTTGATTCTGGTGTGACGCTGAAGAAAACGCTCGGCTGGCTCGATCGCAAATACGGGTTTTATATCGAAGAAGTTCGCACCGCCGTACTGTGGTACAAACACTGTTCTGTCATTACTCCCGACTATTATGTAACTCATTTGCCAGACGATCCTTGGATTCACCAGCCCTTTGAACAGTATGAGCAGATGACCATTACCGAGCTTGTGGCTACCCATACTGCCAACCTAGAATAGAGTCCGAGAATATATCAATCAGCGTGTCAATCGACTTTGCAACGCATAACCGTTTCTGGCGGAGTCGATGATTTTTTGTGGTTTGACGGGAGTACCACAGTATTTTTTGGGGTGAAGTAATGTTTTTGTGACCAACGGGGCATCCTATAGGCGGTCTCACCTAGGGCTTGCTGAATTTTCTCAGAGTTCTCAGAAATTGAGTGCGCAAAAGCTGCGTTGATGTAGGAGAAAGTTCAGCCAAACTGCTAAATCCAACGTCCTGTTCTATTTTCAGGGCGCTGATATTTCCATAATTAGGGTACTTGTGTTGCGTCAACTAAGTGTATCTAGCTAGTTGTTGTTCCCTTTACTACCAGATTTGTCCCCATCTACGCATTCTAATTCAAGAGTTATGCCAACAAACAGCAATCCTGAAGTCTCTCACGATCCCTCATTCTCCCGCAACAAACGAATTGGTGGCTATTTGGTCGATGCGGGATTACTTACCCCTGCCCAAGTTACCGTGGTACTCGATGACCAAAAGGTTAACGGGTTACGCTTTGGAGAAATTTTAGCGGCACGGGGCTGGGTGAAGCAGCAAACGATCGAATATTTGATGGAAAAAGTCATTTTGCCTGAACAAGAGTCTTTGCAACAACAGGACGATTCGAGTCATTCGACTCACCAATCTCCTGATGTGGATACGCCTTAAAGCAAGCAATTACTGGTAGCCGCCAAAAAGCCATAACCAAAGAGGCAAAGTCAGCAGTAAGGTGAGGCTGCCGATCGCGATCGCGGTGACTGCCAGTTCATGATCCAGGTCATAGGCTTCTGAAATCACCAGCGTGGCAAAGGCAGGCGGCATCGCCATTTGTAGCAAAATTGCCCGATGCACCAACCCGTGTACGCCCAAGCACCATAGACCGCTGCCGATCACTAAAGGCACCAGTAGCATTTTAATAGTGAGGCTAAAAACGGCAGGTTGAATGCTTTTAAATGAAGTTAACTGACTTAAGCGCATTCCCACCAACACTAAGGACAGCGCTACTACGCCCCAGGCAAAACCCCGCAAGCTGGTTTCTGCCCACGGTGGAATCACGACATCCCTAACTGCCAATCCCACACAAAATCCCCATAGTGCGGGATTGACTAACAGGGTAAGCAGCGATCGCTGCCAATTGGTCTGATGATTGCCCCAGCGCGACGCGATCGCCACCCCCAAGCCATAGGCTCCTGGGGTCGAGCCGAGCATGTCATAAAATATCGCCCAAGTGAAATAGTCTGAACCCACCAACGCTAGAGAAACAGGAAACCCAATGTAGCCCGTATTGCCCACCATTGAAGTGAGTAAGAAACTAGCCTGAGTCTTGCGGTTCCAGCCAGCCCTAAATGGCGAAAATGGCAAAAATTTAGAGACGTTTCCATCCTCCGCACTCCGCACTTGTTCGACTAAGCGCTCACCGAACGTCTCACGCCGAAGTCTGCACTCCCTACGGTCTAAATACTGCATCCACCCCCACGCCAAGCTGCTGCCCAACAAAATCGCTGCCCAAGCAGCCACAGGAGCGATCCACAGCGATGCAGAAATCAGCGCATGGCGCAGAAACGCCACAATTCCGATGGGCACCCCAATCCAAAAAAGGAATTTGCCAAGCATGACAGGCGCTCTAGCGGGCAAGATCCGCCCCAAAAGAAAGCCGCACCCTGTCCCACTTAATAAGGGAATACAGATTGCCAGCAATTTGTCAAATGGCATGAGTTGACGGAGTGCTTGGTGGAAAATTCTATCTCAGTCTATAGTTGCTAATGCTAAGATGTTGCCTGTTAAACAGGCGATCAACAGAGCAGGAGTCAAACGCTTGGATAAGGTTAGCGCACCAGACAACTCCTCGGATGTTACCAAACATCTGCCCGATGATATTCCGGTTGCGCTGCGCGACAGTCCAACGGTTGCACCGAACCCCACTGCACCGAACCCCACGGTTGATCGATCAATGTTGATGGCAGGGTTAACGACGCTAAGCGCGATCGCCCTATTGGGTGGCATCTTGGTAGCCGTTCAGTTTCAGCGTTCCAAGCAAGCCCAGGCTGATAATGCAGCAGGAGTCGCCAATTCTGCTCAATCGGTGACGGCGGCTAGCCCAACTGGATCGCCCACATCGACACCCGTAAATGCAGACACAATGCTGGGGCACTTTCGATATCCAGAAGCGACTCAAAACGAGTTGAGCGCTATTACTGCCGATGGCTCAATTAGGCTGCGAAAAGCCGCCGCCCAAGCCTATCAAGAGATGCAAGCCGCCGCCCAACAGGAAGGCGTAAGCCTCGTGCCACTTTCCGGCTTTCGATCGCTGACCGAGCAGGACTATCTCTTTTTTGGCAAGAAAGCTGAACGAGGACAGGTTGCCGCTGAACGGGCAAAGGTCAGCGCCCCTCCCGGCTACAGTGAACATCATACGGGCTATGCCTTGGATATTGGCGATGGCACTGTGCCTGCCATGCACCTCAGCCCAGACTTTGAAAATACGCCCGCCTTCAAATGGCTGAAGGCAAATGCTCCCTTCCACAGCTTTGAGATATCGTTTCCTGAAAATAATAAGCAGGGCGTGACCTATGAACCTTGGCACTGGCGCTTCGTCGGCGATCGCGCTAGCCTGGAAACTTTTTATAAAGCACGGGGCAAAAAATAGCGATAAAACAGGTTAAAGGGGTACGCTGCTCAAACGAGGGAGATCTAGCCTCAGTGATCAACTAATCGCTCTACATTTGTTGTTAGGCTAAGTAAAACTCGAATAAAAACCACTTTCAATGAGTCAGTTGTCTCTCAATTTGGTTGCCATTTCTATCTTTGTGGTTACCATGTCTGCGTTGTTGGGACCGTTTGTGAATTTGTCCCCAGCAGTTCCCGCGATCGCCACTGCCAGCGTTTTAGGATTAGCGGCACTGGATACTTTAAGTTGGCAGGGGCGCGGCTCTACTTTGATGTTGGATTGGCTAGCGGGGTTTTCCACCGAGCATCGGGCACGCATTATTCACCATGAAGCAGGACACTTTTTGGTTGCCCATCAGTTGGGCATTCCCGTGACAGATTACACCCTCAGCGCATGGGAAGCTTTAAAAAAAGGGCACCCAGGGCAGGGCGGCGTTCAGTTTGATACTCAGGTTTTGGATGCAGAATTGCAGCAGGGTACTATATCGGCACAATTGCTCGATCGCCTCTGCACGATTTGGATGGCGGGCGGTGCAGCAGAAGCGATGGTCTATGGCACGGCGGAAGGAGGCGACGACGATCGCGGCAAGCTGCGCGCCCTGCTGAACCAAATTCGCTTTTCACCTGCCGATCGTCAACAAAAAGAGCGGCTTTCTGTCTTGCGTGCTAAGACCTTATTGGAAACTCACTGGGTTGCTTATGAAGCGCTAGTGGCGGCGATGGAGCGGCGAGAGCTTGTGGAGGACTGCGATCTCATCATTGCTTCCTCCATCGCATCACTAGAAAAGCCTTCAGTCTAAAATCTTTAAGAGGATTAAGAGCGCCGTCTTGAAAGGAACACGCTAAAGTAGTGGAAACCAATCACGCGATCGTGATCGTTAGAAAACCGTGGAGGAGACACCCTGAAATGAATCAATCAATCCTGGCATCCACTCGCTATTCTGTCTATCTGCTGCTAGGTGGGCTAATCGCCGCAGGGATTTCTGGCTTCACGGCTACTTCGGTTCAGGCTCAAATTGCTGCACCCCTGCAAGATTCACGGGCAAAAGATGATGCCAATTTTTTCTCTGGGCAGTCTGGAGACTCGACCAGCAGCTTTACCAATATGATGCTGCGTGCATTACAAGGTCCTTCTGTGAGCGCTGAAGATTTTTCATCTGATAAACGAGAAAGCCTCGACAAAGAAACTGCTAACTTTCGTAAACAGCAGGCAGACCGTCTCCGGCAGCAAGCCCCCCAATCCGTTACACCCGCTGATTTAGAAGTGGGCACCCCCAAACCTAATTAGTGACATCTCATAAACCAACTGATAGGCTGGATGCGAATACTTTTCTCGGTGTGAGGTATATCGCATGAATATTCAGAAAGCAAGTTGGGTTCTTTTCTCGGCTTTGGTGGTTGGATGCGGAATTGATGGTCTGGGTCTAACCCATGCCGCGATCGCAGTGCCAACACAAGATCTGCCTGCTCAAACGCAAGATTTGTCTGCTCAAGCTACACCCATTGAACTGGCTCAAGCCACACCCGTTTGTCGCCGGATTTTGCCAACCCCCGCGCTAATCAGAACGAACGGTGTTTTGCTTCGTTCCCAAGCTTCTAGAAACAGCAGAATTGCCGGGGTTGGTTATGCACCGGGTGAGAAATTTGATAC
>JBGTAZ010000182.1:0-6114 GCA_041749615.1 Leptolyngbyaceae cyanobacterium | reverse complement strand
GCCTGACGTTCTTTGGCTTCCTTAATCACCTCTTCCGCGACGTTGCTGGGGCAAGGCGCGTAGTGGGAGAATGACATGGAGAACTGTCCCCGACCAGAGGTCATGGTGCGGAGATCACCAATGTAGCCAAACATTTCGCTCAAGGGCACATCGGCTTTAATCCGGGCACCCATGCCGCCGGTTTCTTGAGATTTCATCATGCCGCGACGACGGTTGAGGTCACCAATCACATCGCCCATGTAGTCATCGGGTGTGAATACATCGACATTCATGATCGGTTCCAGCAGTTGAGGTCCCGCCTTGGGGATCGTTTGGCGATAGGCAGCTTTTGCCGCAATTTCAAAGGCGATCGCGGACGAGTCAACCGGGTGGAATCCGCCTGCAAGCAAGGTAAACTTCAAGTCTACACAGGGGAACCCAGCCAACACGCCCTTGCCAATGCTGCTCTCAAAGCCTTTTTCAACCGCAGGCCAATACTCTCTAGGAACACTACCCCCCACCACTTTCGATTCAAACTGAAATCCAGTTGTGGGTTCGCCCGGTTCAATCACATAGTCAATTTTGGCATATTGACCCGAACCGCCGGACTGTTTCTTGTGGGTGTAGCTATCTTCCAGACGCTTGGTAATGGATTCACGATAGGCAACTTGAGGCTTACCGACTTCCACTTCAATGCCATGCGTCCGCTTGAGAATATCCACCTTGATATCTAGGTGCAGTTCGCCCATCCCTTTCAGGATCGTCTCGCCGCTCTCTTCATCGGTGACCATGTGGAAGGAAGGATCTTCTTGAACCATTTTGATCAGCGCCATTGCCATTTTCTCGTCGCCGCCTTTGATTTTCGGCTTCACGGAAATGGAGATCACGGGATCGGGGAAGACCATTGGCTCCAAGGTGGCAGGATTTTTAGGGTCGCAGAGCGTATGCCCAGTTTGCACGTTTTTCATGCCGACGATCGCAATAATGTCGCCTGCTTGCGCCGAATCAATTTCTTCGCGGGAGTTGGCGTGCATTTCAACTAATCGGCTGACCCGCTCCGTTTTGCCCGTGGCAGTGTTGAGAATCGTGTCGCCTTTTGACAACGTGCCTGAATACAGACGGGTAAAGGTCAATGCGCCAAAGCGATCGTCCATAATTTTAAAGGCAAGCGCTCGCAGGGGTCTTTCGGGATCAACGATCGCAAAATCACCCGTCGCTTCCCCTTCCAAATCGACTTCGGGCTGAGGTTTCACTTCCGTTGGGTTGGGCAGATAGTCAACCACTGCGTTTAACACCAACTGCACGCCTTTGTTCTTAAACGACGAACCGCAGTAAGTCGGGAAGAATGCCAAATCGCGAGTGCCCTTACGAATACAGCCTTGAATTTCTTCAATGCTTAACTCTCCCCCTTCCAGATATTTCTCCATCAGAGTGTCGTCTTGCTCAACCGCTAGCTCAATCAGTTTCTCCCGCCATTCTTCCACGTCGTCTTTCATGTCAGCGGGAACGTCTGTAATCTCATAGTTCATGGGGTCGCCAGAGTTATCCCAGATCCAGGCTTTGCGGGTCAGCAAATCGACTACGCCCGAAAACTGCTCTTCAACGCCAATAGGAAGCACCATGACCATTGGTTTTGCAGCAAGCACTTTCTCAACTAGCTTCACCACCCGATAATAATCAGCACCCGTGCGATCGAGCTTGTTGATATAAATAATCCGCGCTACTTCAGAATCGTTGGCATACCGCCAGTTTGTTTCAGATTGCGGTTCAACCCCGCCCGATGCACAAAATACGCCAATACCGCCATCGAGTACTTTTAGCGATCGATATACTTCAATCGTAAAGTCTACGTGCCCCGGCGTATCGATGATGTTTAGCTGGTGGTCATTCCAAAAACAGGTCGTCGCCGCAGATTGAATCGTAATTCCGCGCTCCTGCTCCTGTTCCATAAAGTCAGTCGTTGCCGCACCTTCGTGAACCTCACCAATTTTGTGAATCTTGCCAGTTAATTTCAAGATTCTTTCAGTTGTAGTCGTTTTGCCTGCATCTACGTGGGCGAAGATGCCAATGTTGCGATAGCGCGTGAGGTCTTTCATAATTACTCTCTAGATTGAATGCGACAAACTGTTGATGACCACCTTTAAGCATTACCCAAGGGAAGTCGTGCTGCTTTCGCCTGATTAAGCGAAATTTGTCGTGCAGAAGATTAAAAAATCCTTGTGCCGTGTTCTAACAACATTTCTAATTGTAAATTGTTATGCTGGCTCAGCAAAAAAGATTAGGGTGGGCAACGCCTTTTTTTGCTCATCTTGGCAAAAAGGTTCCGTTTCAGCCTCGCCATCTCCCATCCTCTTCATCTTTACTGATTAAACCCCAGCCAATTTTTCAGAAGTTAGCTTGATTAGAAGACCGCCCTTTTTGGGTTACTCTAGCTTCCCCCTAAAGCAAATACTTATGTTTGCTGCTTTTGCCTTAGGGCGGCTATTGCTTGAAGGAGATCCCTTAACTCCTTCCATCATACTCAAAACAATGAACCCTGTGCTACGTAAGCTCGTAACGAAGATTAAGGGACGATCTATCACTAGAGGCAGATTTTATCCGAAGAATAACTCCTTACCGTTAGGTCATGTTGCAAAACTTCACTACTTAGGAGATTTAATTATGGAAACCCGTACCCCGAATACAGTACCTCCCGTCGCTAACGCTTACAACGGCAAAGACCGCAACGCTTTCTTATTTGGTTTTACGCCTCAAGCTGAAATTTGGAACGGACGGCTTGCAATGATTGGGTTCGTTGCCTATTTAGCTTGGGACATTGCTGGCTATAGTGTTGTTCGCAACATTTTCCACCTCTTTCCTTAAGATCAATTACTGCTTATTCTTCGTAACCCCCATGCTTAATAGCTAACTACTTTAATCGGTCTTCATGTAGATGTAGATGCTTAAAGTGGTTAGCTTTTTTAATGTTTTAACTTGATTTTTACTTGTGTTATTTAAGCCACTAAGACGTTTATTTGAGCGATACAAATGAGTAGTACCAAGACGCAATCATTCGATGTCGTTATTATTGGCGCTGGGCACAATGGCTTAGTTTGTGCAGCCTATTTGTTGAAAGAAGGCTACAGTGTTTTGCTATTAGAAAAGCGCTCTGTGCCGGGCGGTGGGGCAACCACAGAAGAACTGATGCCTGAGGAAGCACCAGGATTTAATTTTAATCGTTGTGCGATCGATCATGAGTTTATCCACTTGGGACCTGTCGTTGAAGAATTAGAGTTGACTAAGTACGGGTTGGAGTATTTATACTGCGATACGACAGTATTTTGCCCACATCCCGATGGTCGCTACTTTCTAGCGCATCGTTCTATTGAAAAAACCTGTGCTGAAATTGCGCGTTTTAGTGAAAGAGACGCTCAAAAATATGCAGAGTTTGTAGATTTTTGGCAGCGGATGCTGAAAGGTATTATTCCTATATTTAATGCACCGCCTAAATCAGTGATTGACATTGTAGGAAATTATGATGTTCCTAAGCTGAAAGATTTGCTGTCTGTAATGGGTTCACCCGACGGAACTCTAGATCTGATTCGGACTATGTTATCCAGTGCTGAGGATAGCTTGAATGAGTATTTTGATTCTGAGTTTCTAAAAGCTCCTTTAGCTCGGTTAGCTTCTGAATTAGGTGCGCCGCCCAGCCAAAAAACTTTGGCGATCGGGGCTTTAATGATGGCAATGCGGCATGATCCAGGTATGGCGCGTCCCCGTGGTGGCACTGGAGCCTTAGTCAAGGCGTTGCTAAATTTGGTGGCCAGCTTAGGCGGCAAAGTATTAACCGATCAATCCGTTGAGAAAGTATTGATTGATGATGGACGTGCGGTAGGGGTGAGAGTCAAAGGGGGAACCGAATATCGTGCGGCTAATGGGGTTATTTCTAATATTGATGCAAAGCGGCTTTTCCTGCATCTGATTGATGAAACTGATGTAGACAAAGCGGATGCACATGTTCGAGAACGACTGGAACGACGCATTGCCAACAATAATGAAACAATTCTCAAAATTGATTGTGCACTCTCAGAACCCCTACGATTTGAGCATCATAATCATCAAGATGAGTATTTGATCGGCTCAGTATTGATTGCTGACTCTGTGAAGCATGTGGAAATTGCTCATAGTGATCCTAGTATTGGCAGAATTCCGGATGCTGATCCATCGATATATGTGGTGATGCCAACGATGCTTGATCCATCCATGGCTCCTGAAGGGAAGCATACCCTTTGGATTGAGTTTTTTGCACCCTATCAAATTGAGAATGCCGAAGGAACTGGGTTATGTGGCACTGGCTGGACGGATGAATTGAAAAATAAAGTTGCCGATCGCGTTATCGACAAACTAGCAGACTATGCCCCTAACGTTAAAAATGCTGTCATTGCACGTCACGTAGAAAGCCCAGCCGAGTTAGGGGAACGACTGGGGGCTTTGAAAGGAAACTATTATCATATCGACATGAGTTTGGAACAGATGGTGTTTTTCCGCCCCTTGCCTGAACTGGCAAACTATAAAACGCCTATTGAAGGTCTGTTTTTGACCGGAGCAGGAACTCATCCGGGGGGTTCTATCTCTGGAATGCCGGGTCGTAACTGTGCCCGTGTTTTTCTTCATACTCAACACCCGATCGCCCAAACTATTAAAGAAGTTGGAAATTCAATAAAGTCAACAGCTTCATCAATATTTGGCAGTTAGATGTTGAGAAACTACGACCTATTTAAGTTGTTTTAGCGATGCGTTAAATCTACAGGGGCGTAAAACCGCCCCTAATTGCCTCTTAATCTTCTAATACCTGACGAATTCTACGTTCTAACTGCTCTAGATCAAGTCCACCTTCATCTCGACTAATACGACGGACAGTAGGATTCACTTTAGTTAGATCTTGTAGTAAATCTTGCAAAACATCTTGCTGTTGTCGAGCTTGAATCACTTCGCGAGGCTCTTGCACCATATCGCGAACAATTGTGTCTTCGGTTCTAGAGGCAATCACCGGATCAGACTGTCCATCCACATATACAAAGGTTCGCCGACCTGGACCTCGTTCTGCTTCAACCGGGATCAATGCAGTAATGTGATCCGATCGTACATACTTGCCAAATCCCAGATGTACTAACATCGATGATTGAACTTTCATACTGCTTCTACTACTTGCCTTTTGCGCTATAGTTCTATTATAAAGTTTGTCCAAACTCCTTAAACGTCTGCCCCGCAGGGTTTCCACCCATTGTTCGTAGGGATATGCTCACTTGGCAACACCTACAAAAATATCTACAAAATACTTGAGATTAAATCTATTGTCATTGCCTGTTAATAGCAATTGTTGATTACAAACATCGCTCTACATCTTGGACTCTATATCTTTCGAGAGACTTTCTTTGGAAGTAGATCATTTATATCTTAGGCACTACTTTCGATGATTCGGTTCGCCCACTAGCTGGCTCTTCCGAGAGACGTTTTAGAGTTTATTTATTACTACTATTGTGGAAATGAATTCAAGGCTTTAATTATGGCTTACGAAGAGACAACATCTAATCATGAGTTCAAGGAAATTCAACAGCCCTTAACGCCAGAAGAGGTTGATCCGGCTCAAAAGCGTGCCCAAAAAGAAGCAATTCGTCAAGCGGATGCGCCGCTAACTATGAATCCCGGCGATCGCATTGATCCCTCAAAAACACTTGAAGAAAAAGCTAAGCAAGTTGCTGTAGATGCGCCTGATATTACAGGTGATCATATTGTTGTGCCAACCTACTTTATATTCAATATGCCGGACGGCACTCAACAAGCGCTGCACCATGTTAAAGATGCTGAAAAAATCTCTGACATGATTCGGCTAGCCCGGACAGATGAAAATGGAAACCGAATTTGGTGGTGAGTCCAAGTTCTCGGTGAGGGTGGCTATGTTTTCACCTTTCTCACTGTGTCTTTTAGCAGGATTTGGAAGTTATCTAGCAGGGCGTAGAGGACGGGAATCACGATCAGGCTGAGTAGGGTGGAGGTGATTAAGCCGCCCATGATGGCGATCGCCATGGGCGATCGCAGTTCTGCTCCAGCCCCCCAGCCAACGGCGATCGGCAGCATTCCTAACCGGGTGGCACC
>JBGTAZ010000181.1:0-3942 GCA_041749615.1 Leptolyngbyaceae cyanobacterium | reverse complement strand
GAATTGAGATTAACGAAGAGATTACCCGTGTCGCCAAGATGAATATGATCTTGCATGATGATGGACATACGAATGTAATTGGCTGGGATGCGCTGGAACCGATCGAAAAGCTGACTGCCCATCATAAAGGCTTTGCCGAAAATCGCTTTACGCTGGTGCTGACAAATCCGCCCTTTGGGGCAATGGTGAAGCAAGAGGAAAAGCCCTACCTGTCGAGCTATGACCTGGCAAATATTTCCTACACAGTGAAGAAATCCACCAAATCAGATTTCAAGTCAGGCAAGAAAGCGATCAAAGCCAAAACGTCTGTCAAGACTGAGATTCTGTTTTGTGAGCGGGTACATCGGTTCCTCAAGCCGGGAGGGAGAGCGGCGATCGTGTTACCCGATGGCATTCTCACCAACTCATCGCTTCAAGGGGTACGTGACTGGCTGTTAGACAACTTTCAACTCCTGGCAGTGGTGAGTTTGCCACAGACGGCATTTTCTCACTTTGGGGCAGGGGTAAAAGCCAGTCTGGTATTTTTGCGTAAACGAAAGGCGAATGAGCAAGCTAGCGATGAAGAAGCGATCTTCATGGCAGTGGCAGAAAACATTGGCTATGACGCGACGGGTCGCAAAACCATGAAAGTGGTTGAAACTCAGATAGAGGGCGACCAAAAAACAGAGATTCAACGCTGTGATCTGTTCGATCGTCGAGTGCTATATCACAGAGATGGGGAAGACTGGGTTTCAGAACCGGATGAGGTTATCCCCGATTCAGGAATTTTGGCGCAGTACCGCAAGTTTAAGCAGAACCCTCAGCCTTTTTTCGTCTAAGCCCCTCTACTGAAAGTACTCCTCAGGGTTTTGCAGTCAGACGGGGCGAA
The DNA here is from genome assembly GCA_041749615.1 of Leptolyngbyaceae cyanobacterium. Classification (GTDB taxonomy): domain Bacteria; phylum Cyanobacteriota; class Cyanobacteriia; order Leptolyngbyales; family Leptolyngbyaceae; genus ULC077BIN1. The sequence goes on along the minus strand of JBGTAZ010000181.1, from coordinate 3,074 downwards.
GTAGATCAACGGTTAGATTGCCAGTTTCATCTTCCAGAGCATCACGCGCTTGAGGCTCGTCTTCATAACTCTGGTCTTCCTATCTTTAAACTTGGTGAAGCTGAGATTTCATCAAGTGTTGTTGATGGTCCTTTTGGTTCACAGCTCAAGGTCGAGGAATACCAAAAGACTGGAGTTCCACTTATTAGAGTATCAAATTGTCGCACTGGTGAAGTTTTGAGCGACGATGAGTTGGTTTATATTTCTGAAGAAAAACACCAAGAGTTGATTAGAAGTGAGGTTTTGCCAGGAGATATTTTATTAACCAAAGCTGGCTATATACTTGGCTATTCTGCTGTATTTCCTGAAGTTCTTATTAAGGGGAATATCACATCTCATCTTGCTGCAATTCGTCCGTCAGCAAGGATACTTCCAGATTTTCTGTCCGGATATCTCAAGAGTAATTTAGGTAACAAGCAAATATATAGGTGGGGAAATAAATCTACTCGTCCAGAACTCAATACTGAAGAAGTTCGTCAAATTCTTGTACCTCTTCCATCTTCAGAGGTACAACGAGCGCTCGTTGCCGAAATCGAAGCAGCCCGACAAACCCGCAAACAAAAACTAGCCCAAGTAGATAAATTGCTATCTAGTCTGGATGCGTACTTGCTTGATCAGCTTGGGTTGAGTGCACCAGAGGAGAGCGATCGACAAGTATTTGCAATTCGAGTAGGTCAGCTGAAGTCAAGGCTAGATGCATATTCCAATCAGCTACGTTTCCGCAAATTGTTTCAAATCCTACAGTCCCATCCATTTCCTGTTGCACAACTTGCATCTGTAACTACTGACATATTTTCTGGCATTACTCCGAAATCTGGTGGTGATGCCTATACTGATAGACTAGATGGTATTCCATTCATACGTAGTGGCGAAATTACGAAGGATGGAAGAGTTATAGACAACAGTGCCATTCGCATTAGGTCGGGAATTCATGAGGGCTTGATGCGCCGCTCTCAATTAAGACAAGGAGATCTGCTAATTGCGATTGTTGGTGCAACTATTGGATCAGTAGGTGTATACGATCGCTCAAGTCCTGCCAATATCAATCAGGCAATTGCAGCCGTTCGACTAAATAGTAACCTTTTACCTGACTTTGCTCGATGGTTTTTATCATCTTCGATAGGTCAAGCAGTTCTTGATTATCTCAAGCGCCCAGTTGCGAGAGCAAATATTAATTTAGAGGAGATTGGCGAAATTCCTATCTTAATTCCTCCATTAGACATTCAGCGTTCAGTAGTGGAGCAGGTAGATAACGCAAGGTCGGAGATGCGTAGACTGCGACAGGAAGCAGAAATAGAATGGGACGCTGCTAAAGCTCGCTTTGAGCGACAATTGCTAGGTGAGGAGGCTTAGAACATGAGCCAGCTAACTTACCTGATGCGCGAAATTGGAGCAGGAGCAGAGATACTCTACAGTAGTAAATCGACTGGACAATTCATTAAATCTGCTTTTGTTCTCTGTGACAATTACACAGAATTACTCTCTAAACTCTTTCTAATCGAAGATAATCCTAGCTGGTCAGATACTAACGAGACCGAACTGAGAAAATTTGAAGATGCAAAAACAAGAGTCGATGCTGCTATCCGGAACGGCACTACTCCGAACACCGATGATGTAAAGAAGTTAGTTAAAGGTGCAGGGCGAGATCGCTTCAAAAACTATCATCGCGTACTGCAAGACGTTTATGAGGTTTTTAATAATAAACGTACTACTGAAGTCTCAATAGTTGACAATCTACATACTCGGATGAAAGCGCGACGTGACTTAAGAAATGACTTCTTTCACTCTGCGAAACTCCTTAGACTAAGTATCGAGCGAAGCGACTGCATCGAAGCTTTTTGTGACCTTTTAGATTATGGTGAACTTCTTTTTCAAACAAGCTGGAGGAATACACTATCAGCAGGACAAATTTTAGAAACTCTAGAGATTTTATTGCGTTTAGAACTAAAATCTCACGGTAATCCGTTCCTGATTTCTAAAGTTAACGAGATCTTAGAGAATTGTCCTCAATACCTGCCGTTTGATAAGAAAAGCATTAGCACTACTAGAAAAGGCATTCAGATATCTAAGTACCCAGCCGATTTACATCTTATCTTGTCGATTATTGGTGGTGGACAAGAACTAAGAGATAAACTTGCAGCGTTACTACTCTGACGTAAGGAGGAATATCTACGAGTAGTCCTATCTTTACACCGATTATTCCCATGCTTTAGTATAGACAGCTGCATGAACAACAACGAGCCAGACAACCTATTCTTCTCTGCCCAAACCCCGCTCAATTGCAGCATTCGTGTCACCGTCGCCTACTGGAACATCATTACCCAGATTAAACATCCCATCATGAACGGGCAAGAAGAAGCAGTACAGGCAGCCCTAACCGAACCCGATGAAATCCGCCGCAGCCGCAGTGATCCCAACGTTTATCTGTTCTACAAACTCCAGCGCGAGAAACGATGGCTCTGTGCCGTTATCAGGCAACTCAACGGAGAAGGTTTTCTGATCACCACCTATCCCACTGATGCAATCAAAGAAGGAGAAACCGCATGGCAGAAGTAAAAGTTTACTACGACCAGGTCGGCAACAGCTTGACCGTCTGGTTTGGCAATCCTCAAGATGAATACATCTCTGAAGAAACGGGTGATGAAGTGATATTGATGAAAGATAGCAACGGACAAGTAATTGGCTTTGAAAAGCTCAACTACACCATCCCATCCACCGCAAATCTCAGGATCTCATTTGAAACCGCAACTGTGTAAAAAAACAAAGCCACCGCTGCTGCTATTCGGTTGCTGCAACTCCGCTCAGCCCTAGATTGAGGATTGAGCGGAGTTGAAACCCTTTCACCGATTTATCAAACCGTCAAACTCAGTGCATAGCTGGTTGAGCCACCGCTATTTCTGGGATTCACACGAATGAAGTAAGTACCAGCCTGCAAGGCGCTGTTGATGCTGGAAAGGTTGGTGCCGAAAGGCGCATTAGAAGCCAACACCTCGCCATTGTCAATTAAGCCATTGCTGTTGGCATCGCGGATCAAT
>JBGTAZ010000180.1:0-5328 GCA_041749615.1 Leptolyngbyaceae cyanobacterium | reverse complement strand
TAGGCATTCCGTTTTTTATCAACACTCGTCTCGTGCGGGGATTGGATTACTACACCCATACCGTGTTTGAAATTCAATCGGCTGATTTGGGCGCTCAAGCAACGGTGGGCGGCGGCGGACGCTATGACGGCTTAGTGACTGAGCTAGGTGGAGCAGATACTCCGGCAGTGGGGTGGGCGATCGGCATGGAGCGGCTGGTCATCTTACTGCAACAACTCCACAGTTTGCCTGCTGCCAACATTGATTTTTATCTGGTTTCTAAGGGCACCCACGCCGAAGCGCAAGCGGTGGTGTTAGCGCAAAAGCTCCGACAGGGTGGCTTTACGGTAGAACTAGATCTGAGTGGGAGCGCCTTTGGCAAACAGTTTAAACGTGCCGATCGCAGTGGTGCCGCAGCCTGTTTGATCGTGGGTGATGAAGAAGCCGCCAATCAAACGGTGCAGTTGAAGTGGCTGGCAACCGGGAATCAAGCGGCGATCGCCCAAACCCAACTTCTTGCTCAAACCGAAGACTTACGCCAGCAAATCCATGCTTCTAGAGATCCAGCAGCAACGGCATTAAATAATGAGCCTTTGCTTCTACCGTCCATAAACCAAAACAGCGAAGTAAATGAACAACTAGGTCAACTTTAGGTCAACTTCAAGAGCGCGTTCCTTCCCTAAATCTATCTCCCAGAGCGGAAGAGCAGGGCTAGTTCATTGGGCTACTCCGCAACGCCGCGTTTTTTTAGGAGGAGCGATAGTCGGTGAGCAAGGTTGGCAGATAGTCAAACCCATCTACGCCGATGATTGGCAAAAACTGGGGACGGTATTTTGTCAGAATTGCCTGGAATGCTTCGGCTCCCAGTTGTCCATTCAGAATGCTAAGAATTCCGGCAGGCTGTCGCCATTGACGCGAGCCGATCTGATTCAGCAAATACATGCCCAAACAGCCAGTGTAAATTGCCAGTTCAGAGTTCCCTAAGCCGCGATGGGCTTCTGCCAAATAGGTGAAGTTTAATCCTTGAAGGGACAAATCGCCGATCGCTTGGGCGATCCGAAGTCCTTTTTCTAGCGATGCGATCGCTTCTGGATATTGCTCCAACATCACTTGAGCAATGCCTAAGCTATTGGTGCAAAGCGCCTGACTCGGCACATCGCCTTCCTGCTCAGACAGCCGCAATCCCCGCTGCAAATACTCCAAAACCTGTTCGTATTGCTCCGCATCCAAAGCGATTTCTGCCTGACCTTGTGCCACGGTCGTGCTGCCTAAGTTGGTTAGGGCATTGGCTTCACCCAAGCGATCGCCGGTTTGTCGTGCCAAAATTAGCGCCCGCTGGCTCGTGTCGATCGCAGAGGAATACTCGTTTTGCATCACCCAAGTGCGGCTGAGATGATTCAGGTTGGCAATTTCACAGCGGCGATCGCCCGATTCTCGCGCAATTTCTAGTGCCTGCTCGTGTAGCTTCACTGCCTGCTCTACCTGCCCTAATGCCCGTTGTGAGTAACCCAACAGGGTTAGAATTCTGGCTTTGCTGGCAGTATTGGACACCTGACGGAGCGGCTGATTTAAATAATCCAGGGTCGTTTGCAGTGGCTCCCCCGACAGCGCTGCAAACAGTCCTCCATAAAGCGGGTAATAGGGCTGTTGGGCGAAGTAATACAGGGATTGCAGCGCCATTTGAAAACAGCCCTGCGCCAAAATCGGCTGGCTGAGTTCGCTAAACCGTTGAGACAACTGACTCCAAACGGCGGTGAAAGTCAGAAAGGTGGCGATCGACAGCCGTTTTCCGGCAGTGGCATCATAGGGCTGTTTGTCAAACCAACCGACTAAGCCCAATTGCAACCGCTGGAGGGCGATCGCCCATTCCACCCATTCCGCAACACCGACGGGAGAAGCAACTCCTGCGGCTGTCACCGCTTGTTGCTGCGCCAGATTATTGAATAGTGCTCTCAACCCCGGCGATCGCACCGACTTTGCCCAACTGCTCCAAGGACCACGTTGTTCTGATCCGCCAAATCCTAGCGACCCCTGGTTTTGCTCAAAAACCCAACTCACCACGTTTACTTCCAGTTCTTGCCAGGTTTTTAGCCCTTGATCGAGTCCAGCGGCAAACTCCGTAAGTTCCTGGGCAAAGTCCTTGGCGGTATCGGGTTGACTCGCGGCTTGGTGCAGCAGTTTGGCAAGTTGCCCGATTTGTTCACGGGTCAGCACTTCAGCTTGGTTTGGATCGATCGCATTCAAAAGCTGACTCAACCGTTCTTCTGGCGGCTGGGTTGCAATCAACCGCACAACCTTCGCTAGCACGGAACTGGTTTGATTATTTTTTTGCCAGCGATCCCACTCGCCTTGAACCGTCTTCAACGCTCGTTGTTTGCGGGTCGCTTTAGCCTGGATTAACTCATCAGCAGACTTTAGCTGCGTCTGCACCACTTCTACCTGTTCCTGTAAACAGCGCTCAAACAGTTCGCCTGTGCCGCTATCAACCTCCGCCTGCAACATTTCATACACCTGATCCTTCGAGCGAATCTCGCCTTTCAGCGTGGCGGCAATGATGCGGTTGATCAAATCTAAATAGCGATCGTGCATGGGAAGATTTTGAGTTTTGAATTTTGAGTTTTGAATTTTGAGTGAAGAGAATAGAGTGCAAGGTTAGGTTACTGTCTCAGGGTAGCAAAAAGAGGATTACAGGCTTTCTTTAGAATTGAGGGACTCAACAAATGTTTCGAGCTGTTTATATTTCTTAAACTATTGAGATATGGATTAGTTTTTGTAGTCTCTTATTCGGAACAGGTGGAAAACACGCTATGGCTTCATCCAATACTTCGCTTTATGATGCCCCTGAAGTTGCTAAAGTGCCTTCGGACGGCTCATCAAGCTGGAAAATCAAGCTGCTGTATGACGGTGAATGTCCGTTGTGTATGCGCGAAGTGAATTTCTTGCAGAAACGGGATGCCGATCGCGGATTGGTAAAATTTGTCGATATTGCTGCCGATGATTACACCGCAGACGCGAATGGCGGCGTGGATTTTGAGACGGCAATGGGGCGGATTCACGCGGTGTTGCCGGACGGCACGGTGGTTCAAAAGGTGGAAGTGTTTCGGCGCGTGTATGAAGTGTTGGGCATGGGCTGGATTTACGCTATCACCAAACTGCCTATTATTGGCTGGCTAGCCAACGTTTTGTATGATTTTTGGGCAGATCGGCGGCTTGCTCTGACGGGTCGTTCTATGGCAACTGTTTTGGCTGAGCGGCAGCAGCGTGAGTGCGATCAAGCAGGACGCTGTCGCTTGTAGGGAACATAGTCATAGTCGCTTTTAGGGAACATAATAGAACAGGGAGAGTCATCTTGCGTGAGGGGTGCGGCGAGAAGAGGGTTCTTTGGCTCACCTGCTCAGGAATTGTGTAAGAAGTCGCTGAATTGACTGTTGGCAGCTTGTGGTGCCAGTTGAGCTTCTCGTTTCTATCCGAGTGTTTTTAGGACTATTTTTTATGGTTCGCCCTGTTTTCGGTGGAAAATCCATCATGGCATCAGTGGCTCTAGCGATGGGAGTGGCGATCGCGATTTCGCCCCTTGTTGCCCTAGCTCAGCAATATACGCCGCCCAGGCGGGGAATTCCAGGACGACGGGAAGGAGCAGGAACCCGTAGCCCAAATGATTGTGTTTCTGGCAAAAAGCCGCTGACCGCGTTATCTCCCACAGATAGCTTTAGCACTACCACTTCTCAAACTCCAACGCTGTTTTGGTATGTCCCCAAAACGACTGCTGTGATGGGAGAACTGCGAATTACAGACGATATCGATAAAGATGTCTACAGCGCTCTGGTTCCTTTGAAGGGGGGTGCCGGGGTGCTCAGTCATCCGTTGCCCCAATCGGTGACCAATCAGATGGAACCCGAAAAAGATTATCGCTGGCAGTTCTCGATGATCTGCGATATTAATCAGCCATCCAGTAATCCGTTTGTGGAAGGAGTTGTACAGCGAATTAAAGTCAATGATGCGCTGAGTATGGCTTTGGGAAAGGCAGTTAATGTGCGCGATCGCGCTTCGATCTATGCATCGTCTGGCATTTGGCAAGATGCGATCGCCACGCTGGCACAGGAACGCTGCACGAGTCCCAAAGATTCGGCTTTGCTCAATAGTTGGAACACCTTGCTCAAATCGGTACGGTTAGAAGCGTTTGCTCAAGAACCCCTAAGCCTCACCTGCACCACGATTAGCGTGAAATAGGGTGAACTGGTATTAAGAATTTCGGGGCTAAATGACCATCTGGTTTTTGAGGATGTTACAACGGTCACAGCCTTGAGGTCTCCGTATGCATCCTCCCGTTTCGATTGTCATTACAACTTATAACCGAGCCGCATTTTTAGGCACCGCGATCGCCAGTATTTTGCAGCAAACTCATCAAGATTTTGAGTTGCTGATTTGGGATGATGGCTCCACCGATGGATCGTTTGAACTTGCCCAGACCTACGCTCGGCGCGATCGCCGGGTGCGGGTGATTCACACTGAAAATCGTGGGCGGGTCGCCGCGCTAAAAGCCGCGATCGCTCAGACTACCGGAACCTATGTCGGCTGGGTGGATAGCGACGATTGGCTGGCACCCACGGCGCTTGAAAAAACGATCGCCGTTCTCGATGCAGATTCCAGCGCTGGCATGGTTTACACCGACTATGTGGATGTCGATGAGCAAGGTCAGACGCTGCAATTGGGGCATCGCTGCCACATGCCCTACTCCAAAGATCGGCTGCTAGTCGAATTCATGACCTTTCACTTTCGCTTACTGCGGCGATCGCTCTACGAACAAGTTGGCGGCATTGATGGCTCCCTCGACTTTGTGGAAGATTATGACCTCTGCCTGCGCCTGTCTGAAATCACCCAAATCCGCCGCGTCCGCGAGCCGCTCTACTACTACCGCATCCACGGTGGCAATGCTTCGCATCTGCTTGATCTAGAGCAAACCCTCCGTAGTCGAGTCGTCATCGAACGGGCACTTCAGCGGCGCGGTATGGCTCAGACCCATGACCTTGAGGTAGCCCTGCCCACCGGACGCTTCACCCTACGGCGCAAGCCGACTCTTTCCGCACTCCGCACCCCACCCGCCGCACCGTCTGAGCAGCGGTTTCTGAACTTACGCCGCAGTTTAGTCCCGTTACTCGCCGCGTTTCCAGTCGTGGCAGGCATGGGCACTGTGGCTCAGGCTCAAATTGCGCCTGCTGCGGATGGTACAAATACGATTGTTACGCCTGCTGGCAATCGGTTTGATATTGGTGGCGGCACTTTGTCGAGCGATCGCGCTAATTTATTCCACAGCTTCGAGCAATTTGGACTCAACCCAGGACAAATCGC
>JBGTAZ010000179.1:0-3199 GCA_041749615.1 Leptolyngbyaceae cyanobacterium | reverse complement strand
CTAAAAAGCAGATTGCTAAGGGTGACCAAACTAACCGGAATCGGTGCAATGGGCGGAGCAATCGGTGCAATGGGCGGAGCAATCGGTGCAATGATTGGTGGGTTGCGATCTACTGGGTCTATCAGCAAGGTTGGCAGCAAGGTTGGCAGCAAGGTTGGTCGGAGCAAACGTTGAAAAGCGTTATCTTGCTGATTGTTTAGTTCAGTGATAATGGCTGCTTGAAGCGCAGGCTCGATCGCGGTTTGTCCTAACCCCTTCAAACGGGTCAAAGCGTGATCAAACAGATCTGAAACAGGTTTTACCGGGTTTAAATCGATAGTATTCGTGCCGATTAAAGAGCTAGAAGATCCGAAGAGATTAACCGAAATAGAATCTATTAACTCTTGTTTAGAATCAACATTGAATTGTGATATGGATTTAGTCACTAGCTCTTCCAGAGAGAAAGATGAGCCAAGACTAAATGGAGACTCATGGGTGCGATATATACAATTGATACACATAAACTAAAGTCAGTAGTATTGAATATTTATGACTCAGGAAAGTATGAGGCATTGCTGTCTTTAGAGCTGATTTGCAGATGATTCTTGCGACGATGGGGGCACTTTGCAGTCTATTTGTAGAGTCATTTACCCGCTCTGGAATGTCAAAGGTTAATGCACTAAATTGATGCCCCAAACAATCAGGCAAATTGCACCATTAAAAACACATCGCGCTAGAGCCTAGAGAAAAGTCAGTATATTTTCTAGTATTGCATTGCAGCCTTGCGTGATTACTCTTACATAAACAGAGTAAGCATCCCTAGCAAAAATCATAACTTAATCGATTCTTCATAAACATCAAAAAGTGATTAAAAGACATAACTTTAAATAGGATTTGATGCAAGCCGGATGGGCGATCGCTCCAACTTTCCCAAAGCGCGATCGCTACCTTATTCCAACAAACTGCATCTCCAACCGGAATCTTTACGGTTTCTTTATGCAAATCTACGACGGTTTTAAGCTTTTCTGGGTAATTCCTCGGAACCCTTGAAACCGCTTTGTTGCGATCCTTATAGATAGGCTGGAGTAGCTTCGGACATTTCCTGGCTGTCGCTCATAGGCTTGTAAACTCTAGAAGATTGGCAAGTTATGCTGGGCAAAATTCTTGGAAGTCGGTACCAAATCAGGCAACATTTGGGAGGTGGTGGTTTTGGGCAAACCTATTTAGCCGACGACTTGCATTTACCTGGACAGCCGACCTGTGTGGTCAAACAGCTAAAACCTAAAAAGGTTGACCCAGAAACGTTTCAAGCTGCAAAACGCCTATTCGATACAGAAGCTCAGGTGCTTTATGCGTTGGGCAGTCATAGCCAAATTCCCAGGCTATTTGCTCACTTTGAAGAAGATCAAAAGTTTTTCTTGGTGCAGGAATTTATTGAAGGAGTCGTTTTTAATCAGGAATTGCGGCAGCGGACTCAATTTGCCGAGGCAGAAGTGCTGCATCTTTTGCAAGATATATTGACGGTGCTGGAGTTTGTGCATCAGCAACAGGTGGTTCACCGCGATATCAAGCCCTCTAACTTAATTCGCCGATCGCACGATCATTGTTTGGTCTTGATCGATTTTGGTGCCGTCAAACAAATCGGCTGGGCGGATGGTGAAAATCGACACTCCACCGATAGTGTGGCGATCGGCTCCTCTGGCTATATGCCGAATGAACAATTGGCAGGAATGCCGTGCTTTAGTAGTGATATTTACGCAGTTGGCATTTTGGCGATTCAATGTCTGACAGGGACTTATCTCCAGAAATTGCCGAAGGATTTGAAAACGAGCGAAATTCTGTGGCGCGATCGCGCCCAAGTTAGCTCAGAGCTTGCCGCCATTTTAGACAAGATGGTGCGCTACGATTTTCGCGATCGCTATCTCTCGGCGGCAGAAGCCTTAGCGGATTTGAATGGTTTGATGGGGGTTACGTCGGTTGCTGACTTATTAACGGAGCAAACCATTGTCACTTTAGAGGGGCACCTCGTTTGGTTAGAGCGGGGAGACGAACTATTCCAGCAGCAGCGCTATCGGGAAGCCGTGGTTGCCTATGACCGAGTGATTCAGTCCAGTTCTGGTGATTATGTGGCTTGGTTTAAGCGAGGAATTGCCTTAGAAAATTTGGAGTGTTACGAAGAAGCGGCTGAGTCTTATGAGCGCGTTCTCCAGCTTCAACCAGAGGATTACCTGGCATGGTACAAGCGCGGCAATGCCTTTGAAAAACTCCAGCGATCGCCTGAAGCGCTTCAGGCTTATGAGCAAGTGGTGCAGCTAAAGCCCGATAACTACTGGGCATGGCACGATCGCGGCAAAATGTTGGAAACCCTGAATCGGTTTGACGAAGCCGTGGCATCCTACGATCGCGCGGTTAACCTCAAGCCTGACTTTCAGGTGGCAATTACCAGCCGTAAGCAGCTTTTGAGCCGATTGAAGCAAGTGGATACGCTCTACCATTTGCAGCATTATGATGAAGCGATCGCCTCCTGCGATCTCGCTATTCAAGACAACCCAGACGACGGGCTTGCCTGGTTTATGCGCGGCATGGCAATGGAAAATTTGCAGGAATTGGATCACGCGATCGCGGCGTATCAGCGGGTGGTCGAAATCCAGCCGGATGATCACCTTGCCTGGTTTAAGCAAGCGACGCTGCTCGCCACAGTTCAAAAACCCAATGAAGCATTGATTGCATTTCAACAAGTCGTGCAGCTTCAGCCGACCAATTATTGGGCATGGCACGATCGCGGCAAACTGCTCGAAAACCTGGGGCAATCAGAAGCAGCGATCTCCAGCTATGACCGAGTTTTGCAGCTTAAACCCGATTTTCAAGCCTCAGTCGATGCTCGGACGCGCATTCTCAAACAGCTTCACCAAAGCGTGATTGCGCCAACGGTAGATGAAGATGTGACCATTTTTTCGGGAACAACTGAAAAAGGCTGCTTAACGTCCTCAAACCTTGGATTACGACAAGCGGCTCTGAATTACGCTCAGCCACCTCAACCGTTTGCGGCGGCTTTGAATGGTGATGAATCCAGTGCCTTTGCCGAAGAAACATCCATCACCCGTGCTACAGGCTCCTCAGACACCTACTTAATCCACCTAATTGAAGAAGAAACCAGCATCAATTTCTTGGTTGCCAGCCTCACAGGTGCAGACCTTGCGCCTGTGCCTTTGAGTTCTGA
>JBGTAZ010000178.1:0-14889 GCA_041749615.1 Leptolyngbyaceae cyanobacterium | reverse complement strand
GTCGCAATGCTTGACCGCGTAATCTTTCAGCGAGTCGGGGCAGAGCAGGTACACGCCGGAGTGTCCATCCCTGAGCATTTCACGGTATAAACCGGGGTTATCTTGAAAGTGATAGGCATCAAAACCAAGCTTATGCAGCCGCTCTGCGGTTTGGCGTAACAGACCGTTGCGTCCAGATACCCACACTATTTGTTTATCCTTGTGCGGCAATAAGGATCGGATAGCTGCCTCAGTTTTGCCGCTGCCTAGCCAGCCGCGTAGCAGGATGCTCTTTGTGTCGAGTTCCACCGTCGGGGCATAGCCTTCATAAATTTGGATGGTGCGAGTTTTGGAGGGGCTAAGCCTAAAGTCTTTTTGCAGACAAGGGTAAAGTTTGAGGAAGCCTTGGTCTTTGTCGGAAATGGCGCGATCGCGTTCGGCTACTTCTTCTGGGTTCACAGCTTCTTGCTGTGATGCAAAGCCTTTTGCTCTGGTGAATTCGGAGAAGGGCTTTAGCTGGATGTTCGAGTAGTTCTCAATCTCGTCAATGTCTCCAGCCGCTTTATCGTTCCACTGCCCCCAGTCGGCAATTAATAGCTTTATCCCATATTGCAGCAGTAGTTTCGTCAGCGCTGAATATTGCCGCACAATATTTGGATTATTGCGGCTGCCAGCATCGGGATAGAGAACCCATTGGGCATTAGGAGCAAGCTGCATCGCTTCTAAGAGTTGGCTCTTACCGCTGGCAAAGTTGCCACCCGCTGCCCCAATCACGGGCAACCCTAAGCGATGATGAGCGATCGCTGGTTTCGCACCTGTGCCCTCACACAGAGCGATTCTAGGAGCATTGGCAAAGTTGCCTAAGAACAGTAGCGGATTTTCATCAGTGCCCTTTAGATGGGCTGTTTGACCCATTGGGCGATTTTTACCAGCGGATGATAGCCAATAATATTTACGCTCTGCCTGTGGGTCACGCGATCTCACCTGGCAGCCAACGACCCGCCCGTGAATATCGGTGATGGGGCATAGGTAGCCCGTTTCGGGACTGTTCAGGCTCCCATGTGGCAACACGCCGGGTAGATTTAGTGGGGCATTGTGGGCAAATGGCCATTGCCGCACCGACTTAAAGCCCTGCTGCTCAATTTGTGATTCACTCAGTCCACGACGCTGTAAATCAGCGCGATCGCTGGGGTGAAGAATTAGCCTGGACAGCAATTGCCGATAAGCTTTATCACGTTCGTCTGCACTCAGGGATTCAACCTGTCTGGCTTCCCATTCGTGCTGTTGTTGAATGCGTTTCTGATCGCGCTGCTCTTGCCATTCGCGCCGACGTTCATCGTCCTGAGTATGTAGTAGGGCAGTGGCTATATATTTTTCCCATGTTCCATCTTTGGATTGACCAATGGAGCTATAGCCCGGTACATTACCGCGCTCATTCATGCACAGGATTAAATCATCACGCTCCTTACAGCCGCCATTCTCAGAATTACAGATGGGGCAGGGGTTGCCGCGCTTGAAGGAGTGAAATGCGCTCATTTCTCACCCCTTTCAGCCAGTACGATCGCTCGATCAACAAGCTTTGAGGTGAATCGCGTATAGGGGAGTCGAGTTAAAAGATCCGAGAGGAGAAGAAGCGCTTTTTGTTGTCTTAATTTAAGACTCAGGCTACACTTTGAGAGTGGTTCAGAAAAAAAATTAAGCGCCTTTTTCAGCTTCCCTGGTGGAAAGCTGTAAACCTGTATTACCATTAAATTGACCGTTCAACCGCTCAAGCGGTTTCCTTTGATAGCCCTGTTTTGGTTTCCGCCGCCTGAGAAACTTTGGAAAACCCACCCAGGATGAACTTTAAAAGAAAACCCGATCGCATTACGCAATCGGGTTTTTGCTTGTTTCAAGTGATTCACTCAACTTCACAGCCTGCTCAATCGCTTGCCGTGCCAGTGCAGCGGGCGTAGTTTCTAGATTAGCTGCCGCTACAGCAAGACGAGCTTTAAGCTCTGGTGAGATTCTCGTCGGATACACAAGCAATGTCTGATTCAATTGCTTCAAGATTCTGTCCCCTCTAAAAAACGAAGGCACTTCCGCGATCCGCAGAAATGCCTTCGTTGTAAATTTTTTTTGGCACCAAAATAGCCACAGTAAGGATACTACCATAGCGGTGAGAAAAAAGTAATACTGACGCAGCTTCAATGTTGCCACCTCTAATCTCCTGCCCTTAAGATTTGTTCTGCTGTCAGTTGCAGCAATCCAAAGGTGAATGAGTTGATACACTCGTCCCCTTGAAAAACGCCAAAATCTCTGTATTCTCCAGCACCTAGCTTTAACACTGTGATGCACTGCTGTTCGGGGTCGATCAGCCAATATTCAGCGATGCCACGCTCTGCATACTGTTTGCGCTTATCAACTAGGTCGCGATCGCGATTCTTCTTCCCAGAGCTAACGACTTCCACTACTAATCGTGGTGCAGGCATCTCGTGAGTAATGGTTAGTCGTCGCTTGGTCAGATTGGGATGTGCCTCATCAAGAATCACCAAATCGGGAAAGCGAGTCCGTGGTTTACCAAAAACTTCAACTTCGCACCGACCAGGACGGATCAGTCTAGGTTGAGTGATGTTTGCCAGCAACAAGAGATGAAACAGGTAGTTGGCAATCCAATCGTTTTCTTCTCCTTCAGGCATCAGTTCAATCAAACTCCCATCCACATACTCATGTCGCCCTTCAGGTAAGTCCTCAGAGCCGAGCGCTAAATAATCTTCAAATTTTTTGAATCGTGGTTTTGTCTGCACCATCGCGATCGCTCTCCTTACTTGCCTTTGCTAGCAGAATCAGAAATTAGACCTTGCTTTGCAGCATCATTTACTGCTCTTTCGATAAGAACAGCGACCATCTGTGACATGGAACGCCTTTCAACGTCTGCCAAAGCTTTCAAGCCTTCTTTGAGGTCTTCTTCTATAAAGGCTGTAATGGTGACCTTTGACATTTCATCATTGCTTAGTTCTGACATCATCATACGCTCCCAATAAGAAAATGGTGAAAACTCTATCGCTTTGAATGGATTCTAACAAAAACTATTGCATTTCTAACAAATCTTGTTAGGATGTTGGAACACCCCTGAAACAGCCACAGAACGCCCTGAGACAAGCACCCCTTAGTTTGTCTTGTTCCGTGTGCGTTCCAACCGTTCCAACCCAGTCCCCACATCGTTTACAGGAAGCAATGAATACATCACTCACCAAATTCTGCAAAGATTACGACTTACCAAAATCCACCGTGCATCGTCGCTGCCAAGAATTGAGCATTGATACCTCAGAAGGGGTTAGCCCTGATGATTGCGATCGCCTGCTGCATGAGTTTGACATAGCCCCATCCGAACCAGAAACCATCCCTACCCAAAACACAGTAGAGGTAGGCAACCATCAGATGGTGCTATCCACTCCACAGCTACCCGCCACATTCAGCCTTGAATCATTGCGGTTTGGGCAATCCATCACCTTTGAAGATCCCCTAGTTATAGCCTCCCAATTCATCGCAGTAGCCGATCAAATCGGTGATGCGATGGAAACCGACTTAGATAATCGCAAGGCAAAGCTGAACCAGACCAGGCAAGCAAAGGATGCGATCGCAGCCAAGGCAACGGCATTGAAACTGCAACAGCAACGCTATCAAGAGAAAGCCTATCGAATTGACTCTGAGCAGTCTGACCAGACCGACTCACTCAAAGAAGCGCTGGAATTGTTGCAAGCCTTGGGGAAGTAACCGCTTTTCTCTGCTTAGCACTGCTGCTGTTCATCCTTGCCACTCAAAGGAACCCCAATGAAGCGCCCCAAAATCAAACCACCCAAAACCGCGCCGTCGCCTTGTGATGGGCAACTGCCTCTATTCGACCGAATGACAATGATCGTAATCGAAACCGACTGTGACCCTGACTACCAAAGGGTTTTTGCTGAACTGTTGCAAGAAATGAACTGAAGAGAGAGCGATCGCCCGTCCATTCCACTCATTCAAAGAGAACAACTCATGAAACTTAATTTGACACTTGCACTAGCCTCAATCTTGTTCATCCCTGCCACTGCATCTGCTGCCCCCAGACCTCGTACCCCTGTGCCCCAGTGGGCGATCGCTGTCGGGGTTGCCGTCACAAGAAACCCTGTAATCACTACCCCCGTTGTAGGTGCGGTGATTGGGTACAACCTAGCGGTAGCAAAAAATCGTAGACGCTAAACGAGAGAGCGATCGCAAGCCCTCAACTAACCAACATGGAGAAACCAATGCTCTACGTCATCAAAAAGGGATCTAAATACTACAGCAGTAGCGGATGGGTCAGCATTCGGCAAGCTATGGGGACAACTAGCTTGTACCACGCAGAGGAAATCGCAAGGAAGCACGGTGGCAAGCCTGTTCCTTTCAAATAGAGCGATCGCGAAACTTACCAGGGCAACGCGATCGCCCCTCAAAAAAGTAAACCCTCAACAGGATTCACCTAACCATTATCAGCCATGCAAAACATAGACCAGCAAGACAAAATCATTTATGGAATATTGGGCTTATCCTTCCTAGCCCTGCTCCTGCTTAAGGGCGGTGAGCAACTCGAAGGCATCAATGCCCAATCCTTAATCACTCGCAATGCCAGCAGCGCCGCCAAAGATAGCCGCATCGCAGAGAAGCGCTTTGGCAACTGCAACACAGGCTTTGTGCTAGCCGATGGCACCCCCAACTTAATCGAAGGGGAAGTGCCCTTAGATATTCGTAGCCGTACACCCCTAGCGCCTGGTGCGTTGCTCTGTGATGAAACCGGGGCAACGGCGATCGTTGATAAGCAGGGCGCTATCTCTGATATTCGCGTGAGTGCCACAGTGCGGAAAGCCTACCAGCAGCAAGCATTCCGGAATGAAAATCTGAAAATCAATGGAGGACTTTAAGATGCTGAAATTGCTTAAATTCCTTTTGATCATTGCCGGGGCATTCCTTTTGGTGGCAAATATCGAGCCATATATCGCAGTCACGCGCCTAATTTTTGGCAACGCCAGCGCGATCGATGTGTGTGCTGAGTTTCGCCCCATCCCCTTTATTGGCGGCTTCCTACAGAGTGGATGTGGCTTTTTAGGGGCAATCATTTATTCCCTCGCTGGTTTCATCGTTTGGGCAATTTTCCAAATTGTGGAATTGCTGCCCATAGCCAACTCCTTCAACATTCCCTTCCTATCAAATCTGCTGAGCAGGATGCAAAAAGCGCCCCAAGTAGATGAGCAGTGGCACGATCGCGAGTCAGTACGCCGCATCAAACAAAAGCACAACAGCATCGTAGAACGCTCTCTAGGAGCATTGCTCACCTTTTCATGGGTAATGTATCTGCTCGATTTGGGGCTAATGAGTTGGCTCTATAGCCCCCTGAGTGAATCGGGGGAATTGAATGTAATGGCATTGGTGCGAGTGCTTTTAGGCGTTTTCGGTGTGGAAGTGGTGATTTTAGGGCTGACATTGATTTCCAACATCATCGACCCGCAATCGATTAAGTATCAGCAGGCTCAGCAAAAACCAGTGAGGGAATACTAATGAGCGCACTAGCAACCCGTGAAAGCCCCTCGCTGACTGAGTACAAGCCGCAAGGATTGGGGCACATTTTGAAGCTCAGTGCTATCACCACAGCAGGAATGATCCTAGTTTCTGTCGGTGGGAATATGTTGTTTGCCGCGCCGCTGGCACTGGCAACCGTCTACCAAATGTTCCGCAGCACCGGGAAAGTGAAAGATGCTGACTGGTGCCAGAGCCGCGATGAACTGTGGCATTACAAGTTATCACCCAAGCATAAGAGCATCGCTGATTCCTACGCGGATTGGTGCCAGGAATGGGGCAAGGGCACGATCAACAGCCTGATAGAACCAATGATCGGCAATTGTGAACTGTGCAACTTCACCCATGATAAAAAGCATCCCTATCACGGGCTACGCGGCATTCTCACCTTTGATGATGGGGAATCAGTGCCGCTTACGCCTGCTGATTATGTGGCGTTCAGGTTGTGGGAACGACAGGAAGCATTGAGCCGAAAGGATGCGATCGCAGTCGAAGCCGTGGAAATGGATGATGCAAAAATGCTGCCACAATCCCTTGATGAATTGGCTGATGCATTTGGCGATACTCCCCCAGTGCAGCCGCCCAACGCCTTAGAGTTTCTGCGATCGCTTTCTCAATCGCCATTGCAGCCCGTCATCATTGCGGGTCTGCCGGGTAGTGGGAAAGGAGTCATGGCGGCGATCGCCCTCAGTTTGGGAGTGAGAGATAATGGCTTGCGATATTGGCTATTCAATCCTAAGCCCAAATTACAAGAGGCTGGATATTGGGCACGGGCTGAAAATCATTACCTCAAAGACCGACTCACCAATGATGAGCAACTCTTTTCTGATCTCATGGCAACCTTAGAGGAATTTGGTTCCGAGGGAAGCCGCCGCAATAATCAGCCGGGGGATTACGAGCCGTTCATTTTGTTGATTGAAGAAGTGAACGCCCTCACGGGGTTACTCACTCCCAAAGAAAGGCAGATATTTAAGAGCAAAATCACTGCCCTTGCTTCCCTGCTCCGAGGCTGCAACATGGCGATTTGGCTCAGTGGGCAGTCAGTCACGTTGGAAGATTTGGGGTTCTCTGGGAAAAGTAACCGCTCAATGTTTACGGCGATCGCAGCCATTGGAAGCGATCGCACTGGCTGCAAAAATATCTGTGATGCTCTGGCAATTCCATTCGAGGAGGCAAGCTTACCGCCTGGTAGAGCGTGGCTCACTGCTAACGCGGTTTACCCTGCACTGCAAGCGCCTGAAAATATCCCTCAATATCCCACATGGCAGGATGTGCCCAACTTAATTGACTTGCGCCCTGGGGCGGCACAGCCTGAAAAGGGCAGTAGGTATGCCGCCGATATTGAGAATTTGCTTGCTTCACCCGCGCTCACTCCCAAAAAGATCGAGCAGATTGCTAAAGATTATGGGTTGCCAATGCCCAAAATATCGCGAGATCACATCCAAAGATTGGAGCAAAATTATCGGATGAATACTGTGGAGCCAACCGCCATCCGTGAGGTTGTGCCCTCAAAAAATTCCTTTGAGAATCTACCTGAACCGCTGAATGAAGTTGCTAGATATATCAATGCAAAGGGTGGAGAATTACCAATTTCATCGCTCAAAAATTGGGGCAAATCTCGCAGGGCTGGAGCGCTTAATTCAGAAGCGATCGACGATTCTTTACTAGAGTTGATGGAACTTCAACTAATAGAAACCTTCACCCCGACTGACAGTAAAGGGGAGTGGGTACGCTGGATTGCAACCTAGTTGCACAGTAAAGAAAAAACATCGGTTTTGGTCGGTAACAGCCCTGTTACCAGGTTGCACCCGACTTGCTACTAGGTTGCAACAGGGTAGCGTTACCGACTTGCTACTACCCTGTTACCGACCTGACAACCAAGCATAAAAGCAAAATCCCCAAGGTTAAAACAAGGGGATTTTTATTAGGAAATATGTGATTAGAGTCAGCGATCGCTATGCCGCTGTGTCATCGTTGCCCATCAATCCTTGCTCTCTTAAAGCCGCTTCAACCGCTGACCTAATAAACCCTTGAGAGTCTTTCAATTGCAGTAGAGCATCTTGCACATCGAGCGGGTAACGAGTGCCAATGACCTTCCCTAAATCGCGATCTCCGACTCGTTTGAAAGATGTCAGATTCTCAATCTTTGGATTTGGGTTAGGCATGGGGACACCGCTAAATTTACCCAAGTCTACCACACGTTAACAGTGATAGATATTTACACAATCTTTACACAAATAACTTCTATTCACTTGTTAACAGTGATATATTGAAGAAGTCAAAGGAGTTGCGAAGCTCCCCGCCTTCCCACCGCTTCACCGGGAATCACGCACCAAACTTTAGGAGAACGTAAAAAATGACATACACCACCCTTCAAGATTTACTGACCATTGCCGCGATCGCACCTTTAGTAATTACCGCCGCCCTGTTCATATCGCACTTGGTCAACTGTTGGCAGCGCGCCCAAACACCGGAGTCAACAACGAATGATTTGGAGCCGGGGATGGATGATTTAGCAGATTTGCTCGACATTCCAGCATCACCCGCGCCGATTGTGCCGGACGAACCCACATTGCCAGCATTGGCAAAGCTCTACAGCGTTCCAGGCTCTAGCAAGTGGAGCAATAGCCGCAAGCTGCGGAAGACTGAGAGAGAAGCGGTGTTGAGGGCGATTGGTGATCCGGTTTCTACGGCGATCGCTGCTTAGAATAAGTTCACCTAGAGTGACTATCCTGCAAGGCATACAGCCTTAGCGTAAGTTTCTGTACGATTACTCACTTAACCCCGGATCAGGCAATTAATCAGCAAAACTGATTGGACTAAATCCACTGTTCAAAACGGCTGAAAGTACCGGAAACTCGTAGACTAATTGCCGACACCGCAATTAATCAAGCATCTATAACTGCTGCTGGGTAGTGCTTTTAGAATCAGTTCAGATTTTTGGACTAAACTTGGACTAACAACCTGTTTTTACCCTTCTGTTTTTTGAAGTGGGGAAGGGGCAACGGGTCACAAGTGAACCTGATTAATTAAATGAAAAACTGTCACGTTGCGGGAAAAATCCCGCCCGATCATTATACTGCCCTGCAAGATATTCAAAACGCGACTGGTCAGACTCAAAGTGAAGTGCTGAGAGAAGCGATCGCCCTCTATCTGAAGAAGTCAAAAGCGCCGATCATCAAATCCAGATTGGATGCTCTTGAGGAGAAGGTAAGCAAGCTTGCTGCGCTCATCATCAAATAATCGTCTATACGATTGTCTAGACAGTTTGCTAAATCGTCTATACTAAGATGCATCCCAGTATAGACAGCGGTATAGATGGCACCTTCCATTTTGGCAACGTTTAAGCTTTCTCCTGAACAATGGGAGGCATTTAAGGCTAGGGCAAACGACCGCGACACCAATGCTTCACAGGTATTAAAACGACTGGTAGCAGAGTATCTAGAGGGACATTTAGACGAGTATCTAGACACAGGCATAGACGCGCCAAATCGTATAGACGGCAATCTAGACGCTCGTATAGATCAGCGTATAGACGAAAGGCTGAAGCATCTAGACGTGAGTATAGACCGTCGTATAGACCTGAGACTGAAGCATCTAGACGCTAAAACGAATCGTATAGACCAGGGTGTAGACCAGCCAAAAAAGCGGATAGCGGCATAACTGCCACTGGCAACGAGCAACGAGCCGACGGAGAAAAGTGGCTTACCATGCAGCAAGCTTACGCCGTCGCCACTGAGCAAGGTTGCGATCGCCCCTACAACGGCTTTAGGCTGTGGAGCAAGCGGAATGCTGAGCAATGCCTCGCGCTTTACGGGCTTAAGGGCACTGGCTACAAGGGAAAGAGCAATATTGCTGCAAGTTTTGAGCGAGTCTAGAGGGTTTTAGATTGCGGGCTTTTGGTTTTAATCTCACTTATCAAATGCAACCACCCGTTTACTAAGGATAAAAAAATGAACAACTCCACTGAAAAAACAAAACTGACCTTGAAAGTGCCGCAAATTTTATGCGATCTCCTGAACGAAGAAACAGGTTTTCTAGGGTTGTATTCAAAAACAGTTGTTATCGAAGGGCAGGAAATCACAAACCGCACTGACCTGTTGCGTTTTATCGTTGCGAAATATTTTCAGCGTTGTTCGAGTCAGGGTATTCCTGAAGTCGTCGAACTGGAAGGCGATCGCGGGTCATTGCCGTTCATGCTACGTGGCGAAGAAACTGCACAGTGGGACGCGGCGGTTCTTGCTGCTGGGTACTCTTACGACCAGTTAGCAGCAAGTGCGCTCTACGATTTTTTTTTGCAGCCAGGGAACGTCTTTGAGAGTTTAACCGCCGAATTTGAGTTTTATGCTAAAAAACTTCGAGGCGACCACGGTCAATGAATCCAAGATGAATTTTGGAACAAGCATCCTGAATTCTGTACTTCGACTGGGAAGACTGAGTAAAAAATCACCAGTAGAAAAATGAAGCGAACTTTAGCTTTAGCGATCGCAACTTTCCTTGTCTATCACTCAGCCACCCCACCCGCGATCGCGCAAGATAGAAATCTCTACTTGAAGCACGTTAGAGGTTACGTTGCAAGCCAACCCGACATGGTGCAAATTGGCATGAAAAACTTGAGCGACCAGTTCTACTTGAGGGCTGGATTGTCGCATTGTGGGATGCTGCGATACCCGGTCACATTTAGATCCGTTGCCATGCAAGCGATCGGCAATGCTGGGGTAACGCAATACCAAAAGAGTGCTGCTGTTACCTTAAAGTACGCCGTTCTAGATCTCTGCCCAGACTTGATCTACAAATTGAAGAATGTTGATTCCATTTAATTAAGAGCTACAACTTTCTCTGTTCAGCCCACGCCTTATCCAGTGCCTTGAAAAAATCGTCAGGGCTGTAGCCCAATTCTAAACAGCGGTTGATGATTTCTGCCAGGGTTTCCGGGTGACGCGATCGCCACGCATCAAGTAGCTTCACAAGTGCCGTCGCAGCACCCTCTTTTGACTTTGCATCAGTAGATTTGACGCTGTTGGAGAGGTCGTTAATTGCGGTCAGTAGCAGTTCGTTTTGGTCGATCGCAGCGCCGGAGACGGAGACGGTTTGCCGCACATGATCCGCGATCGCACTGCCTTTTACCTGCTCAGTGGCATCCCGGATAGCCTTTTTACCTCGCGTAACCCGCTCAACTGTGGAAATGCTAACGTTGAACCTTTTGGCAATTTCAGGCTTAAGTCCCTTCTCCATTCAGGTAAGCCCGCTCAATTTGCTTCTTCAAAAATTCCGGCAAGGTAGGCATGGTTAAAACCCTTCTGGGAAAAACAACGAGATCCTCGCAGCACAAGCATTAGGCAGGGCAGGGCAACCCCTTCAAAGCCCGTCAAAGAATTGCGGTAATCGTACCTGCTAAGCCAAAGCTCTGACCGGGTGAGAAGGCTTGATTGAGAAAATGTCCAAGCGGCGGACATGGACCAGTTACGCCGCTCGGACAAGTAGGAACGCTTTTTCTGAGTTCAACTTTGCCGTTCGACAGTTCCCACGCCTGGAACCGAACACCCAAAATCGAAAAATTAGGTTCGCCCTCAAGCAGACGGGGGAGAGTTTCTGAGAAAAGGCTTTCAAAATTTCGGACGAAACTGTAACTGTCTAACGCTACAGATTTTCGCAAGGTTGCAGCGTAGCCCGCCGACGACCAGCCACGTTCCCCCAGCTCCCAAACGCAGCCAGGAGCCAACCGTATCCAATCACCGCGATCGGCTATGGCTACAGCAGCGCTGAACTCTTTCTGCGTTGACGGTTGGTGAATCCGCACCTTACCCTTCCCACGCTGTGATCTGCCAAGGTGCAAAATCGCTTTGAGCGACCATCGCCTGCCGCGCCGACTCGACAGCGACTCGACAGCGATCGGGCAGGCAATGCCAAACCCCGCAAACCAAGGTGAAACTCGTGCCTTCCTTTTCAGAAAAAGTGTAGTTTTTGTAGTCGCGAGATTCGATTAACACCCAAAAACTGTTGGGTGGCGAGTTCTTTTTGAGTTGCAATAATTGCAACTCAGCAGCAGGCAAATAAGTTCCTGTACTTTCCATTAGCTAGTGCCCCCGATTTTGCTGATGAGAATCATACAGATCCTTCAAAGAGGCGCTAGGCTTGGTTTTCTTTCCAGCAGACTTACCAAACGGTTCACCCGATCGCGTATCTCTGGGAATGTCGCCACCATTGCTTGTAGAGTTGATTTCGAGGGACTCGCCATCTTCGCCAACGGTTATGTTTAAGCCGCCGACTTGAATCGTTTGCCCTGGTCGCGCATTTGCGATCATGTGCATCAACTGCTGTCTTGAAATCGCCATTTCTTCGCCGTCCGCAGCTTTCACGAGTAAGCGATCTCGATATCCGGGCAACTCGGATTGAATTTCGTGCCATCTGGCTGTTAAAGCGTCCATTGGTTTTTCCTTTTTTTGAGTTGGTATTGAAAATTGGAGTTGCAATAATTGCAACTTGATTGACGCGATCGCCCGTTCTTTTGCTCACCCAGTCAGGTGCTGGGATTTTTCTCGCACAAGTCTGGCAAATTCTCGCGGGTCGAAGTTTGGCGTTGCGATCGCTAAATCTGCCAACTCCGACATGGAAGCTGGGTGGTATTTCCGGTAGAGTTCAAGTGCTTTTAGCATCACCGAAAGTACCCCTTCCTGGCTCCTAGGAGCTGCTGCCTTGCCAGCGGTTGCCAGGTCTTGAATTGCCGTTCTCAGAAGATCGTCGAAGTTTACGATCGCGCCGCCGAGAGCGACGGAACCGTGAACGTGGGCTGCGATCGCTTTACTTTGAACTTCCTCAGTCGCCCCCTTCAGAGCTTTCCAGCCGCCAGCAGCGGCGCACCGAGCGACGGTCGAACGGCTAACCTTGAACGCCTGGGCGATCGCTTCAAACGAGGCGCACTCGCGGGAAACGTAAGCAGCCCTCATTCGTGCGATCGTCAGCTCATCCAGTTTTTTTTGTCATAACAAAAATCTCAGTGTAGTGTTAGTGTCGATCCTGAAAAGTCTGGGTAGTAATGGTTTCACGAGTTGCACCGAGTTTTATTAGTCTCAAATCGCTGTCAGAATCTCAGCCAGAAGCCATTGGCGATCGCCCGATGGAAACAGAACCAAACAATGCAGCGGCAAATGCTCACTTCCCGGTGCCGTAATAACAACGCCCCGCCGTCGTGTTGGGGTTTCGACTGGAGTTTCTGGAGTGAGTTGAGTCATGCGATTACGTCCCTATAAAAATTGTGTGTGAGTGGCTCTGGATAATAGTTTTTGTTATTGACGACTGATCACACACAGCCGCTTAAAGGCAAGGGCTGTCTCTGAAGTCCTCTCTTTCACCCTCACAATCGACTCGCACCCCTAAGCTTTTTGCCAGTTCAAAATCGCTTTGCATGGATCGATAACTCTTGAGAGTAAAAAACGTGTGTGAGGCAGATGGGAAGCGGCTCACACACGTTTTCAAGCATGGCAAAGCCGCCCATTTCTGAGATGTTTTGAACACGTTTTCAAGCAAGGCTACGCCGCCATTGGTGGGGGCTGTTGCCGTTCTAACCACTGTTGTCGCTTCTCCCGCTCCAAAGTCAGGCGATCGCTAATCGCCTCAACAATCCACCAGAAATTTTCTTGAAACAACTTGTTGCCACTTTCAGCCATAATCAGCCAGCCGCAGAACCACAGACTTTGAGAAGCGCTCAGCCGTGGTTTACCATGTCGATCGTTGCCATTTGGGTGAAGCTGTGCCGATTCCTGTCTGATGGTTTTGCCCTCAGATTGATAGCCGAGGAAACTCATGCAGCGTTTGACTGTGGCAAAAAATTGAGCCGTTGTTTCAACGAAGGGAAAAAGTTTGGTCAGTTTGGGCGATCGCTGGAAAGCTTCCCACAATTCACCAATGCGGGCAGAAGCGACCCTGAAATGTGTCGTGTGGGCTTCGGCGGGTTCCCCTTTCTGCACTGTCGCCAATGCTTCTAAACCCAATTCTTGAAAGAGACTGCGGAACTGCAACGCTTTATAGTGTTGGCTCGTGTAGCTGGTAAATCGTCGTTTTACCTGGTCTTGTAATGCTGCCAAGTCTTCAACCGCATTCTCGCCGGTGGCACTCACCCAATGCTTTAGCTTTTCGATGCGGGGGCTGGATGCGACGATCGCGAACTCAACTGCCCATTCCTTGGATTCTTGATCGTTTCCTTTCCAAACCTCTAGGAGCATTTTCCAGATTTTAGGATAGCGATCGTGCTGCTCTGCTAGGGCGATGTCCCACACTTGAGCATCGGTGCTAGGGGCTTTCTGCTGGTTACTCAGCCGTTGCCCATTGCCAAGGTTTGCGCCGAGCATTGCCTTAGCTTCCTCTTGCTTAATCTCCTTGCCATCTGACTTGTAGTAGCTGCGATCGCACTCCACCTCAACCGTTTCCACCGATTCAAAAAGGTATCCCAACAATTGCTGTAAATATTCGGAGTGAAATGATTTCTCAACTTCTTTGGTGCTGCCTTGCCATACGCCCCAACCGTGCGAGTTAGCGCTGCTTTCAATCTCTAGATCAGCAAACGTTTCTTGTTGTTTCTCAACCATCTTCCGAAGTTTCACATCGTCCAGCGAGTGAACCAGGCAATCAGGATCAAGCGATCTCCGGGGGGCGGACACTGCCCACTGGTCACACTGGCGACAGCGCCCAATCATTTGAAGGAAATCGAGTGGGCTGATCACGCCGTTATAGAGGGCTAATCCTCTATCGAAGTGGGTTTGTACGTCCAGACCACTTTGAGCCGTGGGGCTGTAAATCAGCACTTGTGCCTCGGTTTCTGCTAAAACCTCGTCTGGGTCTTCCAGCAAGCGCTGATTGCTTTCCACCGTTTCGCTGTGACAGACCAGCACACTCACCCCTAACCGCCGTAGGAATCGTGCATAAATTTTGGCATCCCGTTTGCTGTCAGTGGCGATCGCGATCCGATGCCCTTTCTTGATCCATTGCCGCAATAGACCGTAGGCAATGCCGTCGTGTGACATGGAGATTTTGCCGTCTTTGGTGCGAGTTTCGAGCCACTGAATTGGCTTCTGTGAGGGGCTAAAGGCTTGATCGTAGAGTGCCCTCGCGCCTGAGCGATAGCGTGAAATGATCCGGGCATCCACATCGCCTAGAAAGGCATCGATCGCAACTAAGGTTTGACTCTCAGCCAGCAACCGTTCAAACTCTGGCATGATTTCAGTTTTACCCAAAACCTCGCGCCGGATGCCGGAAAATTCGTCTATCACCAGAATGGTATCTTTCCAGTCGCAATGCTTGACCGCGTAATCTTTCAGCGAGTCGGGGCAGAGCAGGTACACG
>JBGTAZ010000177.1:0-11618 GCA_041749615.1 Leptolyngbyaceae cyanobacterium | reverse complement strand
AATGAAATCAAAATGAAATGTAACTCATCATTACTGCTTAAAGCTGAACCGTCCATTTACTTTTTCGCCGCTGATGTCTGACAAAATGGCAACTTTGTGATCTCCTGTGGCAGCACCAGGCAAGATTGCTGTGTAGTGCTTGTCGCCTGCGTTATACGTCATCGGTAAGGACTTTTGACTCCCATCAGGCAGTTGCACTTGGGCTGTAACCTTTGCATTTGGAATGGGTTCGTGGTTATCGCCTTTCTGTAAAAAGAAGTCGATATGAGTCGCTGTTGCTTCTTTTGCAGTCACCAGTTCTAGATGATAGGGTCCCGACTCAATGACCTGTCCACCTTGCCCACCGTGCTTTTCGGCAGGCTCTGCTTTAGCAGCGGGAGAAGCAGAAGTTGAAGGTTGAGTTTCCGCAAGGACAGAGGCGGTAGGACTACTGGCAGGCGCAGTGGCAACCAGTCCACTGCTGCAAGCGCCCAAGAAGAGCAAACCGATCGCCGAAATCGCCATTACACCTATTTTCATTTGCATGATTCTTCTCCTTGATGATGAGCAAAACTAGTGACTCAAACCGTTAAACGTTTCCTTGAATTCGCTCCATCTCTGGTTGAGAGACTTTGCCATTCTCCACAACGGATCGTTTGGGAAAGAGATACTTACCGAATCTGGCGTAGAGCGCAGGTAAAATTAGCAGCGTCAGGGCTGTAGAAGTGAAGAGTCCACCTAGAACGACGATCGCTAGGGGTTGCAGTAGCTCTTTACCAGGACCACCTGCCACAACGAGAGGTGCTAATCCTAATGCAGAGGTAAACGCCGTCATCAGAATGGCGTTGAGCCGCTCCATCGACCCTTGAATCAAGAGAACCTTCAGCGGCATACCAGCGGCAAACTTCGTGTTGTAGTTGTCTACCAGCAGCAACCCATTGCGGGTGGCGACTCCAAATAGGGTGACAAAGCCCACCAGCGAAGCGATCGACAAAATGCCTCCCGTCAGTGCCACTGCAATCACACCACCCACTAAGGCAAGCGGCAGGTTAATCATAATCATGGCGGTGGAGGCAACCGACTTCACCGAGAGATACATAATGATCGTGATGACAACGAAGGCGATCGCGCTAAAAATCAGAATATTTTGGCTGGCACGTTCCTCTGCTTCAAACTGTCCGGCGTATTGAATGTAGTACCCAGCGGGAATTTGCACCTGTTGTTTCACCTTGGCTTGAATTTCATTCACCACTGAGCGCAAATCTCTCCCCTGGGCGTTAGCAGCTACGGTGATTAAGCGAGAAACATTTTCACGGTTAATCGTGTTGGGTCCCGTGCCGTCTTGAATGGTTGCCACCTGGGCTAACGGAATTTTGTTGCCCGTTGGCGTATCGACTACTAAGTTACCGATGGTGTCTAAACTTTGGCGAGCTTCTGGTCTCAGCCACACCACTAAGTCAAAAGTCTGCTGTTGTTCCAACACCTGCGAAACCACTCGTCCATTCAACGCCGTTTCAATCGTTTCTGACAGTTGCCCAACCGTTAACCCATAGCGGGCGGCAGCAGCGCGATCGAACTGAATTTGAATCTGCTCCACTGGAATTTGCGGTTCAAGCTGGAGATCGACCACACCTTCAACCGATTGCATGACATCATTTACTTGTTGTCCGAGGGTGCGGAGTTGCTCCAGGTCAGAACCGAAGAGTTTGACGGCGATCGCGCTTCTCACTCCCGACAGCACTTCATCCATACGGTGAGAAATAAAGCCCCCCACATTTGGCGCTGCTCCCGGCACTTTGGCAAATTCTTGGCGCAACAAATCCACGCTGGCTTTACGATCTTTCATGCCTGTTTCGCTCAACTCCACATCCAGGTGAGCCAGGTTCACGCCTGCGGCATCGGCATCTCCCGCTGCCCGTCCTGATCGCACTTGAATACTTTGAAAGCGAGGATCATCTTTCAGCTTATGTTCCAGTACCGATGCAGCGCTGTTCGTCGCCTCCAACGATGAGCCGGGATAGAGCAAGAGCGTGTTGACCAGGGATTGTTCCTGAAACTCTGGCAGAAAGATTCGCCCAAACGAGGGCAACACGATCGTCGCCGCGACTAAACTTGCTGCTGCGATGCCAAAAATAACGGTTGATCGCCGCATTGAAAAGTTCAGCAGTGGCAAATAAATTCCTTTGAAGAATCGAGCGACCCAGGGTTCTCGTTCCGGCAGACGACCGTAGGGCAGCAGAATTGCACAGAGAGCAGGCGTGACGGTCAAGGCGACGACGCTAGAAGCCAATACTGCTGCCAAGTAGCCCAACCCCATTGGAATGAAAATGCTGCCTTCTACCCCCGTGAGCGCAAAGATGGGCGCAAAGACGACGACTGTAATGATGGTCGCTCCAAACACAGAATCGCGCACTTCCTGACATCCCTCAAACACTACGTCTAGGACAGGTTTAGGGTTCGGCGAATACTTGTTTTCCCGCAGACACCGATACACGTTCTCGGCATCCACGATCGCGTCATCCACCGCAGAGCCGATCGCGACTGCCAAACCGCCTAAGGTCATCGTGTTCAACCCTTGTCCCATCCAGTTGAGCGCCAGTACCCCGATCAATAAGGACAAAGGCAACGCTGCTAAACAGACTGCTAAATTGCGCCAATTCATCAAAAACGGAATCAGGATCAGGGCAACGATGATACTGCCTTCGATTAAGGCTTCTCGCACATTCTCGATTGACGCATCAATGTAGGTTTCTTGACGAAACGTCGTCACGACCTGGATGCCTTCTGGCAAGCCTGCTTTCACTTCAGTCATCGCTGCTTCCACAGCGCGGGTGACGGTGGGCGTATCGGCTTGGGGTTGTTTGTTGACGACTGCCACAACCGCTTTTTGAGCGTTGACGCTGGCATCCCCCCGTTTCACTGCCGCCCCAATTTTGACATCGGCCACATCTGTAATTCTGACAGGGGTGCCATTCCGGGCAACAATCACGGATTGTTTCAAGGCTTCAATGTCTTCAATCCGCCCGATGCCTCGGATCAGCTTCTCGCGGTCAGGCGTGATCAAATAGCCACCCGGTGCATTCACATTTGCCGCTGCCACTGCGTCTGATACGTCTTGGAGCGAGACGTTGAACGCCTGGAGTTTTGCTGGAGCGACCAGCACTTGATACTGCCGTACATCCCCACCAAACACGATGACTTGCGTGACTCCCGGCACTGCCAGCAAACGATTCGTGACTTGCCAATCGACAATCCGCCGCACATCCATCAAGTCAGTGGTTTTAGAAGTGAAAGCGTAGGTGACGATCGTGCCAATCGGCGAACTAATGGGCGCAACTTGGGGAGTTTCAACGCCTGCTGGCAGTTTACTTTGAGCCGACTGCAACCGCTCTGTCACAAGCTGCCTTGCTTGATAAATATCGGTGCCCCAGTTGAACACAACGCGCACCACTGAAATACTGGCTGCACTGGAAGACCGTACTGCACTGACTCCCGGTGTGCCATTGATGGCGCTCTCGATCGGCAGTGTCACCAGTGACTCTACTTCTTCTGGCGCGAGTCCCGGTGCTTCCGTTTGAATTTCAACCTGTGGTGGTGCAAAGGTGGGAAACACATCTAGCGGCATTTGGATGATAGTGCGAAAAATCCAGATGGTCAGAATCATGGCACCCAAAATCACCAGCCAGCGACGGGCGATCGCCCATTGAATCATGGAACTCAGCATGATGATTTACCTAGCGCGGTTGATGAGGATGACGATCAGACGCTGCCTCTAAAGAGGTCGGTGTTATCGAGGTGTGAGCATCAGCGTTAGTCAAGCTCAAGTTATCAAAGGATTCACGGTGTGCGTGACCATTAGACGGTGGAACGAACGCCTTGCGATCGCCCCTCCGTGCCCAAACCATGCCAGCGGCGAACGTCCCTGCCATCATCGCGCCTCCTACAGGAATCCCAATCCACCAGAGCATGGAAGCTTGCGGGTTAGAAGCAGGCACCGCGATCGGTTCTCCGTGATCATGGGCTGGCTTGCTGCCACTGCGTAGCGACTGAGCATAGAGCTGGTTGGCGCGTTGAGTCACAATGCGATCGCCATCAAACAACCCATTTTTAACTTCGATAAGCACGCCTGATTCCCTACCTATTGAGACTTCGGTCGGTTGAAAGGCGTTACCGTTTTGAACAAACACGATCGTCTTTTTATCGTTGGTTGTCACCAATGCCGATTTAGGAATTGCGAGTAATGCAACAGGAGTACGATCCGTCAGCACCTCTAACTCCGCAAACATGCCTGGTTTCAGAGCGCCATTCGGATTGTCGAGTTGTGCTTTCACAGGGACGATGCGGGTTTCACCTTCAACGACCGAACCAATAACGCTGATCCGTCCTGTAAACGTGCGATTGGGCAAACTGGAAACTTTTATTTGGACTCGTTGTCCGCTCTGAATGCGGTCGAGGTCTTTTTCATAAATGTTGGCGCTCACCTGGATGCTGCTGCCATTGATGATCGTCATCACCTTTTTGCCTGCATCTTCACCCGATTCGCCCGTAGTCGTTTCGCGATCGGCAACTGTGCCAGAGATGGGAGCCGTGATCATGATTGTGCCGTCTTGATTCGCACTTGCACCCAGTTGTCGCAGGCGAGTTTGATAGGTTTCTGCACTCAGTTGCACCCGCGATCGCGCCACTTGCACAGCCGATTCAGCCCGTCGCAGTTGTGCCGCCGCTTCCGACATCTCCAAACGGCTGTCAGCTTTGGTAAGAGACGCTTTTGCATCCGCTAGTTTGGTTTCCGATTCTAGAAAAGTGCGTCGAGGAATTGCGCCATTGGTTGCCAGTTCTCGATCTTTGTCGAACCGTTCTTGAGCAAAGCTCAGTTGTGTTCGAGCCTGAGCCACCTCGGATGCAGCGATTTTCTGTTGTTGAGTCAGGTTTTCCTGTGCCAGTCGCAAATCGGCTTGGGCTTGTTGAATAGACGCGATCGCCTCCGATTTTCGGTCTAGCGCCGTCGTTCGCAGTTCTGCCAGTTCTGGACTGGTCATCATCGCTACTGCCTGACCCGCACTCACCTGATCCCCGGGCTGCACTAGTAACCGCGTCACCGTGCCTCTTAACGGAGTGGTCACTTCCACCTGTTGATTGGGCAGAGATTCAATTTGTCCTGTGGTTTTAATGCCAAATGCCAAGCGTTGACGCGAGACGGGTTCAACCTTTAATCCCAGTCGCTTCGTCGTTTCGGCATCAACCTGGATTGCATCCGCCGCTTGAGCCGAGTGACTCTCTCCCTGAAACTCGTTGCCGTGCCCACCGTGAGCGAAAACATGAATCGGAGTTGATAGGAGCAGCAAGGTCAGCAGAGTGGTAGAGATTCGAGCAGTAGAGTGTTTTGGAGAGCGGGTCATTTACGGGTTCCTTGGCACAGCACTTAATCCCCAGTGTTTCAGGCAGGAATGAAATCAGCATGAAATCTTGCAGCCAAAGCTATTGCTTGTACCAGGCTCGTTTCCACTGCTGCATTTGGTCAATTTCGGTTTGCTGAGAGGCAATAATTTCTTTGGCTAGTGTTTGAACTTCCGGACGCTTAGATTTAGCTAAAGCATCATTCGCCATAACGACTGCGCCTTCGTGATGCGGAATCATGGCATTGAGAAAGCGGAGATCGAACTCGGCATCCGCTTTGCCCAAATCCATCGTCATCATCATGCTTTTCTTCTGCTCCTCAGACATGGACATGGAGTGCCCCATTTTGGCGTGCCATGCCATTGGCGTAGCACCCACGTTGGGATACCAGGCTGTTCGCCACTGGTTCATCTGAGCCTTTTCTTTGTTTTGGTCTGTGATAATATCTTGAGCTAGTTTTTTGATTTCTGGACGCTGAGATTTCTGAAGCGCTTCCTGTGCCATGACGATCGCGCCCTGATGGTGAGGAGTCATGCCATCGATAAAGCGCAAGTCAAACTCAGCATTCGCAGGTCCCAGATCCATCTCGTGGTTCATGCCGCCCATCTTGCTGTGATCCATGCCCTGCATCGATCCAGCATCAGTAGCAGTAGGACTAGGGGCTTGAACTTGGTTTTGAGCGGAAGTAGAGCAAGCGTTCAAGACGCTACTGCTGGCGATCGCTCCTAACACTAGAGCCAGAGAACTCGTTTTTGCGAAGAAATTGTACGTCATACGTTCGTTGTGCCTGAAATAAAGGGTCTGAAAAGGTGATGCCGTTATTCTGAATGCTCTAGTTGGCTGGAGAGTCAAGTGGTCAAATGCTCCAAGTTTAGAGACCGTTTGAAGTCATGAGCCAAAGTCAAAGAGGCACATACTTTTACCGTTACATGCAGTTATGAAATCAGCATGAAATGGCAGTCGCTCTAAAGGACGAAGTTATCTTCCCTTCGGAAGAGAGACGTAATTACCTCGACATACCTCTAGGGTAAAGCCTGAGAGCCCACAGGTCATCTCACTTTTGTTAATGCACTAGGAGGCAAATAATGACTGCAACTCAATCTCACCAATCCTTGCTTGAAACCTGTATTGAGGCTTGTTTTGACTGCCTACGAGACTGCGAAAACTGTGCGACAGCGTGTTTAGACAGCGACATGGTGCAAATGATGGCTCAGTGCATTAAACTTTGCCGCGACTGTGCGGATATCTGCGCCATCTGCGCCCGTTTCATGGCTCGCAATTCTGACCTTCACGCTCAACTATGTGGGGTGTGTGCAGAAGCCTGCGATCGCTGTGCCGCTGAGTGTGAGAAGCATGATCATGAGCACTGCAAGCGGTGCGCTGAGTCTTGTCGTCGCTGTGCCGAATCCTGCCGTCAAATGGTGGCAGCAATGATATAGCGATCGCAAGGAGGAAGTGTTTCAAGTCAATGCTGTCTAGTTTGCTGATGCACTGACAAATCAGACAGCACAACGTTTTGCAACCATTGGTGTACTTTTTCTATAATTCCCTTGACTCTCTAGTGGACTAGAGACTCCAAGATAGAAAAAGAAGATGAAATTGTAAGGGGCAAAATAGAGAAAATGACTACAACCGAGACAGAAAGCCTGTTGAAGATCGGTGAGGTAGCAACCAGTAGCGATCTCCCCATCAAAACAATTCGCTACTACGAAGAAATTGGGCTGCTCACACCAACGGTTCATCGCTCCGAAGCGAACTACCGTTTATTTGAGCCAACGGTGCTAGGTCGGCTGGCGTTTATCAAGCGATCGCAGTCGTTGGGTCTAAGTCTACGGGAGATTCAAGAGATTCTAGCAGTGCATGATCAAGGGCAACTGCCTTGCGATGATGTGAAGCAGAACCTACAGCAGAAAGTACAACAGATCACCGAGCAGATTAAATCATTGCAACTCTTGCGCTCTGAACTGCAAGGGCTGTTATCAGGCTGTCAAGATCAGCCGCCAGCAGAGCTTGCAGCCCGAACCATTTGTCCTAACTTGGAGACTAAGACAGGAACTGAACGCCTTCCGTTCGTCCGTAAACGAGCAGCAGTCGGTGTGTGATGTAAGCAGGTTTTTTCCGCATCGTTGAGCTATGCACTTGACTTTCTAGTGCATAGGAGATTCCAAGATTGATGTAGTGATTCAAGGATTGACATGATGACACTCGAATTTAATGTTCCGAATATGGCGTGTTCTGCTTGTGCTACCACGATCACGAATGCGGTAACAGCGATCGACCCAACCGCAAAAATCGAAGCAGATCCCAAAACAAAACGAGTCAAAATCGACACTCAACAGCCGGAAGCGACAGTGAAAGAGGCGATCGCTGCCGCAGGGTACGTAGTGGATTAGTAATTTTATGTCAAAGCATCAGAACATCATTGGCTCTCGGCGCTGGCTAAATTCACCTGAATGGAATGTGGCTATCTTCTCATTTCTGTTGTCTTTCGTTTGGGAAGTTCAACAAATGCCGTTTTACCAGGTTTCAAATGAGGTCTCTTGCTTTGATCGAACTAGAAACTGCACCCTTGCAACCGTCGGAGATGTTGGAATTTCGCTGACTGCTTTTTGGGTGGTTGCAGCTCTGGCAAAGTCGCGTCAGTGGGTGCGGCGACCAAGCCGCAGACAAATCATCATTTATACGTTTGTGGGAGTGGTGATCACAGTTGTTTTTGAAGCCTTGGCGACTGGACCACTTGATCGATGGGCATACGCTGAGATCATGCCCACAATCCCGCTCTTGGGCACTGGACTAGTCCCATTAGCAATGTGGTTGCTGATGCCGCCCTTAACGGTTTGGTTCGTCCAACGTCAGCTTTCTCACATCCATATAAAAGCTCAAAGCAACTGTGATTAATTCAATATCGATTAGAAAACTCCTCTTCAAACTTTTTTACTTCCTTAACCTCTATCACAATGGACACGGCAAATCACGATGGACACGACAACCCTAAAACTGCGAGGCATGAGTTGTGCTTCCTGTGCAAACAATATCGAGACTGCCATTCGTACAGTTCTAGGAGTCACTCAAGCAAACGTCAACTTTGGGGCTGAGCAAGCGAGTGTGACCTACGACTC
This sequence comes from Leptolyngbyaceae cyanobacterium, assembly GCA_041749615.1. Lineage (GTDB taxonomy): Bacteria > Cyanobacteriota > Cyanobacteriia > Leptolyngbyales > Leptolyngbyaceae > ULC077BIN1. The sequence continues at coordinate 3,123 of JBGTAZ010000177.1, read as the reverse complement.
TACTCAAACAGATATCGCTGCGATTCAGAAAGCGGTAGATGCAGCCGGCTATGCGGCTCAACCCATGCAAGAGGATGTACTGGCTCCTGAAGATGATGTCGAACGGCAAGAACGACAAACCGAGGAGCGAAAATTAACCCGTAAGGTCTGGGTCAGCGGCATCATTAGCAGCCTTTTGGTTATTGGCTCCTTACCTGCAATGACGGGGTTGCAGATTCCGTTCATCCCCATGTGGTTGCATAATCCTTGGTTGCAAATGGTGCTAACGGCTCCGGTGCTATTTTGGGCAGGTAGCTCGTTTTTCATCAATGCCTGGAAAGCCTTCAAACGTCATACCGCCACGATGGATACGTTAGTGGCAGTGGGAACGGGCACTGCGTATCTTTACTCGCTATTTCCGACTTTCTTGCCCCAATGGTTTATTGCTCAAGGTCTCAGCCCGGATGTGTACTTTGAAGTTGCGGCTATAGTCATTACGTTAATTTTGCTAGGGCGATTGTTTGAGAACCGGGCAAAGGGACAAACCTCCGAATCAATGCGTAAACTGATGGGGTTGCAGGCAAAAACGGCGCGGGTAATCCGCGAGGGTCGCGATGTTGATATTCCCATTGCTGAAGTTGTTTTAGGCGATATGGTTCTGGTTCGTCCAGGCGAAAAAATTCCCGTCGATGGCGAGATTGTAGATGGCGTTTCAACCATTGATGAAGCAATGGTGACCGGGGAAAGTGTGCCAGTGAAAAAACAGCCTGGGGATGAAGTGATCGGAGCCACGATCAACAAAACGGGTAGTTTTAAGTTTCGGGTGACGCGAGTGGGAAAGGATACTTTTCTGGCGCAGATTGTCAAAATGGTGCAACAAGCTCAAGGCTCGAAAGCTCCGATTCAACGATTGGCAGACCAGGTGACGGGATGGTTTGTCCCGGCGGTAATTGCGATCGCTATTCTCACCTTTGTCATCTGGTTCAACGTCATGGGCAATGTGACGATCGCCCTGATTACCACGGTGGGCGTGTTGATTATTGCTTGTCCTTGTGCTTTGGGTTTGGCAACACCGACATCGATTATGGTTGGCACGGGCAAAGGGGCGGAAAATGGCATCTTGATCAAAGGAGCCGAAAGCCTGGAAATGGCACACAAGCTGCAAACCATTGTGCTTGATAAAACAGGCACGATTACCCAAGGAAAACCGACCGTAACGGATTACATCACCGTCAACGGCACCGCCGATCAGAACGAACAAAAGCTACTTCGGCTCGCAGCATCTGTTGAACGCAACTCAGAGCATCCCTTGGCAGAAGCGGTTGTGCAATATGCTCGATCTCAAGGAGTAGACATTGCAGATGCCCAGCAGTTTGAAGCGATCGCTGGAAGTGGTGTACAGGGAAAAGTATCTGATCATCAGCAAATGTATTGGGTACAAATTGGCACCCATCGCTGGATGGCAGAACTGGGGATTGATACCAGCTTCTTGCAACAACAATGGAATCGTCTGGAAGACCTCGGTAGAACGGCAATCTGGATTACAGTAGATGGCACAGCAGCGGGGATTATGGGAATTGCCGATGCGGTTAAGCCTGCTTCTGTTGATGCGATTCGTGCCCTACAGCGTATGGGTTTAGAAGTGGTGATGCTGACGGGAGATAATCGCCGTACCGCTGAAGTGATTGCGCGGGAAGTGGGAATTCAGCGAGTTTTGGCAGAAGTCCGTCCCGATCAGAAAGCCGAAACGATCGCATCGCTTCAGGCTGAAGGCAAGATTGTGGCGATGGTGGGAGATGGGATCAATGATGCTCCGGCTCTAGCTCAAGCCGATGTTGGCATTGCGATCGGGACTGGAACAGATGTGGCGATCGCTGCTAGCGACATCACGCTGATTTCAGGTGACTTAAATGGCATTGTCACCGCCATTCAACTGTCTCGCGCCACCATGCGAAACATTCGGCAGAATCTCTTCTTTGCCTTCATTTACAACGTGGCAGGAATTCCAATTGCAGCAGGCATTCTCTATCCTATTTTCGGTTGGTTACTCAGCCCAGTTATTGCCGGAGCCGCGATGGCATTTAGTTCGGTTTCCGTTGTCACTAACGCCCTCCGACTGAGAAACTTCAAGCCCAAGGTACACGCTTAAGGAGATTTTTCACAATGAAGAAAACCATTTTTTGGGGAACATTGGCAGGGTTCGGCTTCCTACTAGGGGCAATTTCAGGCGCGATCGCCGCTGAGATGCCAGGACACTCAATGGAATCGATGCCGCGATCGTCCGGCTCAGGTCAGTTTCAGCGAATCGAACAACCATTAAGTACCAAAGTTGCGGTTACATTGGGGGGATTAGGTCTGATTGGCTTAGAACTCTGGTGGTTCTTGCTGAGTAAACCGAAGTCTCGCCAAGCGAATACTCAGGGAGCTAAATACGGGACAAAAAGCTTGAAAAGATGAGCAGGGCAGGGTTTCATCAGAATTACCACACTCTTGAGAAACCCTATGAGCCAATATAGCGAATTAAAGCAAGTCCTCCAAGCGCAATTGAACTGGCATGGAGCCAGGATTTCATTTCTAGCATTGTTTTTGTTGGCGCTCCTAAAAGTCAAAACAGTAAACTTGAGCGACCTGTGTTTAGGCTTTGGTGGCAGGGCGTTGCCGCAATCGAGCTACAAACGGTTGCAGCGCTTTTTTCGAGAGTTTGAACTCGATTACCCCCAACTGGTCACCCTGGTCGTCAGTTGGGTGCAAATTCCAGAGGGCTGGGTGTTGAGCCTGGATCGCACGACCTGGAAATTTGGCAACCACTGGTACAACATTTTGACTTTAGGCATAGTGCATGAAGGAGTTGCCTTCCCGGTAGTGTGGTGGCTGTTGGACAAGCGGGGGAATTCCAACAGTGACGAGCGGATGCGGTTGATGGAGACCTTCGCCAAACGGTTTCCCACTGCTCAGGTGAGCTACTTGTGCGCCGACCGAGAGTTCATTGGACAAGCCTGGGTACGCTATCTCCTACTCGAACCATCCTTAGACTTTCGCTTACGCATTCGCAGCAGTGACCAGATTGAAGACGATGGCAAGGTGCTGGCGGCACGGGTCATCTTTGCCCATCTGCTGCCCGGTCAGTCGCAACGGCTTACAGGC
>JBGTAZ010000176.1:0-12126 GCA_041749615.1 Leptolyngbyaceae cyanobacterium | reverse complement strand
TAGACTTAATCGGAAATAGAATAGTATAAGGAAAAGATAACGCAAGTCCAACGGAATCAGCGATGTTGAGCTACAGCAAAGTTCAAGGCAAGCCTTACGTATTGCAAAGTCTTACGGGACTCAAGCCAAAAGAATTTGAGCAATTGCTGGAAAGCTTTGAGGTGGCATGGCAAGCATACATCGAACGGGAATATATCCAGAGACCGCGTGCCCGTCGCTATGGAGGCGGACGACACGCGGAGTTATCGAGCAGTGCAGACAAGCTGTTATTTATTTTGGTGTACTTCCGACTGTATCCGACCCAGGTGGTGCAAGGGTTTTTGTTCGGGATTGGACAAACCCAAGCATGGGAATGGATTCACAAATTGAGCCGAATTTTGAATCAAGCGTTGGGCTATGAGAAACAATTGCCGGAGCGAGAACCCGCACGTCTGGAAGCGGTGTTAAGGGAGTGTCCCAGCTTGGAGTTCATGATTGACGGCACCGAGCGCCCGATCAACCGTCCGAAAGACCAAGACCGCCAGCAGGATTACTACAGTGGCAAAAAGAAGCGTCACACCGTTATCAATAACGTCATCAGTGAGCGTGGAGGGAAGGTTGTATTTCTGAGTGATACCTACTGTGGCAGAGTGCATGACAAAGCGATTTGTGATGGCGAGGAATACCAGTTTCCACCGGGCAGTACCGTGTGGCAAGACCGAGGGTTTCAAGGGTTTGCACCTCCTGGAGTGACGATTAGACAACCCAAGAAAAAGCCTCGAAACCAGCGGTTAAGCGATGAAGATAAACAACACAACCGGGAGATCTCTAGCGAACGAGTCGAAATAGAGCATCAAATTGGTGGCATCAAACGCTGCAACATTGTGGTGCATCAATTTCGCAACCGCACTGCCTATTATGCGGATGATGTGATGGAAATCGCCTGCGGACTGCACAACTTGCGTCTGACCCATCGTCAACTCAAAACCGCCTAAGCTTAATATTGCTAGAACGGTTCTCTTGTATTGCTTTGAAGTGCTTCATTATTTCCGATAATGTCTTATGAAAACCAGCCAATTCGCTTTTCAACTCCTGCCGCTTGTGCCGACCGGTTGAGAGACTTTTTCAGCCCACTTTTATCTAAATGATGCCGCCGGATGATGCCACTGCGAGGATTGCGGGGAGGTCATCGGCATTTACCCAACCTACTACCGCAATCATCCATTTACTGAGCGGATGATTGCGGTGCAAAATCGTTACTCACTCGCTGCTTCTACAGGAGTGGTAGCTTCTGGGATGGGGTCAGTAGATGAACCAAAGGCAACCCGCAAAAAAGGCGGAGCCAGAAAAGTTGTCAAGATCACCATGATAATAATCGACACCTCCAGCGGCTTATCCAAAATACCGCTAGCTGAGCCAATGCCAGCAAACACTAGACCCACCTCACCTCGAGGGATCATCCCAACTCCGATCGCAAGGCGATTGATGCCGGGTATTCCAAACGCTGCCCAGCCCGTCACTAGTTTGCCAACGATCGCCACCGCCACCAAAAAGACAGCAATCAATAGTCCCTCCCGATTCTCCGGAACCGCTGGGTTCAAAACACCGAGGTCGGCACGCGCTCCCACCGTCACAAAGAAGATAGGTACCAGCAAATCGGCGATCGGTTTGATTAATTCATCTAACTCGTTCCGGGCATCGGTTTCATCCAGCACCAAACCCGCTGCAAAGGCACCCAAAATCGCTTCGAGGTGAATGGCGTTCCCTAAAAATGCCATAAAGAAAGCAAAGCTGAATGCCGGAATCACAATATTTCCACGGGTTTTAAGCTGATCTACGATCGCCACAAAACTTTTGTTAAAGATCCCCCCCAACAAAATTGATCCAACCAAAAATGCCGTAGCGCTGACAATCAAGTAAATGACATTGGCAACATCAATCTCACCGGTTTTGGCTAAGCTGGCAACTACAGCCAGGACAATAATGCCGAGGACATCATCAATCACCGCCGCGCCAACAATGATTTGCCCTTCTTTGGATTTGAGTTGACCTAACTCCGACAACACTTTAGAGGTAATGCCGATACTCGTTGCCGTTAACGCCGCTCCCGCAAAAATCGCTGGAATTGCCGCCACATGAAAGAGCATCATCAACCCTGCCGTACCCGCCGCAAAAGGTGCCGCGACTCCGACACAGGCGACCACCGTGGCTTGAATTCCCACTTCCTTTAGTTGCCGCAGATCGGATTCCAGTCCAATTTCAAACAGCAGAATAATTACGCCAATTTCAGCTAGAACCGAAATTACTTCACTTTGCGACTCAAAGATCCGAGTCATGGTATCCGGGGTCAATTGATTTAACCCTTGCAGCACTGTCATAATCACCGAGTCCGAAGCAGACAGCCCCCCTTCGGGAAAGATCACCAGGTGCAACGCCGAAACGCCGACAATCACACCAGCGACTAATTCCCCCAGGACGGGCGGAAAATCCAATCGCCGAGCGACCTCTGCACCAAACTTGCTGGATAGATAAATCACCACCAGCGTCAGCAATACGCCAGACAGAATTATGGGTGAATCCTCCGCAACAGTAGTCGCCAGGAATGGTGTCGGAGCCATGAGAGCGGCTATCCCCCCACTGAAAGAAGGCAGAATAGTGGACAAAATCATGAGTTTAAAACGATGAAGGTTAAGGGTTTGAGGAAGTCATAAAACTGCGGACAGTTATGAAAAAAGCAACCGCTTGAATCAAAGGCTGTCATGCTTGGACGCGGTTGCCTGGATCGGGATAAGCCTAGTTGTCAATGAGTGACGGGGGCGAATGGATGTTGAGAGTATCTTGAATCAAAAGTTGTCTCGATTCAACAGCCGTCTGGACCACAGAAATGTCTCCCGTACAGAACCTCTGCTTCACAGATATAGATAATGCCCGCAAAGTCGATGAAAAACGTAACTGCGACCTTATCGGCAATAGCCTCGGCCATCTCCCGAGTTTCGGTGAGTATCTCGAACTTGACATTCGAATCAGTGTCGGAAGTGTTGGGTTTACCCGTAGAGCGCACGTTGCGACTGCCTTTACCGCCAGTATCTACCACCGTATAACCAGTTGCCCCGCATTCATCAATAATATGGGCGACTTTTTTCATCAGAATCTTTTCCGTGACAATGACGAGCTTGTTGGCACGCTTGGACATGGTGCTTACCTCCTTAAATGATTTACATTAGGTTAATATCAGTCTGGATCAGTCTGGCTACTTCAGGGAGCGCCGACAAACTGCGACTCCTTTGGGCTTAAACACCACCGATCGCTTGGGCGAGACCGACGAAGAACGGGATACACACACCGATCGCAATGGGCGTACCGACGGCTGTGGAGGCACCGATATAGGCGGAAGGATTCGCTGACGGGATGCCAGCTCGCAACGTGGGCGGACCTGAAATGTCTGAACTAGAGGCGGCAATGACAGCCAGAATCACAACGCCGCCCATGCTGAAGTTCATGGTGTAGTGGGCAATCATGCCGAGACCGAAGGCGATCAGACCATGAATAAACGGTGCTACCACGCTATACACAACGTACCACTGGGCTACCTTACGCAGTTCACCAAGCCTTGACCAAGCCTCCATGCCCATGACCAGCATCAAAATCGAAAGCAAGCCGCGAAAGAGGGGATCGTAGAAGCTTTTATAGACACTTTCCGGCTGGGTGAATATGCCAAGAGCAAGACCTAACAACATTGCCGATAAGGCAGGACCTCGAAGGCTTTCCTGGATGATCGGCCAAATCTTGACCCGATTATTCGCCTCTCCCTTCTGCTCGCTGAAAGACTCCTGCATACCAGAGAGGGCGGCTCCTTTGCGCTTCTTGTTGTTGAGATAAATGTTAGCCACAACAATCGCAGTTACGAGCGCTGGGATATCCATGAAGGGATAGAGTGCGCCAGCCCATGCCTCGTATGAAATTTTTTGTTCTTCCAGGACTGTCAGACCAGCAGCCATAGTGGAGCCACTCACGGCTCCAAACAACCCCCCAGTCGCGATCGCATCGACGACTTTGACCTTTGGCAGCTTAGCCAAGGTATAGCGCGCGATGAAGACAACAAGAATCCCCACGACTACAGCACAGATCATGGGTAACACCATGTCCGCCAGGCTGGAATTACGGATGGCAATTCCACCGGTCAGACCGATTTTGGTGAGCAGCATGAAGACGATGATCGTACAAATCGACTCTGGAATCACCAATTCGCTCCCGAGAGCCGCAATCACCATCCCACCAATCAAAAAGGCGAGTGTTGGGGACTGCAATTGTTGCACGAAGTCCTTTACAAAAAGGGAGAAAAAATCCACGAATGCCTCCTTATGTCTCCTCTGATGAGGAATATTGCAATAAATGAACTAAATGAGCGGTAGATCAAACTATCTGGAAGCGACCCATTTCATAGAAGGGATAGGCTACAGATAAAAATTAGCTGGAAAATGGAATCTAGCATCTGCGATCGCGCACTCAAACAGGTCTCAACAACAGACTGCCGAGAATGATTGCTGAGCGACTTCAAGTTCTGAAAAACTAAATCGTAGTAGTTAAATTATTTGAATTTTTCAACTGTACGCTACTGTGTGCAACAGTACTTATTGAGTAACAAAGAAAAAAGTTCTTGTTTGCATAGAAATTCTTCTATGGTTTTCAAATCATTGACATTCCGAAGCTGTTGGTCAGAGCAGCCCAACAACTCGTTGCAGCGACGGAGTAAGGGTGATTGTCAGGAATCATAGGTCACTATGCGCTGCTGAACTTGGTTGTTATACGGCTTCGTTTCCGAGTTGTGGCAGTTACAGGTTGTCAATGGATGTGAAAGATTATGTGAGCGATCGCAGCTTTCCCTGAAACGACTAGCTGGTTCGCAGGTTATGCAATGAGAGCTAGGAGCAAAAGGCTAGTCAATGTCTTTTAACATAATGCTAATGTGTACCGTTTGTTGAGAGCTAGATGATTCAGACGCGATCGCTTCCAAAAATTGAATCGCCGCATGAGTATCATCAAACTTATACGCAGATGGATCAAAAGCTGGTGGTTGATTAAAGGCAACTCGATCAAATTCAGTCTCATGAATCTGACCTAAATCCACCACTGCTAGCTGTTTAAAGGTGGGGCTAACTTGCTCTACTATCAATTTTTCACGGCGAATTGGGACTTCAATGATACGAGTCTCGATTTCCTTACGAACAATCACCTCTCCAATCTTGCGCTTATGGCTATCAATTACCAAGCGTTCTTCTAATAAGGAAACTGTTTCTTCAAACATTGGCAATCTGTTTACATCTGAGGGTTCCATTGTTTGGCTTGGCGCTGAATCGGATGAACTAGAAACCAAGTCTGAATTGGTTTGAGCGCTAGATCCATGAGATTCAATTGTCAATGGCGCTAAATTAGTAGGCTGAGATTTTAGTCGAGCAGAATCATTTACTGCGGAATTAGATAAAGTTGGGGGCGATTGATAAATAAACCTAGGAGCTTCCAAAGGGGCGGAATTTTCTAAAGGTCCTAAAAATTTACTTCCTCCGGGTTGATAACACGCCAGATCACGCGCTTGGGAAGCCTGGTTAACCGCTATTTTTTCATCTTGTTTGGATGGTTTAGCATCCGATTTTTCTCGTTTTAACACTTTATTAGTTCTCCAATAATTTTAGGAATTGATAACTGTAAAGATAGAATCTCTACAGTTATCAATTCCTGATTTTTATTAACAATATCCAGGTAAAGCGATGTGTCGCTTTACCTGGATTACATTAAGCCTGAGTTTTTTAGGGTGTTACCAATAGCAACACCTAAACACGCTCAGAGTTGCGGCGAGAGTCTACGCCTTGATCGACCACTGGAGTTCCTTGTGTATCGACATTTAGCTCTTCCCGGCGTAGTGTCTCTTCAGCATTCACTACATCGCGATCGACTTCTTTTCTGATGTTAACTTCTTCGCGAACGAAGGCTTCCTTACGAATGTCAGGGGTTTCTTCGTAAACTTCTACCCGCGCCACTTCACCGTCTTGAAACGCCATGTCTCCAGGAGTAACGGCTTTGCTAGCACCCGCAGTGCGCTCAATAACTACACGCTCTTTTTCAATGGGTACAGAAACTTTGGCAGATTCGGTTTCTACCCGCTTGCCAACTGCAACTTCACCTGTTTTTGCGCGGGTTTTGTTTGCAATCAACCGTTCTTCATACAGCTTCAGGCTTTGATGATTGGTATCATCCAAGTTGTACAAAGACGAGTCGCGATCATAGCTATAAGTATCGCGATCGTAGCCCACAGCAGCCATGTCATTCTCTAAGGGAGCAGAATTTTCAAGGGCGGTAGTTCCCGCATTCATCGGACGATAAACATTACGAACTTGCTCTTCATGCTCATAATCCACAGGCATATTGCCGTCATATTGAGGTAAGGCTTCGGCTTGAGCACGGGTTAGACCCTCAGCACTGATCCGATGTGCTTTGTAGTCAATCCGAGAACGCCCAATGGGCAGCAATACTTTCTTACCCAAAATCCAGGTGCCAGTGTTGATGATTAAATAGCGAATTTTGCCTGTGTCATCCACTAATAAGTCATCAACTGAACCAATCTTATCTTTCCCGGCATACAAGTCATAGCCAATAATATCTTGGTCGTCGAAATGAGTGCGGTAGTCTGGATCAAAATCTTTAATCTTATGAAGTGGCATAGTCGTCGCTCCTAGTTGTGTGGTCGTCTAACGAACTTTTCATAAACCAACTCTAACAACTGCTATCAAGGGATTCATCCCTCTTAGGCTGGATCAATGTTTACCTCTCAAGCCAATTTGGATGCACACAACTTATGTCTTAATAGCGTTGCAATTAGATAGAAATCATTAATATTCTCGTAGTTAATTCTGAAGTGCACCAGAAGTTACTTAAACATTACAAGTACTTGATCAACATCAATTCAAGCTTCACTATATCGAGAGGTTTGCTGAGGTAGTCGGTGGCACCTTGCGCCAAGAAGTTTTCGCGATCGCCAGCCATTGCCATTGCGGTCACAAGAACAACCGGAAGATGCTGTAAATCGGGTTGATTCCGTACCTGTTTCAGCAAGTCTAGCCCGGAGAGCGTTTGAGACAACTGCACATCCATTAAGATCAAATTAGGGCTAGAGGATCGCACTTGCGGCAAGAACTCTTCACCCTCGCAAAGCGCTTCCACCTGATAGCCGATCGCTTTCAGGTAATCTTTCAGCAATGTTGCGCTAACCAGATCATTCTCAACCAGCAAAATCTTTTTAGTGGATTGTTGAGCATGATAACTTTGGGGATTGGGGCAAAGAGGCTGCGATCTCAGAGAGGGTTGCATCGGCACATCTGGCAAAAACAATGTAAATTCACTGCCGCTGCCCAGCACCGATGAGACCGTTATATCGCCGCCATGCAGCCGTGCTAACTTGCGAGTGAGTGCCAGCCCTAGACCCGTTCCCGCGTAGCGTCGGGTGAGTTGACCATCGAGTTGGCTAAAAGGCTGAAACAGGAGATTGAGCTTGTCGGCAGGAATGCCAATGCCAGTATCGGCAATGATAAATGCAATGCCCTGGGGCTGTTTCCGCACCATCAGAGAAACGGTGCCAGAGGGCGTGAACTTAACCGCGTTGGATAGGAGATTGAGCAGCATTTGCTTGAGTCGTCGTTCATCGGCAGTGCAAAATTTAGCGTCATCATCCAATCGGCTACTTAATTCCAAGCCTTGTAGGGTTGCCTGCTCTCGCACCATCGTGAGGCAATAGTCACAGAGGTCATGAGCCGCTACGACAGTGGGCATCAGGGTTTCTCGTCCGGCTTCGACTTTTGCCAAATCTAGAATGTCATTGATCAACATCAACAAATGTTCGCCGCTACTGTGAATGTGGTTAATGTATTCAAGCTGTTTGGCGCTGAGGGTGCCAAAGATCTCTCGCTGCAAAATTTGAGATAAGCCCAAAACAGCGTTGAGTGGGGTGCGGAGTTCGTGGCTCATGGTTGCCAAAAATTCGGTTTTAGCGCGATTTGCCGCTTCGGAGACCCGTTTTTCTTGTTCTAACTCTTGAGTGCGCTGTTGAACGAGTTGCTCTAGATATTCATAGCTTTGGGCGTTGTAGAGGGCGATCGCGGTGTGGTCGGCAATGCGTTGCAAAAACTGCACTTCCTCCAGGGTAAAGGTGCGATAGCAAGTTGTGGTGTGCAAACTGAGCGCCCCAAACAGTTTTTCATGAATGAAGATTGGCGCACACAATACCGACAGGGTTTGACCGTCGTTGATCTGAACTTCTCGCCCCGGTGTGATCGTCAATTGAGCCATATCGAAGACGTGGAACGCGCGACCTTGATTAAAATCTGAGTTGGGGTCTGCCAAGTCAGTCCAGTCTGAAGTCGAAAATGTCTGGTTGATCAAGGAGGGAATGGTTGAGTTGGCAAGCCATTCATTGCGGACTTTAATCTCGTCGTGAATGGTAAACATTAAGACGCGATCGACCCCAAAGCTTTCGCCCGTTCGATCCACAATTTCTTGCAAAATATGTTCCGGATCTAGGCTAGAGTTGACTGCTTGCCCCAACTGGTTCAGCAATTGTTCTCGTTGTGCTTGGTGCTGCAATTGGCTAAAGAGTTGGGACTGCTGAATGGCGATCGCCACTTGCACCGCTAGTTTTTGTACCAAATCGATTTCAAAGGCTTGCCACTGGCGAACCGCACCACAGTGATGCACGGCTAAAACACCCCAAAGCTCGTCACCCCCAGACAGGGGAACAACTAGCTTGGCTTTCACCTGAATCTGCTGCATGAAAGCCAAATAGTCTGGGGGCAAATGCTGCTGGGTCATGTCGTTCGCAACATAGGTTTGCCCATGTTCATAACGGGCATTGTCATTTCGATACCAGATTTGATGCGCGTCGTGGGTGGTGTTGAGTGTCCATTCGGGGGCGACTGAAGCGGCGACCAAAACCCCATGCTGGGCATCAAAGCGATATACCAAGACGCGATCGGTGTGCAAAAACTGCCGAATTTCATCGACGGTGCACTGCAAAATTTCTTCTAGATTCAAGGATTGGCGAATTCGGAGCGCGATCGCCCCTAGCAACTGATCGCGATCGGCTTGCTGCTGCAATTGCTGCTCTGCCTGTTTGCGCTGAGTAATGTCAGAAACGGTTCCTTCGTAATAAAGCAGGTCTCCGGTTTCACCATAGACACAGTGAGCATTTTCTGAGATCCAAATAATGCTGCGATTCGTGAAATCATCGCTACGGGAATCGCGGCGATAGACCTGTGACTCAAACTCAGAAACCGAGCCTTTTTGCTGCATGATCTCCATAAAGGCAACCCGTCGATCTGGATCAACATACAATTGCTGATCGATCGCTGTCAAATGAGCAATCAATGCTTCTGGGGATGCATACCCGTAAAGATTGGCAAGGGCATGATTGGCGCTGAGGTAATGTCCATCGGTGGAAGTTTGAAAAATTCCTTCAGTGGCATTTTCAAAAATACTGCGATATTTCGCTTGAGATTGCAAAATCGCAGCTTGATGGGCAAGCTCTGCTTGGGCTTGCTTGCGCTCCGTGATATCGACCGAAATCCCGACAAAGCCAATCGGGCGATCGCGATCGTCTCGCAGCACCGTATTTTTCACCTCAGCCCAAAACTGCGAGCCATCTTTGCGGTGAAGAATTAACTCCCCTTCCCATAATTCTGACTCAAACACCTGACTGACCATTTGACGGGCGATCGCTTGTCCCTTTACCTGATCTTGCATGGGCTTCAGGACAGCAAGAATCTCTTTTCCCATCACCTCTGCTGACTGCCATTGATAAAGCTTTTCAGCATAAAAATTCCAATGGATAATGCAGCCTTGCAAATCGGTGGCAATAATCGCGTTGCAAACTTGCTTGAGTAAGGAGGCTTGAAAGCGAAGCTGATCAAATTGCGTTTGCTGAACCGTTTTCAAATGTGCCTGAAGGTGGCAACGTTCTGCCTCCACCGATAAAAGTATTTGCTGCAATTCATCAAATGCAGCGCCATCACGGCAATACTGGCGAAGGTTGGGGATATGACCCAGCCCTCTATCCTTTCCAGCAAAGTTTTCTATATTCTCAATTCTCACAGCTTTTCACGTTGCAAAATTGATTCCATACTGTGTTTCACCCACAAAGAAAACTCAATAAGTTTGCTTAAAGCGACATTAGCTAAATCGAGTTAAATCGGCTATGGACGGTACTCGCTTGAGTTCAGAGTGTCGGAACACAGTTGAATAATTTATGAAATGGGTCGGTAGGATCTAATCCGGATTTTTAGCATAGGTTCACTATAATCGGTGCCCAAAGCCACGACAATCTTAAAGAGAAGCCTGCTAAATATTTGTTTGGGAGAAAACATTGAGAGTATGACATCTTAAAACAAAACTGATTCATTCCCATGCCCCAAGTTTCTTTCGATGAATTGACGACCAAAGTTGCCGCTGGTTCGCATTTAGTCAGTTTCCCCACGGATACGGTGCCTGCTTTGGCGACTCGCCCTGATCAAGCAGCGCTAATTTTTGCTGCAAAACAACGCAGTTTGGACAAGCCACTCATTTTAATGGCGGCGACGGTGACGGATCTTTGGGATTATGTGAGCGGAACTGAGGCAGAGCGCCATCAATGGCAATTAGTTGCTAATCAGTATCTTCCGGGGGCGTTGACGTTGGTGCTACCTGCTAGCGATCGCGTGCCCTCTATCATGAGTTCCCATGACCTCACAACGATTGGGGTACGGGTGCCCAATCATGCGATCGCCCAAGCAATTCTGACTCAAACCGGTGTCCTTGCCACCACGAGCGCCAATCTTTCTGGACAGCCCCCACTGCAAACCATGAGCGACATCGAAGCCCAATTTCCCACCGTATTAACCCTGGCACCGGATGAGATTCAGCAGATTGCAGGAATCCAGCCGCCGCCGAGTGTTTCGGGCATTCCATCTTTGGGCATTCCATCCACTGTGATTCGCTGGCATGGGTCTGGATGGGAGATTTTGCGACAGGGAGCTATTGACTTGCATAGCAGTAGCTACAAAGATTAGGACATAGGCAGAGACACTGCAAGCTCTTTCATACTGCTCACCTATCCCCTGCCAGATCGGGTCGTAACGCGAGAAAAATTTGATGAATCTAGGATGGCTAATCATTGGGATTGTGGGCGGGTTGATAGTGGGCTGGCAAATCCGCCGCCCGGTTGCATCATCGCCGTCTCACTCAGCCGCAACAGCCCCCAACCTGAGTCAGCCTTCTCCAACTCAAGCGGAAACTCAGTCGTTGCAATCACTGCAACTGGCATATCACATGGCGGCAGAGATGAGCCGTTTGAAGGGAAGTTTTTTGGCACGCACATCCCATGAGCTGCGATCGCCCATGAGCGGGTTGATTGGGATGCAACAGTTGATTTTGGCGGGTTTGTGCGATAGCCCGGAAGAAGAACGAGATTTTATTACGCAGGCAAATGAGGCGGCATTACGCATGGTGAAAGTGCTGGATGACGTAATCGATGTTTCCAAAGTGGAACATGGTTTCAGCACACTCGCGCTTCAACCGGTGCAAGTCAACATGCTGTTGCTCAACCTATATACCGCAACCCATTTACAAGCGCAAAATTGCAACTTACAGTTGCATATTCCGGCGGTGAATGAAGCGCTTTATGTGATGGCTGATCCCCGTCGATTGCAGCAAGTGTTGATCCATTTGGTGGATAGTGCGATCGCACATTTGGTGGATGGCAGCATTACCGTGTTGCTCGGCGCAGTGGATTCAACCTCGATTCAGCTTTGGATTGACCAGCCGCTATCCGCGAATAGGTGGAATCAACCGTTGGAATTCTTTCCGCCTGCGATCGCGCCATTGGAGGCAGTGTTGGAAAATGCAACGGAGAAAGCTGCGATCGTCCAGCAGGCAAATACGCCATTTCCCTCGCTTAGCTTTATCCGCTTGTTAACTCAAAAACTATTGGTGTCTATGGGCGGAAACTTGGAGGTTCTTTCTCCACAAGATTCCTTGTCACTGAATCAAACCCGGATTCAATGCACGATTCCTTTGATAAGTGGCTAGACCCATAAAAATAGTCAAATAAAAACGGGGATGATGTGCCTC
>JBGTAZ010000175.1:0-10799 GCA_041749615.1 Leptolyngbyaceae cyanobacterium | reverse complement strand
CTTTGAAAAAATGAATTGAGCGCGGGGAAAGGTTCTACTATTCCTAAGTTTAGCAATCGGGCAGTATCGAGACAGCGGCACCACTGGCTTGAAAGAATTTTGTCAATTGAAATTGCGCGATCGCGGAATGCTCGACCAATTTTTGTGGCTTGAGATCGCCCTGCGGCTGATAGATTGCGCTGGGTTGAGCAATCGCCTACCTGAAAGTTAGCAGGATCGCCTGTTCCCGGTGCTTCGGCGTGGCGCATCAATACGACATAGCCTGGTTTTCCTTGTTGTAGGAGTTTCCAGGTTGCCTCACGGTTGCTAGCTTGGGCGATCGCAGTTGCACTCATGATTACCTGGATTGTTAGCACCATGAATGTGACAGTAGAAGCAAGCGCGATCGCCCTCACTCTATTCATTTCTAGCCTTTGTACTTGACTGAGCAACCATAGGGCTGAGTTACGGCTGGATCAACTTTTTGCCCCTTCAGCACTGCATCTAGTGCCGAGGTGACGTAGTTTTTTGCAGTTTTCACATCAGCAGGATTGCTGGAAGAGTTGCTATCGATCGCGCCCATGTAAGCCAGCGTTCCATTCGGTGCAATCACGAACATGTGAGGCGTTGTCCGGGCGCTGTAAAGCCGCCCCAGTTTGCCATCTGCATCAATCAACACCGCCGTTGGAGCGGCACTACGGCTCTTGCTCAAGTCGTTGGCTTTTCTGCCATCCACAAATCCCTGGTTGCCTGGAGCCGAAGACACCACTGACAGCCACACCACGCCTTTTCCGGTTGCTTGCTTTTGCAGCTTTTGCATGTTGCTCGACTCGTAGTGCTTGCGAACAAACGGACATTGATGATTCGTCCATTCCATTACTACTGTTTTGCCCTTAAAGTTGCTTAACTGATGGGATTTGCCGTTACTATCGGTTGCCGTAAAGTTGGGTGCAGGTTGCCCGACTCGCATGGGCGCTGCGGCAATTTGCACGGGTAGACGAGTAGAACTAGATTCAGATTGTGGGGTGAATTGATTTTTAGCAGCGCTGATCGCGGCACTGGCTCCTGCCAACCCACCCACAACAGCCCCCACCAACGCAACTCTTAAAACCTGGGTTTGGATTTGTGAACGACTTAATTTCATGGTTATTTCCTGGTTAACTCAGTGATGTGGAGCGAAATCGAAGATAACAACTGGAATCGGGCGTAGCACAGGTAAATTTCACACTGGTTATGATGACACAGAAACATTGGCAATGGCATCGCGCACGAGGTTTGGTGTGAGCACCTGCGGCAAGATGACGGGTTCCCCTTGATCTAATCCAGCGGGATAAAGGACATAGAGCGGTACGCCACTACGCCCAAATTTGCTGAGGGATTGAGTGATGTCTGCGTTGCGGTTTGTCCAGTCCGCTTTGACTAACGCCACTCCTTTTTGCTGAAAGGCGGCGAGTACCTCTGGCTGACTGAGGGCAACTCGTTCATTTACCAGGCAGGTAATGCACCAGGCGGCAGTGTAGTTAATGAACACAGGCTGCTTCGATTGACGCAACGTGTCGAGATGGCTAGGCGTGTAAGCTGTCCAGGCTGAATTATTGGCGCTATTGGCTTGGGTAGATGAGGATGGAGTCGCAGTGTTGACCAGCGGTGTCAGAGTTAGGACGATCGCGATCGCTGCTAGTGAGCCGACTAACCCCATTCGTCGCCAAATGGTTTTGGATAGTTGCGTTTTTTGATGCAACCAAGCCGCGAACCCGATCAAAATGATGCCAACTAAGGCGATCGCCAGTCCATTCGTGCCTGCCTGCAAAGTCAACACCCAAACTAACCAGGCGGCGGCTCCATACATGGGAAACGCCAACACCTGCTGCAAGGTTTCCATCCAGGCTCCGGGTTTTGGCAAAAAACGGCGGAGGGCTGGGGTAAGACTGATAATCAGGTAAGGCAATGCTAAGCCCAAGCCCAAGGTCAGCAGAATCGCGATCGCCACGGGTGCAGGTTGCACTAGTGCCACACTCACCGCCGTTGCCATAAAGGGAGCCGTACAGGGGGTTGCCATGATTGTCGCCAACACGCCCGTGAAAAACTCGCCGCCATAGCCCGGTTTTGCCGTGAGGCTGTGACCCAACCCCATGATCGAGGCTCCCACAGTGAACACGCCGGACAAACTCAGCCCCACCGCAAACAGCACATACGCCATTAGTAGCACAAACACAGGCGACTGAAGCTGAAAACCCCAGCCAATCTGTTGCCCCAGAGATCGCAAGATCAGCAATGCCCCAGCCACCAGCGCAAAACTGGCGAGGACTCCAGCGGTGAATGCAAACCCGCTGAGTCTCGCCTGTCGGGGATTGTGCTGCGATTGTTGGGCGATCGTCAGCACCTTCAGCGACAACACCGGAAACACGCAGGGCATCAGATTTAACACCACGCCACCCGCTAACGCCAATAAGAGCGCCTGCCAAATCGGGAAGTTCGCCACTTCAGTGCTAGCTGAGGATGTTGCCGCATTCGCAGACTGAGTCGCCTGAATTGCAAACGCTTGAGTATTTGTCTTGTCGCCGCTGGCTTCCTGAATCACCAGCACGCCTTCTAGTAAATCCGGCTTTTCCTGATAGCCGCGCTCAATTTGTAGCGTGATCCGCTCCTGATCTACAGTCAACCGTTGCGGAGCCGCGTTTTGAATCATGCCATCTTTGTTTGGAAAAAACTCGACCTGTTTCAATTGCCCTGCGGCTAGACCGGGCGCATTCACAAACAGGGTCAAGTCTTTATCATCCACTGCAAAGGAAGTTGCCCAGGGTGACGGCTGCGGATGGGCTTGACGAGTTCGCGTCAAGGCATCAGTCCACGCTGGGTCTTTGATGGGAACCGTGGCGGCGATCGGGACGGTCAGCGTCAACGTTTTTTGCTCAGGAATGCACTCCAACTTGCAAACCAACACCTCTGCCTGAGCGCGTAAAGTTGTGGAGTTGCCTGCTAGTTGTGCCGTTGGGGTGATCTCCGTCAGCAGATACACTTCATCTTCGTAGCCAAAGTTCATCAATGGATCGATTGGAATCCGCTTTGGGTAGGGAAACACCAGGTCTCCGGCTTGGAAGCCTTGGGGCAAAGTCCATTGAATTGAGGGGGCGCTACCAGAGTCACCCGGATTTTTCCAGTAGACGTGCCATTCTGGACGCAGTTTAAGCTGCAATGCTACCCAAAACGGTTCACCTGCCTGAATCGTTTTGACTTCGCTAATCAGTTGAGCTTGGGCGTTTTCAGGCTGAGAGGGTTGCGCCCAGGCTAAATCAGGCAAGCCGACGATCGCGCTGAAAATAATCGCGATCGCGCCAAACCCCATACAGAGTCGCTGCGATCGGCGAGTCAACATCCAGCAGAAACGAGCGCCTATTCTAGATATGACATTTGTAACGTAGTTGATCATGCCGATTTCAGTTTTACAGACCTCGTTGTCAGTGTAGCGATTAGAAACTTAACTGAGGGTGCTCTCTCAGTTAATCCGCGCTCTCGCCTTTACGAGATTCCTGCATTCATTCAATCGGATCATGTTATCTTTGCTCAGGTCAAAGTGGGTAGGGTTTGAATTTGACGAAGTATACAACCGGGCAGCAAACCTCTTTATTTTCGGTGGCAGACGTGCCGGGTGGCTATCAGGTGCCGCCCGTGGAGCCGCTGCCGATCAGTATTGGCGCGTTGCAGTCGTGGAAACAGCGAGTTTTTCAACACCAGCAGCAAGTTACGGTGAATCCATCGTCGCCCCAAGGCAGTTTGTTTGCCCTGCCGCCTACCGCAGAAACTCTGGCAGAAAGGATTGATCCATTCAAATTGCCACGGCAGAATACAGAGTTTTGGCGGTGGAAAGGCGACGACGACGGAGTTTCAGCACTCTACTTTGTGATGGATTGCGAGTTGCCACTGGTGCTTTATGTGGGAGAAACCGTGAAGTCGGGAGTGCGCTGGAAAGGCGAACATGACTGTAAGCGCTACATTCTCAACTACGTTGCGGCTCATCGCCCCCATAGTTTGCCTGTGACTGTGAATATTAGCTTTTGGTCAGATGCGCCGACCCATACCCGCGATCGCCAAAAACTCGAATCCGCGCTGATCCATCAGTGGCGATCGCCCTTCAACAAAGAAAACTGGAAATATTGGAACACCCCATTCGTCAGCGAAGGCTAGAGGCGCAAAGTTCTAAGTTTTGAGTTTTAAGTTTTGAGTTTTAAGTTTTGAGTTTCTTCTGAATCCCTATTCCTTGTTTTCATGGCATCTCAACCAGACTCTTCTGCAAGAATAACGACAGGCGCACGGCTGTTTATCATTGCGCTGCTGAGTTTTTATTTCTTAGGATATTCGCAGTTTTTGAGCATTTGCTTGGGGGCGATCGCGGGGGGCTGTGGTGGTTTTATTGCATCGTGGTGGAATGCCACGGAAGATTACGTAACAGACGAATTTGCCCAGCCCTTGCAGACCGAAGAGGGCGCTGCAATTACGGTGGCTCAGACTCGTCCTAGGCGATATGGCATGGGCGTAAGGCGAGCCAGACAAACTCAAGAAACCCGTGAAAAAAAGCGATTTGGCTGGTTCTTTCGCCGTAATCGCTCTTAGGGGTGAGGGTTCGGAGTAAAGGGTTCGGAGTAAAGGGTTCGGAGTTCGGAGTAAAGGGTCGAAGAACATCAACTACTCAACTGATGTCGTTTTGAGTGCTGAAGCCGCCTCACCCGTGATTGAGGGAGATGAGGTGCTGTTGCATTGCCACAATTACTGCCTGGGTGCGATCGCGCACTTCCAGTTTATGCAAAATCGCGTGAACATGGACTCGCACGGTGCCGGGAGCAATGTAGAGCATATCGGCAATTTCTTGATTGGTTTTCCCGGCTGCTAGCAGTTCCAAGATCTCTTGTTCGCGGTGGGTCAAGGGATTGAGCAATGCGGCTGGGGGATTAACCCCCACCTTTGTCATGGGCTTCTCCAATGCCGACCGAATTTCTTTGGTTGCCGTTTGATCCCACCAGGATGCCCCTGCCGCGATCGATCGCAACGCCAGTACTAAGGTTTCTGCCGCAATGCCTTTCAAGCAATAGCCCTGCGCCCCGGCTTCAATTAGGCGGGTGATCAACGCCGTTTGCGAATGGGATGTCAGTACCAAAATCGGCAAATTTGATTGTTGCTGCTTGATCTGCCGACAGGCTTCTAGCCCACCGATTCCGGGCAAACCCACATCCAACAACACGACATCAAGCGGCTGCTGACCGGCGAGTTCCACTGCCGTTTCGCCGTCTTCTGCCTCTGCCACAATTTCTAGATCTGGCTCTTGCTGGAGGCGGACTCGCAACCCCAAGCGAAACAATTCATCGTCTTCGACCAGCAAAATTCGGACAGGCGACATATTAAACCAACTTAAACCAGCGGATGAGGATAAACGGGCAGTTTAAAGGCGAAGATGGCACCAGCAATGATTTCTGGTCGATCTTTGCCGATCGCGCTGCTATGGGAAAATCGGTTCTCTGCCCAGATTGTACCGCCATGAGCTTCGATAATTTGGCGGGATAGGTAAAGTCCTAATCCAGAGCCTTTGATGGTGGGGCGATCGCTCTGTCCTTGAAAAAACCGCTCAAATAGATGAGAAAACTCTGTAGGTTTCAGTCCTGCGCCCGTATCTAGCACTTTCACAACTTGATAGGAGGCTTGCGACTCCAGCATGACCTCCACGCGATCGCCCCGGCGCGAGTGGTTAATGGCATTAATCAACAGGTTGGAGAGGACGCGCTGAAGCTGAAGCGCATCGCCATTCACCCACAGCGATCGGCGAAAATCGGATTCGCCATAGTTGACGGATAAATGCACTCGGCGGGCAGTCGCCAGATCGGTCAGCGTACTTGCCGACTCTTCGGTTAAGGTTGCTAGATCCACGGGTTCAAGCTGGAGCGCTAAGCCTTCGGTATCGTTGCGATAAACATCGAGCAGCGTTTCTACCAGTTGCAGGCTGGTTTGCTGGCTACGTTTCAGGGTTGCCAACACTTTTTGCTGAGTGGAAAGCACTTTGCCAAAGCGCTCTTGCTGAAAGGCGTTGAGCGTTTCGATTGCCCCTAGTAACGGCGTTTTTAAGTCGTGAGTCAGCGTAGACGCAAAATCTTCCCGCACTTGAGCTAATTGCTCTTGGGCGTGCAGTTTGGCTTTTTGCTGGGCGATCGCGTCTTCACTCCGGCGCAGGCGATCGCCCAACAATCCGGTCACGATCAGCGCCAGCACTGCAATTAAGCGATTCGCCAAAATTGGAAACTCGGCAAGTTGTCCTTGGGGAATTCAAATGTTAGACAGGGTTAAAATTACGGCGATCGCCGTGACCCAAAATGTTGTGGATCGACTTAACCGGGCATTTGCCAACAAGATCGCGCCAATATACAAGTAGCCAATCACATATTCGGGCGGCGTACTGTATTCCAAAATCAGCGCGATCGCAAACAATCCGCTAATAAAGCCATAGGTTGAACGCGATTTAGAGGGTATCATAACGCCGCACTCCCTAACATATTTAGGCAGTTTGATATAGAAATCTAAACGCACTCTAAACGCTAACTATTAAACTTTGAACACAACTTATATCATTTGACTAATAGTTTGTGGATGGGGTGATATTGCAAGATTAAAACCAGAAGCGATCGCGCATCACGCATCAAGGATTGATAGTAGATCATGTTGCAAGGCTGGATACAAATTGCATTAACTATTGCGCTAGTGGTTTTGATTACTCCCCTCTTGGGAGGATACATGGCGCGCGTTTTCTTAGCCCAAAAAACCTGGCTTGACCCAGTGGTGGCACAGATCGAGCGGATGATTTTTAAGCTCAGCGGAGTGCAGCAACAGGAAGATATGACGGGCTGGCAGTATGCTAGAGCCGTCCTGTATAGCAATTTGGCAATGGCAGTGATGATCTTCGCGATCTTCATGCTGCAAGGCATATTGCCGCTGAACCCGACTCAGCTAGGGGCACCCACCTGGGATACGGCGTTGCACACGACAATTTCATTCGTGACGAATACCAACCAACAGCATTACTCTGGCGAAACAACTTTTAGTTATTTCAGCCAAGTTACCGCGTTGGGGTTTATGTTTTTCACCTCAGCGGCAACTGGGTTAGCAGTGGGGATTGCTTTCATTCGGGGCTTAACGGGTAGACCGCTAGGCAACTTTTATGTCGATTTAACCCGCGCGATTACCCGAATTTTGCTGCCGATTGGGCTTGTGGGCGCGATCGCCCTGGTCGCGCTGGGTGTACCCGAAACCCTTTCAGGTCCGGTAGTGGTGCCCACCTTAGAAGATCCGGCGGTGAGTCAGGCGATCGCTCTCGGTCCCGTTGCACACTTTGAAAGCCTCAAACAATTAGGTGAAAATGGCGGCGGCTTTTTTGCCATTAACTCCGCCCACCCGTTTGAGAACCCGAACCCTGCCACGAACCTAATTCAGATTGTCGGCATGGTCGCCATTCCCGCTTCATTTATCTATACCTACGGCGTAATTGCCAACAACCGCAAACAGGCATGGTTGGTGTATGGGCTGGTCTTTGCCATCTACGTGACGTTCATTATCATTGCTGGAATTGGCGAATATCAGGGCAACCCGGCGGTAAATGCGCTGCTCGGTAGCCAACAGCCCAACTTGGAAGGGAAGGAAGTCCGATTTGGCTGGGCGCAGTCTGCCCTATTTGCCGTGACGACGACCGGAAGCATGTGCGGTGCGGTCAACAGCCTGCACGACTCCTTTATGCCACCGGGCGGATTTGCCACATTATCCAATCTATTTCTACAGATTATTTGGGGCGGTCAGGGCACGGGCACGGCGTATCTATTTACTTATTTGATTTTGGCGGTGTTTGCCACGGGTTTGATGGTGGGGCGCACTCCTGAATTTTTGGGACGCAAGATTGAAAAGCGCGAAGTGGTGCTGTCTAGCTTTCTGCTGCTGCTGGTTCACCCGATCGCCGTCTTGATTCCCGGCGCGATTACCCTCGCCTTCCCCGACCAACTGGCAGGCATCAGCAATCCTGGTTTTCATGGGTTGTCCCAGGTGATTTACGAATATGCCTCTGCTGCCGCCAACAACGGCTCTGGCTTTGAAGGCTTAGCCGACAGCCAACCCGCCCCTACAGGATTGTGGTGGAACTTGAGCGCCTCTTTTAGTCTGCTGGTTGGGCGGTACGTGCCGATTATTGCCCTGCTGCTTTTGGCAGATAGCATGTCGCGGAAGCAGCCCGTGCCGGGAACCGTAGCAACCCTGCGAACCGACACTGCCCTGTTTACCGGAGTCACCGCAGGCGTAATTGTGGTCATGGGCGCGTTGACCTTCTTTCCCATCTTGGCGCTGGGTCCAATTGCTGAAGCCTTTCAACTTGCGCGAGGCGGCTGATGCTGGTTTTGGTGCGTTTCGCAAGGCTCAACGCACCCTACGCGATCGCGGGTTATTCAAACTCAAAACTCAAAATTCAAAACTTGTCTTTCACCCTCTTATGACTTCCAACTCTATTCCCATGCCTTCTGGTCCGCGTGAGTCTCGCAGGCATACTCCTAAAGTGGATATGTCTGGGCTATATCAACGAGCCGTTCGCGAAGCGTTTGTCAAGCTTGATCCGCGCCACGCTATCAAAAATCCGGTCATGTTTGTGGTCTGGGTTGGCACGATTGTGACGGTGTTGGTCACGCTTGATCCCAACTTATTCGGCACGGTGCCGGATGCAGGCAAGCAACGGCTGTTGAATGGTTTGATTACGCTAATTTTGTTTTTTACGATCGTTTTTGCTAACTTTGCAGAAGCGATCGCCGAGGGGCGCGGTCAAGCCCAGGCAGATTCGCTGCGATCGACGCGATCGGATACTGCCGCCCGTAAGCTGTTGCCCGATGGCTCGATCCAACAGGTTAACTCGACCGAACTACGGCGGGGCGATCAAGTGAAAATCATTGCGGGTGACATGATTCCGGCGGATGGCGAAGTCGTTCAGGGCATGGCTTCGGTGGATGAATCTGCGATCACGGGCGAGTCGGCTCCGGTGCTGAAGCAACCCGGCACGGATATTGCCAGTTCGGTGACGGGCGGCACCCGGATTTTGTCGGATGAACTGGTCATCCGGGTGACTTCCGATCCAGGGCAGGGCTTCATCGATCGCATGATTGCCTTGGTCGAAGGAGCTTCACGCAGCAAGACCCCGAACGAAATCGCCCTGACGGTACTGCTGGCAGTGTTGACGCTAGTGTTTTTGATTGTGGTGGCAACGGTGTCGCCCCTAGCAAATTATGTCCAGGCTCCCACCACGATCGCGATCTTAATTGCTCTGCTGGTTGCCTTAATCCCCACCACTATTGGCGGATTGCTAAGCGCGATCGGGATTGCTGGCATGGATCGGGTTGCCCAGTTTAATGTAATTGCCACATCTGGACGCGCCGTGGAAGCCTGCGGCGATATCAACACCTTGGTTTTGGATAAAACTGGAACCATCACTTTGGGTAATCGCTTGGCAGACGAATTTATTCCGGTGAATGGTCACTCCTTGGAAGAGGTTGCCGCGATTTCGCTCGCCGCCAGCGTCTTTGATGAAACCCCAGAAGGGCGATCGATTGTGGGGTTGGCAGAGCGGCTGGGCGCAACTACAACCTTTGATGCCCAAAAAGCCGAGGGTGTGGAATTCTCTGCCAGAACTCGCATGAGTGGCACTAATCTGCCCAATGGCGGCGAAGTTCGTAAGGGTGCCGTGGATTCGATTAAGGGATTTGTGCGTTCACGCGGCGGACAAATTCCCGCTGATGTCGATGATGCCTACGAGCGGGTTTCTAAGTTGGGCGGCACTCCCCTCGCCGTTTGTAAAGACAACGATATCTACGGCGTGATTTACCTCAAAGATATCGTTAAGCCCGGTCTGCGAGAACGGTTTGATCAACTGCGGCGCATGGGTGTAAAAACCATCATGCTGACTGGCGACAACCGTATCACCGCCTCGGTGATTGCTCAGGAAGCAGGCGTAGATGATTTCATTGCGGAGGCAACTCCAGAAGACAAAATCTCGGTGATTCGGGCAGAGCAAGCGCAGGGCAAACTGGTTGCGATGACGGGAGACGGCACCAATGATGCTCCTGCGTTGGCACAGGCAAATGTGGGGGTGGCGATGAACTCAGGCACACAGGCGGCGAAGGAGGCTGCCAATATGGTGGATTTGGATTCTGACCCGACGAAGCTGATTGACCTAGTGACGATTGGCAAGCAGTTGTTGATCACACGAGGAGCGCTGACCACGTTTTCGATCGCCAACGATATTGCCAAATACTTTGCCATCATCCCCACCATCTTTGCGGCGGCTGGCATTGGTTCGCTCAACATCATGCAGCTAAAAAGCCCTGAGTCTGCCATTATCTCGGCGCTGATTTACAACGCCTTGATTATCCCGGCGCTGATTCCACTAGCGCTCAAGGGGGTGAAGTTTCGTCCGCTGTCTGCCGATCAACTGCTGCAACGGAATATCTTGATTTACGGCGTTGGCGGTGTGATTGCGCCGTTTATTGCAATTAAGCTAATCGATTTGGTGATTCCGTTTTCCTAAACACAACCTTTTCCTAAACACAAGGAACGCGATGTGCGACTATCCCAAACCCCTCACCCTAAATCCCTCTCCCAGAGCGGGAGATGGACTTTGAGAAACTCTTGCTCCACTTCTCCCGCCTTGGGAGAAGGGGCTGGGGGATGAGGGGCTGACTTTAGTTGCACATCACTGAAATGGTGCGTTTCGACTGCGCTCAACGCACCCTACGAATCAATCCACATCACTAATTTTT
>JBGTAZ010000174.1:0-9798 GCA_041749615.1 Leptolyngbyaceae cyanobacterium | reverse complement strand
TTGCGCTGAGTTCGCAATACCTCGCCATGCTTCTCCACCTGCCGACGAGGGATTTTTGCCCCACTCCAGTTATCTCGAACGTGGTGCAGAATCTCGCCGCGAATCCAGCGCTCGGCAAAAGAGCTAAAGGCGTTACCCAGTTCAGGGTCAAAGCGTTGAATTGCTTTAGCCAGCCCCATCATGGCGAGTTGGGTCAGATCCTCCAAATCCTCTGGGCAGGTTGCCGCCTGTCGTTGGGCAAAGGCGATCGCCAGTGGTTTGTGCTCAATCAGCAGTTCTTTGAGCAGCCGCCTTTCGATGGCGGTGTGGTGGCTGAGTCTTGCTTGCTGAAAGTCTCGAAACTTGTCTACGGGTGGGGGTGGCATTGGTTTACTGGAGCGCCTATGAAGATAATCTAGGTATGCCCAGAATATCTAGCACCCTCAACAGAGCTAGTACGGGGACAAATGATAACTTCACACTTTAGAACCGCAAAAATGCTGACTTATGAGAATGTTGACAAAAAACCCCTTCAGGAGTCAAATTATGGGAATCACCCTTCCCCAAAGTAGGAACTCTGGCGCGTCGATCGCCATTACCTACTTTGAACCCTGACCTACTCTGCCAGATTGAAATCACCGATGCTCTAACCCTGATGCGAACCCTGCCCGATCGCTCTATTGATTGCATCCTTACCGCCCTGAAATTGGACAAGGCAATCGATTGGGCAGAGTTTTGGCGTGAAGCCCAACGCATTTCAAAAACTCCGACTATTAACGTTTTGTTCACCCACCTAGACCTGCTCAAAGGGGCTGTCGCCACCTACAGCAAACCTGGCGATCTAGTCCTTGACCCATTCCTGGGCAGCGGCACAACGGCGATCGCCTGTCAGGAGCTAGGGCGGCATTTCATTGGCGGCGATTCCAGCCCTGAGTATGTGGCGATCGCCCGTGAGCGAGTGGCTCAAATTACACCACGGAATAAACTATGTCTAGCTTAGTTCTGGCAACAGCCCTAAATCTGGAGCAAACCACCGGGGTTGCCCTCGACCAAAACCCCGCTGCCGTCTATCTGGCCCGACTCCCCTCTGCCAAATCTCGCAGAACCCAGGCAGGCGCATTGACAAAGATTGCCGCGATCGCCTCTAGCCAGCAACTCAGCGCCCTAGAGTTTCCGTGGCAGCAGTTGCGCTATCAACATACCGCCGCCATCCGTGCCAAGCTGATCGAAAACTACGCCCCAGCCACCGCTAACCGTGACCTATCAGCTCTGCGCGGTGTGCTCAAAGAGGCGTGGCGACTAGAGTTAATGAGTGCAGAAGAATTCCAGCGAGCCACCGACCTGGCGAACATTAAGAACGAAACCCTTCCGGCTGGCAGGGCGTTGAGCCGTGCCGAAATTCAGGCGATCGTGGCAGTCTGCCTTGCGGATCAATCTGCGGCAGGACGGCGAGATATGGCAATGCTGGTGATTTTGCGCTGTGGGCTGCGGCGATCGGAGGTTGTCAGCCTGGACCTTGCCGACTATCTGCCCGATGGTTCGCTCAAAGTGCGGGGTAAGGGTAGAAAAGAGCGGCTGGTCTATATTCCGAGTGGGGCGATCGCCTTTATCGAGGCGTGGCTGGAGGTGCGCGGACGCTTACCCGCTGCGCTATTGCTGCCCATTACTCGCTATGGAGCCATGACCCACCGCCGCCTGAGCGACCAGGCAATCCTGACCATTTTGGAGAAACGCGCTACAGAAGCTGGCATCGCCGAATGTTCACCCCATGACTTGAGGCGAACCTTTGCAACCGACCTGTTAGGGGCAGGCGTGGACATTGAAACGGTGCGGAAACTGATGGGGCACTCCAACATTCAAACGACCGCTCGGTACGATCGCCGGGGGGAGGCGGCAAAGCGGCAAGCCTCCGACCTGCTAGGGTTCTAGCGCGGCAAAATGGAAGCGATCGCTTCACCCATGCACCATGCCTCAACAACATTCCGAAGATGGCGACCATACAGTAAGCTATATCGTCACCATCGAAGGTGATACTAGACTTTGGCAAAAATTCGTAGGCTTTCATGAAATCGAACGCACCCGCGATCGCCTTATTCCGCTTCAATTTCGGCAGGAGTATGAGGGGACTTTTAGACGACGAAGAAGCGATCAAGACGGCAGCGCTGATTACTACCGAGATTGCGATCGCCTACCTTACCGCATAGGGGCTGGCAACATTGTTAATGACCCTGACGATCGCACCGCGTGGCTCATTGCCAATGGCTATACCGACCCATTCCGCAACGAGGGGCAATGGTGGGCATTTCCGCCCAATGGCGTAATGCCCGTGCCAATATGCGAGGCGATCGCAGTGGCGCTTAACGCCTAGGCGACCTGGCAGGCTTCCAGCGCTGCAACCATTCCAGCCTTCTTCAGGTGGCGATTTTCGCCGTGAAAATTTCTCCATCTGATGCCCCGCGCTTGGCATTCTTTGCGGAGTTGCAATGGGGCGATCGCTGCCCAGTTGGGTACGTCACGGTGTAAAGTAACGGGCAACGCGAGAGGTGCAGCGGCGATCGTTAACGCCTCAATCACTGCGTCTACCTCTTTCTGGGTAGGTAGTTCAGCCGTTGCAGGAACGAGAGGTGCAACGGGCTTGTGAACGTTCGCAATCAAAACGAAACCAGCAACAAAATAGAGGGTAGAAGCAGTGGCGATCGCTTCAATTGCAATGGTCAAAAAGTCTTGCATTGTGAAAATCCTTAGAATGTGTGGTTTTTCGATTTAAGGAAATCGAGAACTATCTAACGGGGCGGCGGTTGTCTTCCTGCTCGCTTCATTAAACATATCAACACATTCTAAAAACGTCAACTATTTTTAAGGACTTTATCAATTCCTTACGGTTTAACTACCTTTTGCACAAGTAGCACTTCACCTAATGCGATCGCATCTAGCAATTTTCCCGTAGACCCCTCACCTCCATGCTCAAAGCCCAAAGTAAAGGCGATCGCCTTTATAGTTTCAGGAGTGGAAGGCGCAACCCTGGCATGTAGATTAGTGCGGTCTAACTTCTTACGTCCTGCCATAAATGCAAACCATATATAGATATGCAACAGCATAGCCGAATCCCAGCCTCTCTGTGCAACCCCGCGATCGCCCGTCCCATCTGCCCTACAATGGCGGCACTCATTAATTCTTCAGGTATAGCCATGAACAAAGGTGAATTGGTAGATGCGATCGCCACCAAGCTTGAAGGCGCAACCAAAAAAGATATCGATCTTGTCCTGAGCGCAGCAGTTGATGCAATCCAGGAAGCCGTTGCAGCAGGCGACAAAGTAACGCTAGTGGGCTTTGGCTCCTTTGAGCCGCGCCAACGAGCTGCCCGCGAAGGACGCAATCCCAGGACAGGTGAGTCGATGCAACTCCCAGCAACGCGGGTGCCTGCCTTCTCAGCCGGGAAGATGTTCAAAGAAAAAGTTGCCGTCTAGTCCGGAATTCCGGACTAGTCCTAGACTGAATCAGACATACCCACGACTTTTTTGCCGCACCATCCGCGCCCGGTGCGGTTTTTTGTTGCCATCACGGGCGATCGCCCTCTTCTGCCAGCTTTAATATTGCCCCCTTGACGCTGATCTCTCCACCTCGAAACCAAAACTCTTCTCTCAGCAAATCGCCTGCGTCTGGGTTGAGAATAACCTTGCCGTCTTTGTTGGTGGCAAATTTTTTTATGCAAATCTTTGTAGGTTCGTCTACGGAAACAGTGATGGCGATCGCGTAGACTTTGTTGATTTTCTCTCCGTCAATGTAGACTTCGGTGCCTATCCCAAAGCCTGTTGTGTTGATGGTAATTTCTGGCATAGCCCCTCCAAATGTCCCCCATTCTACCCCCGATCGCCCCTACGACATTCCCTAAAACCAGCGCCATGCGGGAACTTTAGCGACACACCGATCGCCCCATGTCGCACTATGTCGCAAAACGACAACAAAGAACTCGCCAAAGCCCGATTCGTCGTCAACGAACCGATCCAATCGATCGCCGATGCCCTCGGCGTAAGTCGCCGCACCGTAGAGCGTTGGGCAGATGAGGGCGATTGGCGCACCCTGCGACAAAGCAACGACAACGTTGTTCAAATTGGTGCCGCTGCCAACATTAACCGAGCGCAAGCCCAGGCTAAAACAGTTACCCGGTCTAAGCGTAAAGCCGATGAATTTGATGCGCTAGAGATGGTGGATGATGCGATCGCCGTTCTGTCTGGGGCGTTGCATGGTGAGGTTCCACCTGGGATGCTCGGCAGTATCGCCAATTCCTTAAAAAACCTACTCGAATACCGTCGCAAGATTTGCCCAATTACTGCCGCAGAGATTGCAGAGATGACGATTGAAGCAGGAATCACACCAGACGATTTTATTCGAGAGATTCGGTTGGCATGGAAAGAGCAAAGAGCTTAGGTAGCCGTGTTTACAAGCCAAAACAGAAGCAAAGTTGCAAGGCAGCAATGGGAGGCGTTTGCAGCACAAGGTTGTTCTGACGATATTCCTGAACTGTCTCGATATAAGGGCGACCCCATCGGATTCATCGAAGAGTTTCTAGGCGAAACCCTGACCGATGAGCAAAAGCAGGTTGCCATCTCGGTTCGAGATAACCGAGAAACCAACGTACAGGCGGCCCATAGTGTCGGAAAATCGCATCTATGCTCTCGGCTGTGCTTGTTTTTCATTTATTGTGAGGGCGGCATGGTCATCACCACCGCTCCAACCGCTCGGCAGGTTAACCAGATTATTTGGGGCGAAATCAGGCGGATTCACATTAAGAAAAACTTGCCGGGTGAGCTGGGCAAAACATTTTTGCGCGTCAGTGAAGACTCACGGGGTTTTGGCTTTACAGCCAGTTCAAGTAATGGCTTTCAAGGAATTCACAAAGACAAACTGTTAGTTATCGAAGATGAAGCGTGTGGTATTTCCCAAGAAATTGACGATGGCGCTTCATCTTGTGCCACAGGTTCTGACAACCGACTCATGCGGGTTGGGAACCCCCTCCAAGGCGGCGGAGCCTTTGAAAAGTCGTGCAAGCGATCGCATATTCGTATCCCAGTTTGGCAGCATCCCAATGTTAAGTGGGCATACGCCGTTCATTCAGACGGCATACATCGACTGAAGCCAGAAGTGGCAGCTTCTATTCTGGCTGGCAATGGCGAGGTGCTACCCCAAACTCAATGGCAAGAATGGTGCCCACGGGATGTGATTTCCGGGGCTGTATCAATTCAATGGATCGAAGAAGCCAGAGCCAAGTACGGCGAAGGCTCTGCCTATTGGCAATCCCGTGTAGAAGGCTTCTTCCCCGAAGATTCAACTCAATCTATCGTCCCGCGATCGTGGTTCCTTGCCGCCCGGGCCCGGTACGATTCAGACCCACGGTTTTGGGATGAGCAAGCCGCAGCTCACGCCCATCGGCACGGCTTAGATGTGGGCGACGGCGGCGATGATCATGCCCATGCCCGTTGGCGAGGGTCGGTGCTGTATGCCGTTCGAGCCATGCCCACCAAAGGCGACCAGGAAGACGTGACCCGCGCAGGTGGCATGGCAATTCAGGCGCTTAAAGACCACCCCGGATTCATGCACATCGATCGCGGCGGCTGCGGCGCGGGTGTTCCTGGCATGGTGAAAGAGCAAGGACTGAAAGCGCATGGCATCCACTGGGGCGAGGGCGCAAAAGACTCATCTCAATTTCCCAACTCAAAGGCAGAAGACTTTTGGACTTTGCGCGAAGCCTTTAGAACTAATGAAGTGGCGATCGCCCCTCTCGGCGAGTACGAAGATATGGCGATGGAAGACCTATCGGGCGTGTATTGGGAGTTAATGAGCACAGGCAAAACCCGAATTGAGGACAAAGCCAAGACCCGCAAGCGCCTCCACCGATCGCCCAACGTGGGAGATGCGATCGTGATTGGGTTCAGGCAGCCTCGGCAGATGGGAATGAGGGCAGCAGGGGTTCAGATTTATTGATAAGGAACTCTACGCCAAAGTTACAGGCGATCGCATGTCCACCTCCCCCTATTCCGCTTCCCAGCACCGCAAACTCACCGCCCAGCCCGATGCCACCGCTACAGCGCAGACGGCAACCGAAGGCAAAGTAGACACGCCCTGCTCGGCATACCTGGAGATGGCAGAGTATTGGGAAACCATTGAGGCGGTGCGCGGTGGCACAGCATCGATGCGCAAAAACGGCAAATCGTTCCTACCAGAAGAGCCGTTTGAAAAGGCAGCGGCATACGATCGCCGCAAAAATCGCAGCACCTTTACACCCTGGTATACACGCCTGGTTAGAGGGTTGGTCGGCATGGTACTCCGCAAACCCGTGACGGCGCTGGATGTATCAGAGCAAGTCAAAGCACATTTAGATAACATCAACCTTCTAGGTGACGACCTCAGCGCCTTTGCTCATGAAGTTTTTGAGAGTGCGATCGACCATGGCTATACCGGAATCTTTGTCGATTACCCCAGAGCCAGCGGTGGTGAGCTGCTGAGTGAACAGGTGCAACGGGGCGATCGTCCTTACTGGATTCATTACTCTGCCCCAGAGGTGATCGGCTTCCGCTATGAGATCGTCGGTAATCGCCGCATCTTTACCCAGGTGCGAATTCTGCACAAAGATATAGAGCCAAGCGGCGACTTTGGCGAACGCACAGTAGAACGGGTGAAAGTCTACGAGCTAGATGCAGGGCAGGTGCGTTGGCGTGAGTTCACTAAATTAAAACAAGAGTTTGAAGAGACCGATAAAGGGTTTATTAGTCTGCCGTTCATCCCCTTTGTCTTCCTTTTTACCAATAAGAAGAAGCAATTGGTCATTCAGCCGCCCATGCTGGAAGTGGCATATCTGAACGTTAATCACTACCAAAAATCTAGCGACTTAGACCACGCGCTGCACATTGCGGCACAGCCCAAATTAGTGCTGTATGGCTATGACACGCAGCAAGGCGATGTCAACGTGGGCGTAGATGAGGCGCTGGTTTTCGAGAATGCCCAAGGTCGGGCAGAGTGGATTGCGCCACCTCCCACAGCGTTCAGTTCGCTCGAAAATCGCATCGATAAGATTGAAGGGCAGATGGCGGTTTTAGGGCTGTCTACTTTGGTGGGACAGAAGGCGGTGGGTGAGTCGGCGGAGGCTAAAAAGCTCGATCGCGTCCAGGGCGACAGCATTATGGCAGTGATTGCCCAGGGGCTGCAAGATGCCTTTGATCTGTGCTTGGAATATCACGCGGCGTATTTGGGTGAGGCTCCTGGAACGTGTCAGGTGAATCGTGATTTTGATGTCGCAGAGCTGGATAGTGGGGCGATCGGGGCTTTCTCTAATCTGCACAGCAAGGGACAAATTAGTTTGGAGACGTTGCTGGGGCTGCTCAAGAAGGGCGAGATCTTTGATGATGAATTCAGTATTGAGGATGAACTGGCGAGGTTGGAGGCGGAGTTTCAGAAGCAAAGTGTGCCGCCTGTGGTTGACCCAGCGGCGATGGGGTGATGCGATCGCCTTAAAACCTGATCCGTATAACCCTTACCTGTCGAATAGTTGAGTGCCCTTAAGCGCAAAAAATCGGACACGTAAAATGTCTAAGGCTCCTGACTCTTAAGTTTTTGCCTCAAGACTTCCAGCTTTTCCTCAAATGCAGCGCGGAATTCTGCCCGTTCTATTTCTACTTGTTTCCAGTGTTGATCAGCCCGTTGCATTGCCTCGTTCATTTGATCATTATGTTCGGCGGCTTCCCTGTCTTGCTGTTCCGATCGCTCTCTTAGTCGAGCCGTCTGAGATTCAAAGATAAAAGAATCAATCCTCATCGTCAATTGATGCATACGATTACCCAACTCGTTTAGCTGTAGCTGGTTTTGCTGCTGAAGTTGAGCCGTGGTCTGGATTATTTGCTTGATGGTTTTAAGCTTTAGCTTTGTCTTTTTAGCTAACTCGCGGGAAGCCCCACACCATAGCGCTTCGCTTGGTGTGGGATGAAAGCAGGGCTGTTGACGACACTCCCTGAACGCATTGGCGTAGCCAACAGAGAGGGGAGTTGGAGGAAACAGCCCCACTAGACAGGCAATGAACGAATAAACTCTCGAATGATGTCCGTCTGAGTCCTGCTGACTTGTTCACAATACCTATCAAGCCTTTCCTTCTCCTCTTTGGGGACTCTAATTTGAACAAACTCTGTACTTGCCATGATTGCCACGTATTGAAATATGCGGTACAATCGTAACATGGTCGATGACCAGCTAGAGCGACTAAAACGCCCATGAGGTAGTAGCGCAATCTAGGAAGCCAAATCGTCACTGGAAGCCATGAGCAAGCCAAACGATAAGGACGTATTGAATTAACTCCTTGGGGCGCAGGGAGTCTGCCCGGTGGATGCTGAAAGGCAAGCCAAAGAGTCAGTAGCAGTGTTTTGATTGATTCAAGCATTGACTAAAACCTCTGGACGCTGTGTAAAACCTAAACTGCTATGGAGCGGCGAGGGTAACGGCGGATGAAACGGGAAGCCCAGACTGTACACGAAGTGTCAGTGTGGGTACGTCACTCATTACTCAATAGCGTCGCGTCAGTCTAAATTCAAATGGGTCGGGCACAGTGGATTGTGATGTCTGTCCTTCATCCCACGGGACTTCTCTTAATTTAACTGGCTCTGGTTCTGGTTTAACTGGTTCTGGTTTTAATTTAACTGGCTCTGGCTCTGGCTCTGGCTCTGGCTCTGGCTCTTCCACGCTCCACGGAAGTTCTTCTGCTGTTTCATCCCTTATCTTTTGCATGAATTGAGACGTTGGAACGAGGTAGCCTTTAAAGAGATTGTCATAAAAAAAAGACTGGTTCGTTTTCAATCCTTGAGGGAAATAGAGCATAACAAAAGGGCTGTCAATATCTAGGAGTAGAGGGCGTGAGCATGAAGCCCAAGATTTCTTATAACGACTCCACCCAAACAAGATTGATCTTGAGGGTAAACCCCATAGATGATCAGACTCAAAACTCTTTTTTCCTAGAGCAACACAGAATCTTGCATCGCCCTGTGCCATGTATGCCCACATTCGGTGATATTCTTTTCTCCAAGATTGATTGTAGTTCTCTTTTTTCCTAATGCTATCAAGCCTTTCATCTCTTATCATTGCCCAGAAGTCTTCCGTTGCACTCACAACAGATCTGTAATCACTTTCTTCAAAAAACAGATGTTCAAAAGAGCAGTAACAGCCCTCAAACCCTTGCGGACAAAAACGTATGGGGTCTGTGATTGGGTTGTCATTTCGATTAAAACCCCAGTACACCTGTGGGATACTCAACCTTGGCACAATGCTTTTAGCATTAAAAACCCATATCATGTTCCCGTAAAAAGTCTCCCTCTCTTTTATTTCCTCTGGAGAGATAGGAGAGTTTTGAAGCTCTATAACCAAGCCTTTTTTCGTCCTTATATCGGCTCTATGGTTCTCCATAGTAACCTCCTGACATTCCCTAGAGGCTAGACTTTTCCAGGCTTTGTGCCATTCCCCTTCGGGTTCACTCCATGAATCGCAGTCTTTGACCTTGTGTGCCCAGTGCCAAACTTTTATAGACCCACACTTGGCTAAAACATCACCGCCACAAGAGGGGCAAATCGCCCGAAGTTTGGGTGCTGCTTCAAGAAATCTTTCACCATTGGCGATCGCTTCTTTTGCGTAAAACATAAGGCGGTGACGTACCCACACTGACACTTCGTGTACAGTCTGGGCTTCCCGTTTCATCCGCTATTGCCGCTACCATCCAATGATGATTTTGGTCTGACATAGCGTCCAGAGGTTTTAGTCAATGTTTGAGTTAATCAACACACTGCT
>JBGTAZ010000173.1:0-5974 GCA_041749615.1 Leptolyngbyaceae cyanobacterium | reverse complement strand
GTCTAGATGCAAATCACCAATTCCAACCCGAACCCCTAGTCATCCTAGAAACCATTCCCCCTTAACTCGTATTCTTTCCCTGTCCCCTATTCCCTGTCCCCTATTCCCTATCAACCTCATGCTAAATCCAAATCTGGACGACATCCAGTTAGACAAAGAAGAATATGAGCGCTACTCGCGCCACTTGATCTTGCCCGAAGTGGGTCTGGAAGGACAAAAGCGCCTCAAAGCTGCCAGCGTTTTGTGCATTGGTAGCGGGGGCTTAGGTTCACCTCTCCTGCTGTATCTCGCCGCTGCGGGTGTTGGGCGAATTGGGCTAGTAGATTTTGATGTGGTCGATCGCTCCAATCTGCAACGCCAAGTGATCCATGGAACTTCTTGGGTTGGCAAACCTAAAATTCAGTCTGCCAAAGATC
The DNA here is from genome assembly GCA_041749615.1 of Leptolyngbyaceae cyanobacterium. Classification (GTDB taxonomy): domain Bacteria; phylum Cyanobacteriota; class Cyanobacteriia; order Leptolyngbyales; family Leptolyngbyaceae; genus ULC077BIN1. The sequence goes on along the minus strand of JBGTAZ010000173.1, from coordinate 5,558 downwards.
GGATTTTAGAAATTAACCCCTACTGCGCGATCGATCTCTATGAAACGCGCCTGAGTTCTGAAAACGCGCTGCAAATCATGGAACCCTACGACATCGTAGTCGATGGCACCGACAACTTTCCCACTCGCTATTTGGTGAATGATGCCTGTGTGCTGCTGGACAAACCCAATGTCTACGGCTCGATCTACCGCTTTGAAGGACAAGCGACCGTCTTTAACTATGAAGGTGGACCCAACTATCGCGATCTCTATCCCGAACCACCGCCACCCGGATTGGTGCCTTCCTGTGCCGAAGGCGGCGTGTTGGGGATTCTGCCGGGGATCATTGGCGTGATTCAGGCAACGGAAACGGTCAAGATTATTTTGGGTAAGGGCACCACGTTAAATGGTCGCCTGCTGCTCTATAACGCGCTGGATATGACCTTCCGCGAGTTAAAATTGCGACCCAATCCCGTACGCCCCGTCATCGACAAACTGATCGACTACGAAATGTTTTGTGGCATTCCGCAAGCAAAGGCGGCGGAATCAGAGCAGCAGTCAGCGCTCCAGGAGATGACCGTCACCGAGTTGAAACAACTGCTCGACAGCGGTGCGGATGATTTTGTGCTGATTGACGTTCGCAATCCGAATGAGTATGAAATTGCTCGAATTCCAGGGGCGGTGCTGATCCCACTCCCCGATATTGAAAATGGCACGGGTGTCCAGCAAGTGAAAGAGGCGTTGAACGGACACAAGTTGATTGCTCATTGCAAACTGGGTGGGCGATCAGCGAAGGCATTAGGCATCCTCAAGCAGGCTGGCATTGACGGAATCAACCTCAAGGGCGGGATTACGGCTTGGAGCCAAGAAGTTGATCCATCGGTTCCAGAATATTAAAGAGACGAAAAAAGGGCGTTTCTGAATACAAATATGATTTTTGACTGTAGGGGTAGGTCTTGTGCCTACCCTGACGAAGATGGAGGGCAACCACAAGGGATTGCCCCTACAAATTTCATATCTCGATTCAGCAGCGCCGAAAAAAGTTGATGGGATGGTGCGATCGCCCTTTCTACAAAAGTGGGCGATCGCATTATCGATTTTCTTGTAGCCAACGGTCTAAATCAGTCATTTCTCTAAAATCTAATAACGCCTCGCCCAATGACTCTAACTGAGCAGTGGAAAGCGCGTCGATTTGCAGTTGGAACCGCTCTGGCAATTCTTCCAGTCGGCGGGTGAGGAGTCGGAGGATCAGCGATCGCGCTTCTCTTTGAACACCCTGCTCAAGACCCTGTTCAATTCCCCGCTCTAACCCTAAGTGATCCACTTTCTGCCCAGATTTACGAGGAGGCTTTGAATGGCAACGATGATCTGGATGGAAGACATCACAAAAACCTACCGTTTGGGTGAGGTGGATGTGCCCGTGTTGAAAGGGATTGACCTGACGATTGAAGAAGGTGAATATGTCTCGATCATGGGGGTTTCGGGGTCGGGTAAATCCACGCTGATGAATATTTTGGGGTGTCTCGATCGCCCAACTCAGGGACACTATGTGCTGGAAGGCAGAAATCTGACCACGCTTAATAATGATGAACTGGCTTATATTCGCAATCGTCGGATTGGGTTTGTGTTTCAGCAGTTCAACCTGTTGGCTCGTGCCACTGCCCTGGATAATGTGATGCTGCCGATGGTGTATGCCAATGTTTCTAAGTCGCAGCGCAAACAACGAGCAGAGGAAGCCCTGAGCCGCGTAGGGTTGGCAGAACGAATGAAAAACCGCCCCAGTCAGTTATCGGGCGGGCAACAGCAGCGGGTGGCGATCGCCCGTGCTTTGGTCAACCGTCCTGCATTAGTGCTGGCAGATGAACCCACGGGAGCCTTGGATACCGAAACCTCTCAGGAAGTGATGCACCTGCTGGCAGACTTGAACTATCAGGGGATTACGATCATCATCGTCACCCACGAACCCGATATCGCCGCTCAAACCCAGCGAGTCATCCATGTCAAAGATGGCTTGGTCGTAGATTGAGAGGGCAGAAAAAATAGAAAAAGGGAAAAATGACTGAGATTAATGGGGCGATCGCTCCTTTACAATCAGACCATCTGAACTCCTTCAGGTCTCATCTATGACTGATCACGATCGCCTCTTCAAAGAATTGCTCTCTACCTTTTTTATTGAATTTTTAGAGCTGTTCGTTCCAGAAATTGCTATCACCATCCAACCTAACTCGATTAAATTTCTGCAACAAGAATACTTTGCAGACTTGACCTCTGGGGAAGAGCAGGTGATTGATTTGCTAGTGGAGGTCAAACAGGCAGGGGAAGACATAGCTTTCTTAGTGCATTTAGAAGCCCAATCATCTTCTGAAGCTAACTTCACCCGTCGAATGTTCTTTTACTTTGCAAGATTGCACCAGAAGTACCTACAGCGGGTTTACCCAATCGTAATATTTTCCTTCGACCAGCCCTATCGAGAGGAGTCCAGCGTTTACTCTGTAAAGTTTCCAAATCGCAGAGTGTTAGAGTTCAGCTTTGAGTCCATTCAACTAAATCGGCTCCATTGGCGAGATTTCTTGAATCACTCTAATCCAGTGGCGGCAGCGTTAATGGCAAAGATGCAGATTGCCACAGAAGATCGCTTTAAAGTGAAGGCAGAATGCTTACGGTTATTGGCAACACTGCGGTTAGACCCAGTGCGGGCAAGGTTAATTTCAGGCTTTATCGATACCTATTTGCGTCTGAATCAGCAGGAAGAACAACTGTTTCAAGCGGAGATTGGTAAACTAGAATCAGCCGAGCGGGAGGACGTTATGGAAATTGTTACCAGTTGGATGGAGCGGGGAATAGAGCGGGGAATGGAACAAGGCTTAGAGCGAGAGAGGGCACTTGTCCTGCGACAATTGACTCGTCAAGTGGGAGAGTTGCCCCAACTTGTTCAATCTAAAGTTGAGGCGCTGCCAATTACCCAAATGGAATCCTTAGCTGAAGCTTTGCTAGATTTTAGTGAAATCGCTGATTTAGTCCTTTGGTTACAAGAAAATCCATAGGCGCGATCGCAAAAAATAAGTCCCTAACAGATTTCATGCCTCCTTAGCGGCTGATCGGCAGTTTCAGCCAAGTGGAAAGTTCGTAGGTCAGCCAGTCCAATTCAGGTTTAGTGAAGGATGGCGTACCCTTGAGTTCATATTTTTGAACACCCGCCCAAATGATCAAAGTAGCTTCTCCCTCTGCCGATTGCGAACACTCCAATTTGGCGATGTCTTTGCGGGGTGAGGTTTGCGATCGCCCGGTTTGAATGCCCAATCGTTTTTGCGTCAGGGAAATTTGCTGCTGGTCAATCTGAATCTGCACTTGCCCCATGCGGGAGGGCAACGTGATTTCTAAAAAGGTAGGCTCCTTCTTCAAAGTGATTTTAGTCTCAGCAGGTTTTCGGGCTGGGGTGATTTTGGTGGGTGTGGTCTCAGTTTGCCGTCCGTGATCTAAGCCATGCAGGGCTTCCTGTGCCGATTTTACCCGCCGATCCAAATTGGGTTCATAGAGCCAGCCTAGCCAATCAGCAAACTGTGAGCTAACAGGCAATTTCCCATAATCGATTTTGGTGCCCACACGAGACAGGCTAGAGGGATGAGTGCCAGTGACCAAGGCTAAGAGAGTTGCGCCCAAGCTAAACAAATCGGATGCGGCAACGGCTCGCCCACTGAACTGTTCGGGTGCCATGTAGCCATAGGTGCCCACAACCGTAAAAGCAGTCGTGTCGTTTCCAGAGACGCGCTTGACGGAGCCAAAATCGATCAGATAAAGCTGGCGATTGGCGAGTAATACATTGCTCGGTTTCAGATCTCGATGGATGATCGGCGGTTGTCGTCCATGCAGGTAGCTCAAAATTCCCAATAGGGCTTTGGCGATCTGCTTGGTTTCCGCTTCAGAAAATAATCGCCCCTGCTGCAAGCACTGCTCTAGGGATTTGCCTTCCACATAGGTTTGAATCAGCGTCAACGCTTTAGCATTGGGTAGCTCGTGCTCAAAGTAGCCCAAATAGGACGGGATCGATGGGTGAGAAAGAGATTTCAGGATTTCAACTTCGCGCTCAAACAGCTTCAGGTCATCCCATTGCAGTTGCTCATCAATAAACAGCAGTTTCAGGACAACCAATTCCTGGGTCTGGAGATCACGGGCAAGCAGCGTCCAGCGTCCGGTTTGTTTGCCGATTTGCCGCTCAACTTGATAGCGATCGCCCAAAATTTGACCCGCCATATCTCCCTCTCCAGCGCCTATAGGTTCTTATCTAACTCTGGTTTTTGCCTGAAGACAACCAGAGATCTTCGTAGCGATGGATTTTATTCTAGTCGAGATTGTGGATGCGATCGGCTTCTCGCCAGCCTGAAAGCAGCGCTCCGTGAACCGTTGCGGCATATTGTCGGGACGTGGCTTCTCCCGCAAAAAAGAGGCGATCGCCCACAGGTTCCGCCAACATATCGTAATCTTCATCTGTGGCATGGGTTGCCAGGAAGGAGTAGGCACCGTGAGTAAACGGGTCAGATCCCCAGCGAGTAATGGCGTAATCGGTTGGGTCGGGCACTTTTGCGCCATAGATCGTGCGCAGGGTTTGCATCGCGGCTGCCACAATCTTCTCATCCGACCAGTCTTCTAATTCTTTGGCATAGCTACCTGCATTAAACCCAGCCAGAATCGGCTTTCCGGTGACGGGATGAAGATTAAAAAACTCGACCCATTCACCTTTTTTCTTGGGAATGTAACCAATTACTTCTGCCGACTTCTCCCAAAACACCTTGGAAAAGCGCAAAACGACTTTGTTCAACACACCCATGCCCAAGCGGTGGATTGCTTTTTGTTTATCATCCGGCAAGGCTGGAGAAAACACGACGGAACCAGACTTCAACACGCCCAGCGGCACCGTGACGATCGCATAATCTGCGGCAAAAGTGGCATCGCCACACTGCACCCGCACGCCTGTTTGCTCATACTCCACCGTTTGCACAGAATGCTTTAACCGAATATCCAAATCCTTTGCTACTGCATTCACAAGCTGATCGTAGCCTTGGGGGAACAGGCAATCTTCTCCATCAAATTCTTCGCCTTCGTCCCAGTAGTAGGCAGAGAGATCGGCACTATCGGCGGCATACTCATGTTCAATCAGCGAGGCGATCGCGTAATCCAATTCGCGCCGATCTTGGGCAGACAGTTCCCACTTACTCAACACAATATCCAACGCAGTTTGCAAGGAAATATCCGCTTCATCCTGCTCATCCATCTGCTCAACGAGTTCTTCCACCTCATCCAGCGCTTCCCAAAATTGCTCTTCTAGCTCTACGTGATCGTCATCTTCCAACACCACGCCCTTGGTGTCGTGAAGCCAAAGATTTTCATAGTCAGTAATCACCGTTTCAAGATCACCGTGCTGTGCTAGATCCATGATCGGGTTGCCATCCATGCCATGCACCCACGTTGCCCCCAGTTCTACCGGAACGCCCCAGCCGCGATCAGTATGGATTCTGCCGCCAATGCGATCGCGCCCTTCTAGCACCGTTACGGTATACCCAAAGGACTGGAGCCTGCTAGCCG
>JBGTAZ010000172.1:0-40971 GCA_041749615.1 Leptolyngbyaceae cyanobacterium | reverse complement strand
CTGGTTTTTTGACCGGGGCAAGCCTGCTGAGCGCAAAGATAAGGTGCTGATGATTGATGCCCGCAGTTTATATCGGGTGATCAGCCGCAAAATTCGAGACTTCAGTGAGGAACAACTCAAAAATCTAACGGCGATCGCGTGGCTTTATCGGGGTGAGCAAGCCCGTTATCTGGGGTTGGTGCGCGAGTACCTGATACAGACCCACCAGCACGCAGCGGCGATCGCCCCTACTGTGGCAGCACTGCAACCCGCGATCGCACCCGTGGCTGAAGCCCTGGCAACGTTGAATCAAACGTTGGAGCCGACTGAAACCATCACCGCTGCCGAAATTGCCGCCTTCCGGCTAGTGCTGGCAGAGCGGGATGAGGCAATGCAACAGCTAGCGACAGAGTGGGGCACCCTCAAAACTGACCTAATCGAAGCCCCCCTTGATCAGGAGGATGAGGGGGATCTCACCACTAACGCAGCCCAAACCGCCTCTGCTGAAGCGTTCGCCCCTTTGATTCCTCGCCTCAAAACCCTCCAAAAGCATATCAACGAAGTCCACAAGCTGACCTTGCGATCAGTGGAACTGGCAGAGAAGAAGCTGGAGGCGCGTAAAACTGAGGGGTGGAACAGTCGGTTAATTCGTCAGTTGCGGGATGGGTTAGATACAGCCCATGATCAGGCGGTGCAGGCAATTAAAACCACGCTCTATTTCAATCAACAGGTTCACTGGCTGCAATCCCGCTTTCCCGATGCGGTGCTAGTGGATGTGCCTGGATTGTGTAAGGTGGTGACCCGTGAGGAAATCGCCAAGAATGACGGCAGTTTGACCCCAGGAAGGTATGTGGGTGTAGGGGCAGCCGAGGCGGAGGATGGGGAGGATTTTGAAGAGCGGATTAAAGAGATTCACCAGGAGTTGGCAGAACTGAATGAAGCCGCGATCGAGTTGGCAGGGGCGATCGCGGCAAACTTTGAGGAGTTGAGCTTATGAGTGGTAGAGAGGTTCCAAAAGGATTTCATGATTGTCTACTAGGAGATGTCATTACATTACAGAGAGGTTTTGATCTTCCAAGTCATGAACGCCGAAATGGTAATGTCCCAGTAGTTTCATCATCTGGAATTACAGGCTGGCATAATACCGCTAAAGTCCAGGCTCCAGGCGTAGTAACGGGTCGATATGGAACATTAGGTGAAGTTTTTTATATTGAACAGGGCTTTTGGGCATTAAACACAACCCTTTTCGTTTCTGATTTCAAAGGAAATCAGCCCAAGTTCATTTCTTATTTACTTAGAACATTAGGTTTAGGAGTTCAAAATGCTGCTGGAGCAGTTCCAGGTGTAAATCGCAATGTTTTACACAAAATGCCTGTAGTCGTACCTGAACTTAAGATTCAAGAGCGCATTGCTGATATCCTCTCGAACTACGATCGCCTGATCGACAACAACACCCGCCGCATTGCCCTACTAGAAGAATCGATCCATCGGCTCTACAAGGAATGGTTTGTCTCTTTGCGGTTTCCAGGGTGGGAGAAAGTGGCGATCGTCGATGGTGTCCCGGAGGGATGGAGTCGTAAACCGCTTGAGGCAGTTTGTGAACTCGTAATGGGTCAGAGTCCACCTTCTACTACCTACAACACTACAGGTCAGGGATTGCCTTTTCACCAGGGTGTTACAAAGTTTGGCTCTCGTTTTATTAGCCATGAAACCTACTGCACTCAACCCAATCGAATTGCAAACCCAGGAGACATTCTCTGTAGTGTACGTGCGCCTGTGGGTCGGTTAAACATGACCATTGACAAAATCATTATTGGGCGAGGCTTGGCAGCGATACGGAATCGACAAGGTTATCAATCCTTCCAGTTTTATCAACTGAAAGCACACTTTTTTCAAGAAGACTTGATAGGAAGTGGGTCTATCTTTGCATCTGTGACTAAAAAACAGCTTTCTGAACAAATGATGTTGATTCCCCCAGAGCTTGTTTTACAAGCATTTGAAAGCATTTCTAAACCAGTGGATAAGCAACTTATTAATCTTCATCTTCAAAGCGAAAAACTCCGTGAAGCCCGTGACCTGCTTTTACCCCGACTCATGAATGGGAGCATTGCCGTATGACTCAAATTAACCCTCAAGGACAAATTACCATTCCCCTTGATATTCAGCAGCAGCTTGGATTGTTGCCGGGGACGGAGATTGAAATCGTAGTGGTGGGGGATACCGTTCAGCTTCGTAAAAAGGATGACCATCGGGCTTCTCGCCTAGTTGAAGCCATGCGTGGCAAAGCCACTAAACGCCTCAGTACTCAAGACATCATGCAGCTCACCCGTGAGGATGTATGACGGATATTTTGGTCGATAGCAACGTGATTCTGGATGTGCTAACGGAAGACCCCCAGTGGTTTGAGTGGTCAGCCCAGAAGCTCACAGACCATGCCGATCAGGGAATGCTCGTGATCAATCCCTTAATCTTTGCCGAAATTTCAATTGGGTTTAACCAGGTCGCAGAACTGGAAGCCGCGTTGCCCAACGACTTTTTCCGGCGCGACCCCTTGCCCTACGAAGCCGCTTTTCTAGCAGGGCAAAGTTTTCTGGAGTACCGCCGTCGTGGGGGCGATCGCCGCTCTCCCTTACCCGATTTTTACATTGGTGCCCATGCTGCTGTTACAAAAATGCCTCTACTCACCAGAGATATCAATCGTTACCGGACTTACTTTCCATCTGTACAACTCATCACGCCCTAAACCCTAACTGCCATGAGTACCGCATACTCCGAAGACGTTTTAGTGCAACAGACCACAGCCAACTTCTTTGAGCAGACCTTGGGTTGGCAATCGGTCTATGCCTTTAATAGCGAGAAGCTTGGAGCAACGGGCACCCTTGGGCGCACCGACCATACCGAAGTCATTCTGACTCGCTACCTGCGGCAAGCCCTAGAACGACTCAACCCCGGACACCCCGACACTGCCTATGACGATGCCGTTCAGAAGCTAATCACGGTTAGCACCGCTCAATCCCTGCTGCAAATTAACGAGGCAAAGTACAAACTGATCCGCGACGGTATCAAGGTCGCCTATAACACGGCAACAGGTGACAAGAAAGAACCCACCCTGCGGGTGATCGACTTTGATAACCCTGATAACAATCACTTCCTGGTCGTGCGGGAACTGTGGATCAAAGGGGAACTGTTCCCAGCCAAACGCCCGGATATTATCGGGTTCGTCAATGGCATCCCCCTATTATTTATTGAGCTAAAGAAATCCTGTCGGGATGTGCAGGTCGCCTACAACGACAACCTCACCCGCTACAAAAAAGAAATTCCCCACCTGTTCCACCACAACGCAATGGTGATGCTGAGTAACGGCATCGATGCCAGAGTAGGAACGATCGTTAGCCGTTACAAGTTTTTCCACGAATGGCGACGGCTAGCTGAAAACGAAAAGGGCAGGGTACATTGGGAAACTATGCTGCGGGGAATGTGCAGCAAACAAAACTTTCTGGATCTGGTGCAAAACTTCATCCTGTTCGACAACAGCAGCGGCACCACAGCCAAGATCTTGGCACGGAATCACCAATTTCTAGGGGTCAGTCGGGCATTTCAAGCCGTGCAAGAGCGAGAAATTCGGGCAGGTAAATTGGGGGTGTTTTGGCACACCCAGGGCAGCGGTAAATCCTACTCAATGGCGTTTCTGACTGAAAAAGTACATCGCTGTCTTTCCGGTAGTTTCACCTTTCTGGTCGTCACCGATCGCCAGGAGCTAGATAAGCAAATCGTCAAAACCTTTGCCGGAGTGGGAGCCATCCCAAATAACACGAGTAACCGAGCAACCGATGGTGAAAATCTAAAGGAATTACTCAAACAAAATCACCGCTATGTCTTTACCCTGATTCACAAATTCAACGCCAAGGGTTACACCTACAGCGATCGCCCAAACATCATCGTGCTTTGCGACGAAGCCCACCGCACCCAGTACGGCTCACTCGCAGGCAATATGCGAAACGGCTTAGATCACGCATCCTTCATTGCCTTCACGGGTACGCCCCTAATGGAGTCTAAAGAAGATCAAAAGACCCGCGAACACTTTGGCGAGTATGTTTCTACCTATGATTTCCAACGAGCCGTAGAAGATGGCTCAACCGTGCCGCTCTACTACGACAACCGGGGTGAAAAATTAAATTTTGTCGATGCAGAGGGTAAGCAACAACTCATTGCCACTCCCGCAGAACTGAATCAGCGCATTGCCGATGCCCTCGCTGAACACGATTTGGATGAAGAAGCGGAAGCAAAAGCCCTGAAACGCTTAGGCACTGAGTATTTCATTCTCACGGCGGATCAACGGCTCGATCGCATTGCTCAAGACTTAGTGGCTCACTACACGACCCGCTGGCAGACCGGAAAAGCCATGCTCATCTGTATTGATAAGCTCACCACCGTCCGCATGTATAACCGAATTGACCACTACTGGAAACAAGCGATCGCGAACCAGCAAGCCCAAGTCAAACGAGCAACCGACGACCAAGACTTAAAGGAACAGCAAGACTATCTCAACTGGCTGCAATCGACTGAATATGCCGTCGTCGTCAGTGAAGCTGGCAATGAGGAAAAAACCTTTGATGAGTGGGGCTTAGACATCCGCCCCCACCGCGACAAACTCAAACAGCGAGACTTGGAAGAAGACTTTAAGAACGAAAATCATCCGTTCCGACTCGCGATCGTCTGTGCCATGTGGCTCACCGGGTTTGACGTGCCCAGCCTCGCTACCCTCTACATGGATAAACCCATGCAGGGACATAGTTTAATGCAAGCGATCGCCCGTGCCAACCGGATCTATGAGGGCAAAAACAACGGCTTGCTAATCGACTACAGCGGCATCCTCTCATCTCTGCGATCAGCCCTCGCCAAGTACGCCAAGCCCGATGTCCTACTTGGTGATGAGGAAGAAGCTAAAGAAGGGGTAATGCCCTACAAAGATTTAGCTCAACTGCGAGATGCCTACGTCGCAGCCATTCAAGCCTGCCAAGATCATCTTGCCAATCTGGGTTTTGACCTCCAGCACCTGATTCAGGCAGACGGCTTTGATAAACTGGTCTGCTTAGACAAAGACAACCAGGATTCTGCTGTCAATGCTGTTTGTACGAATGACGAATCCCTGGCTCGGTTTACAGTCATGGCACGAGATGTGTTTAAGAAGAAACAAGCCCTGATCACAGAACCTGCTCTCACCGCACCGTTTCAGCCCCAGCACGACGCGATCGCCGCCATCCATGATCACATTTATCAGCAACAAGAATTTGCTGAAGACTTGAATGCCGTGTTGCGATCGCTGCACGGTGTTGTCAGTGAGTTCGTTACTGTTGAACCTTCCAACCTACCCCCTGGAGGAGACTCAGGCAACCTTTATAACATTAGCGAAATTGATTTCGATCGCTTGAAAGTAGAGTTTGAAAAGTCCGCTACTCAAAATATTCAGGTACAGACCCTTAAAGCAGCCGTAGAGCAACAGCTTAGACGAATGCTGCGCCAGAACCCCACCCGTGTTGACCTCTATACTCGCTATCAAAAAATCATTGAGAACTACAACCAGGAAACCGATCGCGCCACAGTTGAGCAAACCTTTGAGGAACTGTTGAAATTCATTGAATCATTATCTGAAGAAGATAGCCGTGCAGTCCGCGAAGGTCTGACAGAAGAATATCTCGCTATCTTTGATTTACTCTGCCAACAGAAAGGTAATTTAAGTGCCAGGTCACGGAATCGAGTTAAGGAAATTGCTCACAACTTAATCGAGGCAATCAAAACTGAACTCCGAAAGCTAGACAACTGGCGCGATAAGGACACCACCAAAGCCCAAATTGAAACGTTTATCTACGATTACCTCTACAGCGAAGATACGGGCTTACCTGTTGACGAATACGAACCCAGCGACGTTGTAACCCTCTCGAATATTGTGTACCTCCACATCTACCAGAAATACCCCACAGCAGACACCAATCCCTACTTGGATGCTGCATAACGCTTAACATCCGTGAATTTATTCGTAGTTTGAAACCATCTACTTCTCAAAGGGGTTGAGCCGACATAAGCCTAATTTAGTGCAAGAAAGGGCTGAAAGCCTGATTCTGCCCTAGACAGTTGACGCTTTTCTGGTTGTCTAAGCCTTGATCCAGAATTCCTCCGTAGCAAGGCTTTCCAGCCTATGTTGCACTTTTTTGCCCCGATGTCGGCTCAACCCCTATTAAGATCTTCTCTCTATATCTATAGGCGTTACACTCGTTACTGCCTCCTGTAATGCCTTTGTAGCAGCAGTTTCAGAGGTCGTTTCTTGTCGTTTCTTGTCGTTACTACTCGTTACAGGGTCGTTACACCCTCTAAAATCACTCGTTACACTCGTTACATCTTTTTCGACTTTAGCGGCTGGAAACACTGCTGCCACACGGATACCGCTAGGCTTTACAGCAGGCGTTATATCCCCCATGTAACGCCTGCTGTAACGACCCTGTAACGAGTGCTAATTGGAATCCAGTAATTTAAGCTTGCAAAGCTAATGCAGCACAGTCTTCTGAACTCAAGAAGCCTTTCATTTGCCAGATTCCATCATTAACTTTTTCCACAAATCCTTTTTATTATTTTGTTAATATAAAATAAAGGTTAAAATCAGAAAATTAGATCGAAACAAAATTGCCTGAAGTGCAATTTACACAGTGTCGTCTTTCCATCCACACGAAGGGCAATCCCAATGAACAGGCTCTGAAGGATTGGAGAATTGGTAACGGCACTGAGGGCACAGACCTGTAAAAAGCGGATGCCACAGCAACAGTTCTAGCTTTTGCGCTCGTGTCCATCGTTGGATCGGTGAAATAACAAGCTCATTCCCGTAGAAACTGGCTTCCTCTGGTTCCCACCATTCCCCATTTGATAAGTTCGGATCTGGTTCAAAATCTACACACTGTTCAGAGTTTTCTAGCACTCCATAAGGATGAACCGCACAGAAAAGATGAGGGTTATGGATATTGTTAAAACAGCGATCGCATTCGGGTAGCTTGCGAAATGGGGTTTGCTTACTCATTCTTCAACGACCATACCCCCAACCGCTTAACCTTTGCTTCCTGCTCAGCCACAGCCAAAATCTCACTTCCATTAGGGCAGCGATCGCTGTATTCCTTGTAGTGACGTGCCACTCCTGCTCGAACCAACTCATAATTCAGCAGCTTCTCTTCCTCAGTCCCTTTCCCTGCTGATACAAAAACTTCTGCCAGCAACAGCCCATTTCGATCTCGCTCTGACGGGACCACAATCAATTGATTCCTAGCCGCACTGACAAGCGATCTCAACTTTTTACGCGCATCGTTACCAACTGGCTGCCCTAATGCAGGTGCATTAATGCCACAAAGTCGAATGCGATCTTCCTTTCCTTCAGCCCTGACAGTAAGAGTGTCTCCGTTAACTACATTCACTACTTCCCACCTTTCCGAGCTTCTTGGTTGGGGAGCTTGCCCTTGAAGTACTTTATTAGGATTGTTGTAGTCCGGCTTTGATGCCTGAACAGCCTGCCATTTTTGAAAAGCCAGAATCGTAATCGTCAGCACAACTCCAACCGGAATCAAGTTAATTGCTTTTTTCATTCGTTTCATGGAAGTAGCGCACTCATTACCCTTTAGGATTCCCAAAAACAGTGTCTTTATCAAAAGCACACTTGAAATCTGAGCTTAGAATTTTCAGAGTGGGCACTCTTGGGGAGTTGTTTTGATTAATTAATGGCTCATGAAGTGGCTGTATGTCTTGCTGACCTTGAGAAGCTGGCTTTTTTGGAGCGTCAAACAACTTCTGCAATGGCAGGGATTCTGATAGAGGAAGCCTTGAAGGTTAGAGGCTACCTGATTGAAGGGTTGAAACAAACCCCTACGCCAGAGCGATCGCGATCGCAAAAAAAGCCCCATCAATCACATGGAACTTCGTTTTATAAGTTGTTCAAACAGGTCAATTGTTGAATATCCAAGTCACTTTAGAGCGAGACGAATTTGAGCCAGCTTTGATAGAACTTCTTGCAAAAGCCGTCAACAGACAAATTTCCTCAGATGACGTTAAAAGCATCAAGTTTGAGTATGCAGAAGGTACGGTTGTACGAATGATTGCCGTCATTGAGCCAGAGCAGGATTTCACTAACCTATGACCAACACAGGTTTATACCACCAAATTTGGGAATCATAAGAAAAGCCCCTAACTCTCTCGGATAGGGGCTTTTACTTGTTTTGATTGCCTATCGGCAAGACCTGGCAAGGTTCATGTATTCGTCGGGTGCCTTCCCTGTTTTTTTGGCTTGTGCATCAACTTGGATAAACTCTTTGAAAGTGTACCGACTCTGTATCTTTTTGAATGCACAACTGCACTTTGCTTGAGGGGCACGTGTGGAGCAGGAACTTATAAAATTCTGAGCAACTTCAGGCGGGTAAGGCGTGGTGTTGCTTTTGGCAGATGCAGCAGACCATCCAGCTATCGAAAAAACAGACGTTAACGACAAAGCTAGAAGAGTCTTAATGTGAAGTTGGTGCATGGTAGCGACTGAGAATACTTGCTTCATTAGGTTTCCCAAATCAGAACGCGATCGCCACCGTTGCAATGAAGCTTTTTTGTGGGAACTATTAGGAAAGCCCATCACCTGTTGCAAATGATGGGCTGATGTATATCTAGCCCTAGCTTACCCACATGGACGATCAAACTGTTTTGCTGGCTTCAATCGTTAAACTGCTCAATGGTGACAAAGACAAAGGGTTTCAACGGATCGCAGCAATTCGTAAACAGTATCCAGCAAAATCAATGGAATGGTGCTTGCAAAAGGTCATTTATGACCTACGCCACGGCACTAAGCTACCACCTCCACCCGCACCACCCGCAAACCCAACTTTATCCACTCCTAAACCCACCCTTCAACACTGGGGACTTACCGGAGCCGTGCTTAAAGCAACTGAAGAAAAGCCCTTGGCAATATCGACGCGTGATTTGGAAGCTTTAGCTAAAGCCAAGCGTAAAATGCCGTCACAACCCGCATCGGAAGCGTCAAGACGCAGGCTGTATAATCTGGTGTTGGGCAATGCGGACCAGGCGAGAAGATTGGTTGAACGACTGAGAATTAGCAACCCTGACAGGTCAGAGCAGTGGGCAGTGGAGAAGGCGATTTATGATTTGGAACGAGATCGCTGCTAAATGGAGCGCCATCAAGACGTAGTGTCAGAGTTTATGTCAATACTAATCAAGACAACTTGAAACCCGCACGAGGGAAACGCGAATCTGGGGGCAAGGATCGGGCAATTAATCAGCAAAGCTGATTGGGCTAGAATCAGCAATCAAAACGGCTGAAAGTACTGAAAACTCGTAGACTAATTGCCAAATACGCAATTAATCAAGCCGCTCTATTGATTGCTAGATAAGGCTTTTAGAATCAGTCCAAATTTTTGGACTAAACCTGGACTAAAACCCTGTTTTTGCATCCCTATTTTCTGAAGTGGGGAAGGGGCAACAGGTCACAAGTTAACCTGATTAATCGAATGAAAAATTTCCACGTTGCCGGGAAATTTCACCTGCTCATTATGGGGGTTGAGCCGACATAAGCCTAACTTAACGTATATTCTTGTTCCATTACTCCTCGCCCCTCCGTGATGGCTCCTCCATTACAGGCTTAAAGCAATAGCCCCTAGCGCTAGTCTGTTAAGCGCTTCTGATACCAATCAGCCTTCAAAATGATTCTATAAAGAAGTCAGAGTGAAATCTTTATGACATCACTCTGATGCTATTCTGCTTCCTCAAGCTCCCGATCTAGCTTCTCGTAAAGCGCCTCTAAAATCCATTGGTGGCGGCTGGGGGAAGGGCGACGGGTAGTAACTGCATCATCAACGCGCTTCAGCAGGTCTACAGGCAGTCTCAGCTTTAGCCCTTTTACCTCTCCTTCGCTGGCTTCCTTGATCGCTGGCTTAGTTGTCCCCACCTGGGACGCTGTCCCACCTTCCTGAATAAAATCATCGACGCTCTTTACTTTCGGCTTTCGTATAACTGCCATTTTGACCTCTATCTAGACTCGAAACGAAATCAATAAGGTATCTAAGTGATTCTATTATGACATCACTCAGGCATCAAAAAGATATTTATAGAGCTTTTCCAGTTCCTCAACGGCTTTCTTGTCTGGGCGCTTCATTTCCGTTACCGCTAGCCCTTGAGCGGCAGCACTGCGGAAAGCTTTGCGGTTACCCATTGGCGCATCAATATAGGTGAGGTTGGGAATCTCCAGCGCGATCGCGGCAGCTTCAGCATTATCTGAGCCGATGGAGTCTGCCCGATTAATCACGCAGACTGCCCTAAGCTTGTCGTTAAAAGCGCGGGCTTCCTCGACCAGTTCACCCACCGAATCTAACGTCCACACGTCAAACGACCCTGGTAGGAAAGGCACCACATAGACATCTGCCACAGACAGCGCCGCCCGTTGTCCAGCAGTATCGCGCCCACCGACATCAATCACCACATCGTCATACTTCCCGACCATCCGCATTACTTCAGACCGGACGTTTGCCCCGTGCAGTTTGATAGACGTATAGCCAGCATTGCCCTGGAGTGTTTCATTACGGACTGCTGTAAAGTCGCTGGCGGTTGCCTGGTCGTCAGCATCCACGAGCAGCACGTCTCTCCCGGCTGCCGATCGCAGGATTGCCATATTCGTCGCCAGGGTGGTCTTGCCGACCCCGCCTTTAATGCCCCCGCATACGAGAATCATAATGATGTCTCCGAGATGTCTTCAGGGTGTCTACACGAAATAACAATAGCATCAGAGTGATGTCATAGTGATGTATTGTGACTGAACCGAGTGAGATCGCTTGAAACGAAACGCCTGGAAAGCTGATCGCGCACTGCTAACGAAGCATGGCAAACAATCCCTTAAAGACATCTTTATGAGGTTGCAATGGAATCACTGCGATTTCATTATGATGTCAAGGCTCCAGGCTTAACCCTACGAATCATTACAGCCTTAAGGCAAAATCTGGCTCCATTGCTACTGAGACCTCATAGCCTATGTGTTTTGGCTAGAATCCATCTCCAAAGCTTTATTTGCCACTTCAACAACCTGCTTTGCCGCTTTCTCTTTGCGCTCACTGTAGCGATCGGTCAAGTAATCCACTTTATCCCGCAACAGCAGGGTGAATTTGTAGAGTTCTTCCATCACATCCACGATGCGATCTCGATACGGCGAATCTTTCATTGTTTCGTCTTCGTTGAACTCCTGGTAGGCTTTGGCAACTGAAGACTGATTGGGAATGGTGAACATTCGCATCCAGCGCCCCAGCAGCCGCATTGTATTCACGGCATTAAAGGATTGTGATCCACCGCTGACTTGCATCACTGCCAACGTTCTTCCCTGAGTTGGGCGCACTGCACCGATGGTGAGGGGAATCCAGTCAATCTGGTTTTTCATAATGCCGGAAATTTGACCATGCAGTTCTGGACTCGACCACACCTGCCCTTCTGACCACAGGCTCAACTCCCGTAGCTCCTGCACCTTGGGATGTGTATCAGGCACACTCCCATAGACGGGAAGTTCACGCGGGTCAAAAAACCTGACCTCTGCCCCAAATTCTTGAATAATCCGGGCGGCTTCCTCTGCTACTAAACGACTGTAAGACCGTTCCCGCAAGGAGCCGTACAAGAACAAAATTCTAGGTGGGTGATTAGACTCAGTCATGATGTAAGCGAACCTCTTGTCTAGAAAACTCAGAGAACTGCCTTGACCACCCTTGAGCTGCTATTTGCACCGCATCCCAAGGGCTACCAAGTGGCGGGGTATAGCTAAGGTCAAGGTCATTCACGGCATCCACGGTCATGCCGTGAAACAGAGCCGTAGCAAAAATATCGATGCGTTTAGCCACTTCGCCCTGATAATGACCTGCGATTTGAGCGCCGAGGAGACGACCGGAGGTGCGATCGCCCGTCACTCGAATCCGGAGTTTGTGTGCCCCTGGATAATAGACTTTGTGATCCCACGCTTCTGTTTCTACCGTAAAGGGATTAAATCCAGCAGCCATCGCATCCTCATCGTGCAGACCTGTTCGTGCGGCTGCCACATCAAACACCTTAACAACTTGCGTTCCCAGAGAACCCTCAAATTCGCGATCGCCGCCTATGGCATTTTCTCCAGCAATGCGTCCTTGTTTATGTGCTGTCGTTCCTAGCGGCAGATAAGTATTTTGTTGCAGAATGCGGTGATAGGTTTCTACACAGTCGCCTGCTGCATAAATATCTGGAATATTGGTTTCCATGCGCCGATTGACTTGAATCGCACCACGAATGCCCATTTGCACTCCCGCCGTTTGAGCAAGCTGAGTTGAGGGATTGACCCCAACCGCGACGATGACTAAATCTGTGACGCGCTGAAAACCGTTTGCATCCGAAACAAGCAAGCGATTGCCCTTTGCTTCAATCTGGCTGACGCTCACTCCAGTCACTACTTCAACGCCACGACGCTGCAACTCGTCTTGCACTGGTTGACTGATGCTCGGATCAACGGTTTTCAAGATTGACTGCGATCGTTGAATCAGCGTCACCTCCAGTCCCCGCAGGATCAGTGCATCTGCCATTTCCAGCCCAATGTAGCCTGCTCCAATGATGACTGCATGGTGAGGCGATCGCTCAGTCACATGCTTTTGAACTGCAAAACTATCCTTCATCCAACGCAGGGGATACACTCCGGGCAAATTCAAACCGGGTAAGGGAGGAAGCACCGAAGTGCCGCCAGTTCCTAGAATCAGCTTGTCGTAGTTCAAGAGTTGCTGTTGCCCATTCGGATCTTTAACCGTGACGGTTTTCTGTATTGGGTCAATCGCCTCTGCCCAGTGATTCATCCGCACCTGAATCCTTTGCTGACTGATTTCCTCTGCTGTGCGATGCGCCAGATTGTGCCAGTCTTGCACTTCTCCACTGATAAAGAATGGCAACCCACAAATGCTGAAGTTTGGGAAGTGATCAGCCATGACGATCGTGGGTTTAATCGTCGAATCCAATTCCCTTGCCCGGAGTGCAGCACTGATTCCGGCATCACTGCCACCGATGATCAGTAAATGAGTCATACCGTGTTTTGACGAATGGGTATCATGCCGATGTTGAAACTGATGCTGACTCGATCCTCATCGCTCAAGTTAGGTTCAACTCCATGTAACAACCAACTGGGAAAAAGTAACATTGAGCCTTCGTAAGCCTTGTAAGTGACCCGTGGAAATGTCCACGGACTAAACTCTACGACCGGAGGAACCAGCATTTGAGAGGCAGGTCTAGGGTCGCTAAAGAATACCCCTCCACAGTTTTCGGGCACTTGAACGTAGTAGACCCCGCTTAGGATCGAGTTTGGGTGATTATGAACAGAGTTAAAAGCAAACTTGCCGTTCACCATTGCCCAGCAAGTCGTAATTGAAATTTTGAACTGATTGAGATCCCATTTCAAAAAGCTGGTAGCTTCCATCACATTTGCTTGCACAATGTTGATGAACTGTTGAAAGCTGTCTCGTTGGTGCAGGGTATCAATGCTGTGCCAGCCTAATACGTTAGACCACTGCTCTCCTTTGCAATCTCGTTTCCGCTCCTCATCGATGGCTGATAACAGCATTTGATTGACAGACTGGAAATCTTCAAGTTTGAAATGCCAGATCGGTGTCGGAAACCAATCTTGTCTAGAACCATGCATGGTCATCCCTCAGCTAACTCGTGTAGAAATGTGGTTTGAGCTTCACGTAGTTCGGCGTTGGGGTTGGCAGTTTGGATCACTTGTATGGCACTGTCATAAGATGACCCCGTATTAATCAAGTAAGCTGCCAGCATTGTTCCCGTTCGACGATTACCGCTGGTGCAATGAACCGCAACTGCGTTGCCAAGTCCATTTTGCTCGTCAACAAAATTCTGCAATTCCTGAATCTGCTCTTGGGTCGGTGCGGTGCCGCCTTTAGTGGAAAGCCAGCGATGGGGCAATCCTGCCTGCTCGTACAAGTCCAGGTTGGACGGGTCATCCATGACGGAGACGATCGCGCTGACACCAGACGCTTTCAACTGGGTGATTTCTTCCGGTGTAGGTTTTCGGACTCCTGCCAGTTTGTCAGGAATGACCCACCACAAATTTTCAGAGATTGGCTGTTCCATCGGTCTGTTCTCCTACGATGCATCTGTGAGTGCTTGCAGAAATGAGGTTTGGGCGGCTGGAAGTTCAACCTGGAAACTGGCATCCAGAACCCTTTTCATCGCATCTGCATAAGACCAACCCGACCTGATCAGGTAGGCGGCTAAGACTGTTCCTGTCCGGTGTTTACCCGTGCTGCAATGGACGGCAACGGCATGACCCAACTGGTTTTGACTCGCCACAAACTGCCGAAACTCCTGCATCTGTTCCTGGTTTGGCACGGAATCGATGGAGATCGGGAGCCAGAGGAAAGGCAAACCAACTTGCTGATAAAGTTTCAGGTTATCCGCCTCATGAAAGACGGAGACGATCGCGCCCACACCTGTTGCTTGCAACAGCGGCAGTTCTTCTGCTATTGGCTTTCGCACTCCTGCCAGCTTACCCGGAATCGCCCACCAGAGGTTGGCTTTAATTGGCTGAATCAGTGGTTGTTCCATTGTTTTAGCTTCATCACCTCCACTAGAACTACAGCCCTTCTGAGTTCGCGGAGCGGAAATAGCGGCGTTCAAACCAAAAAGCGACGTTGACGAGCGCGATTAATGCAGGCACTTCCACCAACGGTCCTACCACAGCCGCAAACGCTGCACCAGAGTTGATGCCAAACACCGCGACCGCGACCGCGATCGCCAATTCAAAATTGTTGCCTGCGGCGGTAAACGCCACACTCGCGGATTGAGAGTAGTTCGCTTTCAGCCGCCATGCCAAGTAAAAGCTAACCAGGAACATGAGAGCAAAGTAGATGACGAGCGGAATCGCAATTCGCACCACATCGAGCGGAATTTGGACAATCTTTTCCCCTTGCAAGCTGAACATGACCACGATCGTGAACAGCAGCGCAATCAGCGTAATCGGGCTGATTTTAGGAATAAACTCCTCGTGATACCAGGTTCTACCCTTAGCTTTGACCAGGAAGTAGCGAGTTAAAAAACCAGCAATAAAGGGAATACCCAGATAGATAAACACGCTCTTAGCAATCTCAGCAATACTCACGTTTACCACGTTACTCTGTAAGCCAAATATAGGTGGCAAAACACTGAGAAAGAACCAGGCAAACGGGCTGTAAAAAATTACCTGAAAGATGCTGTTGAAGGCAACCAGTCCAGCCGTATACTCCGTGTTGCCTCGTGCCAAATCGCTCCACACAACCACCATTGCAATGCAACGGGCTAATCCTATCAGGATAAGTCCGACCATATATTCGGGGTAGCTGCGTAGAAAGGTAATTGCCAACAGAAACATCAACATTGGACCAATTACCCAGTTCAATAGCAGCGATAATCCTAAGATTTTGCCGTTACGAAACACATCGCCTAATTCCTCGTACCGCACCTTTGCTAAAGGGGGATACATCATCAAGATTAAGCCGATCGCGATCGGAATATTCGTCGTGCCTACCTGAAACTGGTTCACAAATTGTTCAATTCCAGGAATAAAATAGCCGAGTCCGACCCCAATCGCCATTGCCAGGAAGATCCATAGCGTTAGGTAGCGATCAAGGAAGGACAGTTGTTTAACAACGGATTGTTGGGGAATAGATCCACTCATGTAGCATACGTAGGGGTAAAGGTTCGTTCATTTGCCATTGTTTGCATTACTGCGACTTAGGCACCTGGTTAACTAGCAGGTTCAAGGCTAAGAGATTCAATCAGCTTCACAACTCGCTCTCTGACTTCATCTCGCACACGAGGGAAAATTTCTGGATTCTCGGCTGGATCGTCTAACTGCCAGTCCTCAAATATCTCCCGTGTGACCCACTCAGGTGGTAAATTTGCACCACAGCCACAAAGAGAAATCACTACGTTAAAATCTTCTGGTTTGAAATCACTCAAAGGTTTTGAGTACTGGTTAGAAATATCAACACCAGCATCTTTCATGGTAGCGATCGCCTCTGGGCGCACCTGACTTGCTTCCAAGCCTGAACTTGTAATACTAATCTTGCCAACACCTAGATGTTTAGCAAATCCTTCTGCCATTTGCGATCGGGCAGAATTCTTCTTACACACAAACATGACTCGCTTCATAGTAATTCACTCAACATCATGAACAATATCTTGAAAACCGTTGGACAGTTGACAATACACCAGCACAGCAAATTGCGCTCCCAAAATAGGGGCAACCCAATATAGCCAGTGATGTTGCCAGATTCCACCAACCAACGCTGGACCGAGCGATCGGGCTGGGTTCATACTGGCTCCCGTAATCGGTCCCATAAATGCCGCCTCCAAGCCGACCGTCAGCCCGATTGCCACTCCGGCGAAACCAATCGGTGCTCGACGATCCAACCCCGATCCGAAAATCACGAACATCAAAATAAATGTCAGCACCCACTCCAACACCAATGATTGCAGCCAATTGTCATGCAATGGCAATGTGGCTCCCTGATTGCCCACCCGCCCCAAACTAATAAGTAATAAGGTCGATGCAGCGATCGCCCCAGTGGACTGAGCAACGATGTAAGGCAAAACCTGTTTCTTTGAGAAAAAGCCTCCTGTCCAGAACGCAAGCGTTACTGCCGGATTGAAGTGGGCACCACTAATGTGACCCAAGGTATAAATGAGGGATGCCACAACAGCTCCAAAGACAAAACTGATGCCTAGATGAGTGACTGCTCCGTTACTCATTTGGTTGACCATCACCGCTCCTGTTCCGGCAAACACTAGAATAAATGTGCCGATCGCCTCTGCGAGGATTGCTGGGGTCAACCATTGGTTCAATCGTTTCACATCAAAAAATCCTGACTTTGGCGGCGCGAATTTTACATCCCTATCCTGAGTTAAATGTAACCGTTGAAGAACAAATGGCTCACGTCACACAACTCACCTATTTCAAGAAAAATTGATATAACACGCAAAGTGTACCGCAATTAAGGCTTGTTTGCTTGTTGCTCGTCCTGAAAGACGGTTTGCCGTCGTAGCAGTTCAGCCACTGTAATGTTTGGTTCAGGGACACCTTGAAACGCCGTGCCAATTTCGCCGCGAGTAAATTGAATATCCGCCAGCCGATAGGCATCTTCTGGTAATGGCAAATAGCCAACCGTTTCCACCAGGGTGGGTGCATTTTTCAAGTAGAAAGCCACAAAATCCCGTAGCTCCGGTTTATCTTGAGCCGCTTTCGAGTTGACATAGATAAACAGCGGACGCGAGAGGGGTTGATAAGTGGCGTTTTTAATGTTGGCATCATCAGGCAGAATGGCACCTTTGCCGTTGTCGATCGGTAAGGCTTTTACTGCCCCTTGACTTTGCTTGTAATAGGCATGGGGAATGTATCCTAAGGCTCCTGGAAATTTGGTAATTCCTTGTACCAAGATGCGATCATCCTCGCTGCCCACATAGTCAGAACGAGCATTGTCAGTGCCGCCTATGATGACCTCGTTAAAGTAGTCAAAGGTTCCAGAATCGGCTCCGGCTCCAAACAGATTCAGCGGTTGGTTGGGATAGGATGCCCGAACCTGATTCCAGTTGGTAATTTTGCCCTGAGCGGCTCTTTCCCACACTTTTTTCAGTTCGGCAACACTCATGTCCTTTGCCCATGTATTTTTGGGATTGATAGCAATCGTCAGGGCATCAAACGCAACCGGGAGTTCAATGAACGCTACTCCATTTTTGATGCAGGTTGACAGTTCTGCCTTGAGAATAGGGCGAGAAGCATTGCTGATGTCCGTTTCCCCCGCACAGAAACGCCGAAAACCAGCAGTCGTACCCGCAAATTTGACTTCGATCTCGGCTTTTTGCCCATCCGGGGTGCTGCGAAAGGCTTTAGCCACCGCATTTGTCACCGGATAGACGGTGCTGGAGCCATCTGCCACAATTTTTCCAGCAGGCGGTCCGACCAGTTGAGTCGTTTTTGTCTGGTTGGGTTGAGCGCAAGCAGATAAAGCAGCGACCGCCGAAATCACTAGCAGCGACAGTCTGAGTTTGATGGGAGAGTTATAAAGCATCGGATTTTAATCCTTTACGTTGGATTGACTTGTAGAAGTTTTGAACAGAACAAACTATTTCTTCTGCGGCTCATATTTCTGAGATTCGGAGACTTGAAACACAGCTTGTCGGCGCAGCAGTTCGGCGATCGTCACGTTAGGTTGAGGAATGCCCTCAAACACCGTTCCAATCTCGCCACGAGTAAATTGAATCGTTGCTAGACGGTAAGCCTCTACAGGTAAAGGAATATAACCCACCTTGTTAGAAACCCGTCCAGCATGAGTCAGGTAATATTCAACAAATGCTTGTAGTTCGGGTTTATCTTGAGCCGCTTTGGCATTGACATAAATGAATAGCGGGCGAGAAAAAGGTTGATACTTAGCGTTCGCCACTGCTTCACGCGACGGTAAGACTGCACCTTTGCCGTTATCAACTGCCAGCGCTCTCAGCCGATTTTGACTGGCTTCGTAATAGGCAAGGGGAATATAGCCTAATGCATTCGGATCTTTCTCAATTCCCACTACCAGTTCGTTATCATTTTCACTGGCAGTGTAGTCACTCCGGCTAGCTTCTGCGTTGCCCATTATGACTTCATTGAAGTAGTCAAAGGTGCCAGAGTCACTCCCGGCACCAAAGAGAGTGATCGGTCGATTGGGATAGGATGCTCTGACCTGGTTCCAATTCTTGATTTTGCCTTGAGCGCTGGGTTCCCAAATGGTTTTTAACTCATCCAGTGTGATGTCCTTTGCCCAATCATTTTTGGGGTTGACTGCGATGGTCAATGCATCGAACGCGATCGGAAGTTCTATGAATCCCACTCCATTATTGGCGCAGACTTTCGCTTCTCGCAGCAAAATGGGGCGTGAGGCATTACTGATGTCAGTTTCCCCAGTGCAAAACTTATCAAATCCCCCGCGTGTGCCGGAGAACTGTACATCAATCTTCGTTTTGGTATTTACTTTTCGATATTCTTTGGCGATCGCGTCCGTGACTGGATACACCGTACTGGAACCATCAATTTTGATTTCCTTAGCAGCAACTTTAGAACTGGTGGCACGACTAAGCGCACAAGCAGACAAAGCAGTAGCCGCAACCACAAGCGTAAACAAGGAAAAGCCTAATTTAATCGTCGAATTAATACTCAACATATGATTGACCTTTGGACAGAGCAGTGGATTAGACCAGCCCTGGCATTCAAGGTCATAGAGCGAATACACGTAGTGATCTCTATTTTTGAAGTCATAACGGATTGCAGCGGTGACAGTGATCCATCCCAAGCTTGCGTCGGTACAGCCAGGACATCAACTCAATCATTTCAAATAAAATTGATTTGTCAAGTAAGCTAGAACACTTGTGAAAGGAAAATTATCTAAAGAAAGTTGATGGATTATGAATTATCTTGACAAGCACGAGCAGGTACAATCGGACTGAAGCGACGGAAGTCCGCCAGGTACTGTTCCAAAACCACCAATTGCGGCAAGTTTAGGCTGTAGTAGATCCAGCGTCCTTCTTGGCGAGAGCGAACTAATTCAGCTTCCCTCAACGTTTTGAGATGGAAGGATAACTTTGACTGGGTAACTCCCAACGTCTCACACAAGTCACACACACAAAGCTCTTGATTTCTCAACAGATCTAGCGTTTGAACTCGCAGCGGATCTGAGAGCGCATGAAAGCCAGCCGCAATGGAAATAGTGTTTACTGGGAGTGATGTGTTCATCAACTTTACTTGAAATAAATCTAAACCATCCTTGCAATCATACTCAATTTTCTTAGTGTGAATAGTGTATGCCCGGTACCATTTTCTGATTTAGCCGAACCGACCGCTCACGTATCCTTGGGGTTAAACTCAGCGGAGCAGTCGCTCACTAGGCTGCTTTTTAATGCAAAGCTACTTGTAACTCACCAGCCGCAAAATTCGGTGAGAACCTCTAGCCGCTGCCAAACCTGATCAAATTTTGCATCATCACCGATAAGGCAGCCCATGAGTTGAATTTTCATACCAAAGTACGCCCAAGCTTCTTGACCTTCACCACCAGCGCGACGGGTAATCGTCAGTTGATACTCAACATCAGGAGTCAATTCGATCTGTGCTTTGAGCAATTGGATAAACCGCTCTGTTGCATCACCCACTCGTGATCGGCTTGCTTTTGCGTTGCCGTTGCGGGACGCTTGCCACCTTTAGATTGAGCGCGTGGAGGGAAGGGCGTTATCCGAACATAGCTACTAGTTCGTTACTAAATTATGGAGTCTAAAAAGTCGGAATACATGGGCAAGACTTCTCGATCTATTTATCTTAAAGTGCCTCATATTGCCGATTTATGCCATCGTTCAACAAGAATCATTGCCATGACCAGTTTTGAGACTATCCACACCACATTCTGTTCCTCTACGACTCCTTGCGAGAACCCTCCTATAGCCGCCTGGTGGCAGAGAAAGCGGCACACATCATTGCCTGTAAGTTCAGCGACTAGAATTCTCTATCACGACGTTTGGCTCAATGACTGCAACTATCTCCCCGGTTTGGCTCGTGTCATACCCGCCCAAAGCTTTTAGTTGAGACAGCACACGTCGATGTCCAAGTGTACCGAGTAACTGTTGAATCGGTGACTCTTCTAAATAAGGTTTGAGCATCACTAAATCGTAGTGGGCGCGATGCAAAGGAATAAACTCTAGCCCAAAAGCAACGGCAACAGATTCCGTACTAACTCCCGCTGTTGCTCGTCCTGACAACACTGCCTGAGCAACTTCCAGGTGACCATAAACAATCTGATCAAACCCTTTTACAGCTTCAAAAGGAATTTGTGCTTGCTGCAACGATCGCTCCAAAAGTTGCCGACTCCCGGCTCCAACTTCCCGGTTCACGATGGTAACTTCAGCTTGTGCCAAATCCTCAACACTTTTCAGGTTGAGAGGATTACCCGGTTGAAGGAGTACTCCTTCCTCCCAAATACCCAAATTAATCAAGACGGCGGCTGTATCGGTTAGCGCTGCACGGACAAAGGGAACGTTATGCTCTTCCGTTATTGGATCATATAGGTGCATCCCAGCCATATGAACCTCACCTTGGCAAAGGCGTTGTAGCGCAGCCATGCTGTTGTCAAACGTCCAATGCACCCGTAAACCGGGATGCCAACGTTCAGTGGCTCGTGCCCATAATGAAAGAGCAGGAGTGCAACCTGCCAGAACAACCGTATTATGCAAGTTTTGAGGTTCATCAAGAAGTTTTACACGCATTGTTTCTGCCTCTGGATTGCGATCGCCTTCGCCATCGGCTGGAACCATCTCCACCCGAAAGGCATCACGACCAATGAGAGAATGCGCCACCCAGCGTCCACCGATTTGTGCCAGACTCAGTCGCTGATTTTTGCCAACTGGCACTTGACCAGCCGGAATTGCCTCAATGATCAGAGGCTCTTGTTCTAGCCAAAACAAATCTTCTACTTGACAACCCAATGCTTTTGCCAGCCGCAACGCCACAGTTGTAGACGGGGCATATTGTCCAGCTTCCACTCCGCTAATGGTCTGCCGGGAAACTCCGGCGATCGCTGCAAGCGCTTGTTGACTCAGCCCTAGTCGAATGCGGGTTGGCTTCAAGTTGTTGCAAAGGTCATTATCTTGTTTCATAGAAGTCTTTTTAAGGCTTAAGTAGTAGCAACTGCGATGGATCTAAACCTACGCACCAAGGAAGTGGGCGTTGTTTGAGTTGCTCCCACTTTTCCTTCAATACTTCTGCTTGCAAATGATAATCTTCAGCATCGGCGGGTGGCTCACCCAACTTCAGGTACACCGTCATGCGATGCGGTGTTTCGCTTGTCCAAACGACCCAGCAGGAAAAGACATTCGCTTGACTTGGTGTTTCTGGAAACGTGATTTGATGAGCACGAATTCCTACATAAGCGGCAGTTGGAAAGACTGGTTCAAGTGTGTTAAGGGTGCAGTTCCAATCCAACGCTTGAACGATTTGTGGCTCCACCTGTTGAATGCGGGAAAGGTTCTTACAGCCAGTGAGTTGGGCAACGATTAACGCCTCAGGACGATCAAAAATAGTTTGTTTGTGCCCATAGGCGGCAACCTTCCCCTCTGAGAGCACCAGTAAGTTCTGAGAAATCCGGTAGACCTCCTCTAAGTTGTGACTGACAAACAGGGTTAGCCCCTGGTAATTCGACAAGGTTTTCATCAATTGCTTTTCCAGTTCATTCCGTAAATGTGTGTCAAGGGCAGAAAAAGGTTCATCCAACAACAACACTTCTGGCTGCGTGGCTAATGCCCTTGCCAGAGCCACTCGCTGCTGTTGTCCCCCTGATAGCTGTTGTGGATAGCGCTGTTCTAATCCCGCTAGTTTTACCAATACCAATTGATCAAAAACCCGTTTCGCTCTTGCCCGTTTAGAGAATCCCTTTAAGCCATAGGTGATATTTTGAGCCACCGTGAGATGGGGAAAGAGCGCATAATTTTGAAATAGAAAGCCAACCTTGCGATCGCGACTTGGTACGTTGATGTTCCGCTTCGAGTCAAACAAAATGCGATCGTTGAGAATAATAGTTCCTTGCGTCGGTGTCTCAATGCCTGCAACACAGCGCAAGGTCATGCTTTTGCCAGACCCTGAACTGCCTAGAACCCCCAGTGTTTCTCCTTCAACTGCGAAGGCGACTGCCAGCGTGTAGTTCGGCAATCGCTTCTGAATGTCCACGATCAGTTTCATATCCTTTGACCGCCAATTGACGCTTGTTGTGAGTCTGCGTCGCCTCTAGATACCGGACCCACCACAGAAGGGCAAAAGCGATTGTCGTCATCAGCAACACCATCACGTTTGCCAAGTCATAATGCTGCGATTGCACCGCATCATAAATTGCCAGTGGCAAAGTCTGAGTGCGACCAGGAATGCTGCCTGCCACCATTAATGTAGCTCCAAACTCCCCTAGTCCTCTGGCAACACCTAAGCCAAAGCCTGCCAGAACGCCGCGATACGCTAGCGGCAACGTGACTCGCCATAAGACCTCCAGTTCGGTGGAGCCGAGAGTCCGAGCCGCCGCTTCCAGTTCTGAATTAACGTTTGCGATCGCTGATCGGGTCGATTCCACCATAAGTGGCAAAGCAACAACGGCTGAGGCGATCGCGCCTGCTTGCCAGGTAAACAAAAGGTCAATGCCTAACCATTCCTTAATCGGACTGCCTCGCCCCAAGACCAGCAACAAGAAATAGCCCACAACACTCGGAGGTAAGACCAACGGTAGATTCAGTGCTGTGGAAACGAAAAGCTGTCCGGGAAACTGTGTTCTGGCTAAAAAAATGCCTAGTCCCAGCCCAAAAACCAGAATCAAAACACTGGCAACCACCGTCACTTGTAAGGACAGAAGGGCAGGTTGCCAAATCATTTCACAAGCTCCTCTCCCGGTAACACAAAGCCATATTTCTGCATCAACGGTCTGCCCTTTTCGCTATTAACGAAAGCAGCAAAGCGTTTAGCTACTTCTGGATATGGAGCAGCTTTGGGCACTGCTAGCATTTGGTCCAGTGGCTTGTGAAGTTCACTTGGAATCAGCACCCACTTTCCCGGTTGATTGACGCTGAGGGACAATGCCACGATCGCGACATCCACATTACCCGTCTCAGCATATTGCTGCGTCTGCTTGATATTTTCACCCAGCACCAGTTTGGGCTGAAGTTCCTGCCAAATTTTAGCCGTTTCCATTGCTTGTTTAGCAGCGACCCCATAGGGTGCATGTTCTGGGTTAGCGATCGCCACTCGCTTAATCTCTGGTTTGGTTAAAGCCTTGATGTTTGTAATGTCGAGCGCACTGCCTTCTTTTTGCCAAAGCGTAATTCGTCCTACTCCATACAGCGCTTTGGTATCCGAGAGAATCAGCCCCTTTTTGTCTAGATCCTCAACAAATTTCTTATTTGCTGCTGCGAATAGATCGACGGGAGCGCCCCGCTCAATTTGTTGTGCTAGTTGTCCTGTAGAACCGAAGTTAAAGACAACTTTGTTCCCCGTCTCCTGCTCCCAAACTTTACCAATCTCTGGAAATACGTAATTCAAATCTGCTGCTGCCGAAACTGTCAGCGTTACAGGATTGCTTGTTGGTGAAGAGGCAACAGGTGCAGGAGATTGTTGATTGGTCGATGAGATCCCACAAGCTACCAGTAGTGCCATCAGAGCCAGTCCAAGAAGCCAGCGTCGTTTTTTCATAATCTGAAACCGCTCCTAATCCTGATGAAGCCGTAGATGCAAGTATAATTATCATGCTGCCAATATACTTGCAAACAATCCTGTAGCTTGCTCACTCAATTGGGAAATTCTCCACTCCCTTGTTACGGTTGATCTTTAGGCATGACGAAACAAAACAATGCCGCCCTCAAGTTCATTCTGGTTCTAGGAGTTGTCAGCCTTTGCGCTGATGCTGTTTACGAGGGCGCACGTAGTATCACAGGCGCTTATCTTGGCTCGTTAGGAGCCAGTGGGACAGTGGTTGGGTTGGTGGCAGGGTTGGGCGAACTTATTGGTTACTCGCTGCGGCTTGCTACCGGGTATCTCAGTGATCAAACTCGTAACTACTGGGGCATTACCACACTGGGATACTTCATCAACACAGCCGTTGTCCCCCTTCTAGCGTTTACCGGGCAGTGGCAGACAGCCGCAGGGCTGATGATTGCAGAGCGTACTGGAAAAGCTATCCGCACACCGCCGCGAGATGTGCTGCTGTCCCACGCCGCTCTACGGGTCGGTGGAGGCTTGGGGTTTGGCTTGCACGAAGCAATGGATCAAACGGGTGCTGTCTTGGGACCATTAATGGTCGCAGCCATGCTCTACCTGCAACAGGGCTATCGGGGGGGGTTCGCCATTCTAGTCATTCCAGCCGCGATCGGTATGGTAGTGCTATTGATCGCACAGCGCCATTACCCTAATCCGCATGATTTTGAACCGGAAACGCAGGCTCTCGAAAGTGAGGAGCTGCCACGGATCTTCTGGGTATACCTTGTGGCAATCGCCTTCATTGCGGCTGGCTATGCTGACTTTCCACTGATCGCCTTTCATCTACAACAAGCCAAGCTTGGCAGTGAAACTCAAATCCCCTTGCTGTACGCGCTAGCGATGGGAGTCGATGCCATTGCTGCCCTACTTTTTGGTCGGCTTTTTGATCGCATTGGGCTGACCAGCTTCATGCTTGCAGCACTTCTAGCTTCGATGTTTGCGCCCTTGGTTTTCTTTGGAAATGCTTCACTAGCCCTACTCGGCATGGTTTTGTGGGGAATCGGCATGGGAGCACAGGAATCGATTATGAAAGCAGCGGTTGCCAGAATGGTGCCAGCATCGCGTCGGGGGGCTGCCTTTGGGATTTTTCACACTGGCTATGGCATTGCCTGGTTTGTCGGAAGTGCCCTTATGGGACTTTTGTACGATCGCTCAGTCATCGCGTTGGTCGTTTTTTCAGTCGTGATTCAACTAGCAGCGCTTCCGGTTTTATGGAAAGTCAGACAGCAGATAACTTAGTTGCTGTCAATCTACATCGTGTCAGCCCTACGGCTGAATACTGCTATGACGACCTTTGATCACCCGCCTCGCATTCTGTTCCTCTACGGCTCCTTACGAGAATGCTCATACAGCCGCTTGGTGACAGAGGAATCCGCCCGCATTCTCCAGGAGCTAGCGCAGGTAGGCTACCCTCTTGAGCAAGAGGCACTCGCTGTACTCAGCAGCCTCAAGCACAGTTCTGGAGACAAGCCGCCTCGGTGACGGGGTAGCTTAATCTAACCCCAAAATAGAGTGAGGTTTAGCAGTGGGTTTGTTTGCCTCTTTTTTGGGGTTTGTACAAAACTAGCCAAGTGAGCAGATAGCGTCTGGCGCTTAATACTGGTAAGTCTGCAACAGTTTGATTCTCCGGTTGCATTTCAACCAGAGCGGAATCGTCTCGCACACTTTTCACCGTCCAGATCGCCATCAATTCATTCGCAGAGCGATTGCAGCCTTCTCGTGTGAGAACGACTAAATCACCCGGTTGAATCGCGGTAGTCACGAGATCGCCTCCACCATCCCCCCAGGCAGTAAGGATACCCAACACTGAATCAGCAGTTGTTTAGTTGATTCACTCAAAAGTCCGAGTGCGATCGCCCATTCCGCAGGTGAAAACCATAAAATCACCTCATCAAGCGCCATTGGATCACCCGTTCTCGCAATCTCTTCGATCGTAGTGATGAGTTCTTCCACTTTTCCATCAGAGTGCGGTTCGACCCTACAACTTTTCTTATAGTGCCCATCACGCCTGCCAACATTGGGTATAAGAATTGATAGCAACAATTGTTAGGTCGTTAGAGCGTAAATGCTCAGCGGTCGGACGGACACCAGCCAATAAGGACTCCTCATGCAGAGGCAATATCACGCTAGCCCGGAAGTAGTTGTATGCGGCAACATTTATCATGTTTCTTGCGAACCAACGGTATGGAGTGGTTGAACGCTTGCTCCATACTTTTGGAGCGCTTGAACAACTTGAGCCTGGTTTGAATCAACTCTGGCAGCATGTTTCATGATGGTCACTCATTACAGACATCAACATTCAAACTGGTTTGTTTAGACTCTTCGACAGCAATTATTTTTATTTTGCGCTGTTCTGCCTTCGTTAACACCCGATTCCACACACGTGTCGTGAAGACCTCTGTCCATTGCGTCTTCGTTGCTTTTAGTTCACTGGCTGTTTTCGCTGCCAATAACTCATTGCGGCATTGCAAAGCTTGATTCTTACGCGTGGCGGTACTCACTTGCGGGTCTTCGGTGGGGAAACGTAGCCAGAACGGATCACTAGCCTCCCGTCCGTGATCGCAGTCAAAAGCATGGGGGAGTTTCGGCAAATGATGGTTTGGTGACGGTTTGGTGATGGCTGTAAGTACTGGTAATGACGGATTTGACGGGTTTGATGGGTTTTTAGAAAACTTTTCAGCGTCACCGTCAACAATTAAATCACTGCTCTCTGATGTGGGGTCACTATCAGAATTTAAATTCTGATTGCAATCTGATTTAAAAAATCCATCATATCCGTCAAATCCGACATCCACGGTACTTTCAGCCGTCAGCAATCCATCATTATCCGTCATTAAATCCGTCATGAAGCCATCCTCAGTCTCAGAAATATCAATGTCAGTAATGGGGCGTGGCGATCGGGTGTCCTCAGCAGAGCGAAATGCTAACCCCGCAAAATAAGACCCTTGCACATCTCTTCCTCTACCGATGGAAAGCTTAAGCTGCGATCTCAGCAAATCTTCCAGTAAAACGACAAACCGCTTCATGCTGACTGGATGATTGCCCTGTACCGCGCAATTTTGCCGATAGCTGGCATACAGCCAGGTCTGCTGATTGCGATAGAACTTGCGGGTGATGTCACCGGATGTATGGCTTTGTTGTTCCGCAACTCCCACGTAAGTTTTGCTGCCGGGGCGGATAACGATATGAATGTCGAGCCATTCCGCGATCGGGTTGGACTCCAGCAAGCCTTGAGCCTTCCATTTGGTTAGAGAAGGTACGTTGATAGCAGTGTTGAGAATTAAGCCCTTCATCTCTGCGTCAGATAGGTCTAAAACCCAATTCAGCAACCCTGGCAGGCATTCGACAAACTCGCCTGAGATGCCAGCGTGATTGATGGTTAGCAAGTCTCGCCGCTGCCCTGGTGCCACCTGATTCATGAAGGGGATGGTCAGTTTTCGACGTTCTAACCCGCTGGTATAGTCCGTCGTTTGAATCGCTTCATTGGCGGCAATCAACACCATGGCGCTGGAAGTGAAGCACTGACTGAGCTGCTTATTCTTTTGCTCATTGCGTAGCGGGTCTTGTCCAGTGATGGCTTTAAGCACGGAGATGCTATCTGAGTAGCGTTCAGAGTCTGTGATGACAATCAGCCGTTTCCCCTTAATACCAGACGTTTCAAACCGATTGCCTTCGAGGTACTTCAGGCTAGTAACGAAGGTATTTTGCAGTCCTACGAGAGCGATCGCCAAATTGAGGTAAGTTGATTTGCCAGTACCGCCGGGTCCCAAACATTCTACAAACCGTTGCAAATCTGTCCGTCCGGTAACGATCGCTTTGAGGTACGCTCGCAGCAGCTCCACCAATTTTGGATCGCCGCCCATCGTTTGGAGCATCCACGTTTGCACTGAATGACACGTTGCCGATCGGTCGTGCTTGTAAGGGAGCTGCCAGGTAAAGCGGTAGCCAGGGGCATTAGCCAGTAGCTTCCTGGTGGTGAGATCTAACACGCCGTTTTGCAGTGGCAGTAGTCCGGGTTGTTCATCCCATGCCTTTGCTGCTAAATGAGCTTTGAGTAGCTCGCAGATCGAAGTGACGTAACCGTTGTTGTAGCTATCCGCAAGTCCAGAAGCGTTCAGTTCAGCGATAATCATGCCGCGCAAAAACTCGTCTGGAGTCTTTGACCACAACCCTTGGGCTTCGCTTCCGTAGCGTAGCCAATTCTGATCCTCAGTACTCCAGGCAAGTTTGGCACGATAGGCTTCTGCAAAGATATTGGCAACCGTTGAAGTGGCAGGCACTACGGGGTTTCCATACCTGTCATACTCAACGGGGATTAAGCCTTTCTGTTTTGCTGCCTCCGGATCGACTGACTTCGCTTTGCGGGCTTCCTTTGCTGCTTCGGTGTGGGTAATGTCTTTGAGCCGATCCTTGAAAACCTTGAGCGAAAGCCCTGTGAGTTTCTGAAGCTTTTTTATGAGTTGCTCTTGTTGCAGCGATCTCAGATGCTTCACTGCAAGCCAGAGCAACTTCGACGAACATTTGTCTATCTCCACTTCGGGCAGGTTTTTCCAGTGGTCAGGAAGCGCCAAAATAAACGCTTCTGGAGTCATAGCGGTCTTAACCAGCTTTTGATAGTCTCCTGCTGTATGTCCCGCCTTGAAAAACTCGCACAGTCCGGCTTTTGGCTCGTTGGGTATCGCTGGCACCAGCTGAATTTTGCCCTTGAGATAAACCCCTGCTTTGACCAATTGCTCAAAGACACCTGGGTTGATCCAGCCGTCAGCGTCGAACAGGACGGTATAACCTGCTCCCTCTTTCAGTGCTGCGCGATAGTGACTTACGCCTGCCAATGCCCCTGTAGGAATGCCACCATGCAGCGTTCCCGCTGCTGCATCCTTAAATCCTTCGGTAATAATCTTGCAGCCCTCTGGGAGCCAAGCTTGAGACTTCGCCCCTACAGAGGTGAGATATTTGCAGGGCTTGTCCTTACTGTTCAGGGGTGGATTGTCGGCGCGTAATTGCCCAAAGTCCTTGGTAAACGGAAAGTAGATGCCTGACGATGAATGTGGCATCTTATCTGTGCCCCAGACTTTCAACTTCATGCTTTCGGCTTCCGCTTCAGTGAGCGATCGCACTCCCCAGGACTGCATCATGTTTATTTGCTCTGAAGTAAAGCCTTCTTGAGTCAGGTGAGCAGTATGCTCTTGCGTCAGGTGTGTAGCTGTTTGAGTAGTCATAATTTGCCTTCAAGATTGGTGGACAGAACAACGAAAACAACGGAGTGAATTGTTAGTTGTCTGTCGGTGGTGAAGGTCCGCGTATCTGTTGTTGAGTCTCTGAATCGGTCAATTGAACATCAATCCACTCGGATTTGGGTAAAATCAGTTGCTCAGCGATCGCGTATCTTTCTAGGCTTTGGTGGCGAGGCTTCCAAAAGCCGTACCGAATACCAGGGTGATGGAAAAATTGAACACCTTGGCAGCTTTCAAAACAGAAAGCAGCGAGAGTTCCAGTGACCATCAACTCAATCACCGCATGAATTCGACGAACCTGTATCGGCACCCCGCGCTCGTCAAACTCCCAACAGTCGAGCGTTTGCAGATATGGGAGTAGCAACCGCGCCTCTAGCTCAGTGAGTTGGATCGGGAATTGCCACTTAAAACCGCTATTTGCTGCTGTAATCTGCCAGAGATGACCAGGCTTAATGCTCAACAGACTTACCTGCTTGAATCCGAAATCGTTTCGGATTTGTCCGTGAACTGGAGCTTCACTCTGGTTTGAAATCTTAACTTTTCCTAATAGTCTCAAAGCGATTCTAGTTAGACTAGAATGAGACTGAATCGGACTCGATGCTGTTTGAGAGCGCCTGAAATCGTCGCAACAACCTGATATGCTTAAAAAAAGTGATCCGGTTTTCGACCCTTCGGATATAAAGGGTATTGAAAAGGGACGTGCACATCCCTTAAAATTTAGATACATTGGACATAGAAAAGCCCTAATAAGGCTCCATTAGTCCTGATCCTCGGTTCTTGTGGCTTCAAGAATTCTTCCCCGTGCCTCCTACAGCTAGAGAGAATTTTTGAAGATAAAGAACGGTAATCAGGCTTTACAAAAAACAAAACCCTCAGAAGTCGTATAGATTTCTGAGGGTTCTTTATTTGGTTGCTCCTCTAGAAACCGTTCCACCATTTCATTGATTAGAGCATTTCGATTGCGACCGCTCCGCTCGACGTAAGCGTGGAATTTTTCGTCAAGATTAAGATTAAGCCTGAAACTAAAGTTTCTATAGTTCTTTTGGCGCGAATAAGAAGGCATGGCAAAAGTCACAATTGAAACGTGATGTATTACATTATGTACGATTTTGCGAGAAACTGGTGGGCAAAAAAAGAAAACTGAGGTTGAATTCAACACCCCCTAGACATATATATTAATTAAATCGATTCTTTAAGGGCTTTCTTATCGATTTGCTAGGAGTTTTAATCAATAGTAATTGAACGCCACAACCAGCCACCTGAAAGGATAACAGCTTATTAAAATGGTAGTTCTATCATGTATATATGAATGTAAAAGATGATCAAACCCTTTATACATGGGCTTTTAATTAAACATTAAAGAATAGAATTAATTAATTAAAAACCAGGCAGAATAGAATTAATTAATTAAAACTTTGAATCTATACAAGCCGTCTAGAATCTATTCATTTCAATCGTCTATTAGTGATTCGATTTAATTCATCGCTTTACGCATCAACGAACTAAATCGCCATTTGTAGCAGCGATCGCTCCTACTGCCCTGCATTCAAAATTTGCTGTGCTGTCACTTGAAGTTCGGGGAACGTGGGAGAGACAACGCGATCGCCTCCTCGAAATTGCCGACCCTGGTATGCCCCATTAATCAATTGATTAATGGTCAAGGTTGGCTTTTTGGGGAATCCCAAGTACTTAGCTGCTCCTACTGCCTCATAGTCAGCAATCCAGTATTCCGGGATTTGGAGCGCTTGATATTCTCTCAGCTTCTCGCTGTAGTCTTCACTGGCAGAACTGGGGGAGACAATCTCAACAACCAGAACGGCAGGCACTTCTAGGATGGCGGTTTGTTTCAGGTATTGGGCGATCGCGTCAGTTGGAACCACGCTGACATCTGGCAACCGTGAACTATCCCCTTCAGTCCGTTGTCCAGTTTCACGAAAGGCTTCCCACGGCTTCCCCATTTTTTCTATCTCAGCGTCAAACAATCGCTCTAGAAGTTTGGCAATTTTGACGTGTTGCCAATCTGGCGGTGTCATCAGTTTCAGTTCCCCTCGCACCAGTTCATATCGCTCATTCGATTCAGTCTGAGCGCAAAAATCAATATATTCTTCAAAACTCAACCCTGGTTTGAATAATGTTGCTGTCATGGCGATCTCTTCTCCTAAGCTGCCTTCAACCTACCGTAGACATGTCGAATAGCAACAGAGTTGATCCGTGTTGCCAGTTCATCAAGTTTGTCTGAAAGTTCAGACCCAAAAGGCGACGATTCAACCTGCTCAGATAAGAGCAACGCATGGATTTCGATACCCTGAGTTGTTGGGATTTGAACAATTTCAACCCTCAAACCATTTTCATGTGCAAACTCAAACACGGTTGCAGCATCAGCTAACCCTAAATTGATGGATAGCTGATGAACCCCTGGACTTGGGGCATAACGCACTGTGCGTAAGTCTCTAACCGTCGTCGTTGCCATCATCTGTTACCTCAACTCTGAACCAACAAATAAACCGATAGGTGCCGTTGCTTGGTGTGACCGTCGCCTGGGTGACTGAAAAAACTTCGGTCAATTGCTGTGAAGCCGCGATCGCTTCACATTGGCTTCTAGCTGCGTTGAGGTTTGCCGCCCTAACCTCAAATTCCCACTCCTCAAACGGATTCTCAGGATCGATCAACATCGCGATCGCTCTCCTTACTTGCCCTTGGACTCTGACATCTCAGGGTACTTCTCAGCAAAGCGCTGTTTAACCGCTAATTCCACAAGGAACGCGGCAAGGTTGGCAGTGGGTCTCCCTTCCTTGTCTGCCCACTGCTCCAAGTCGTCAAATATGCCGTCAGGGAGAGTAATGGTTGTGCGCTTGCTCATATTCAAGTCGATAGACTTCATCGTGATCTTAGCTCCATAAAGCGAATTTGATAACACTAGCCGCATATCAGCGGTGATTCTATGCTTATAGCACTAATTCTATGCTAATCTCCAAATTATGCAACGGAATTCATTAGACACCGTAAACAATCACCTAATCCTTTGAACTCTGTTGCACTGCTGCTGATTCCCACTAATTTCAACGATTGCAATGAACACGATTCAAATCGTTCAGGGATACCGTAAGGACTTCAAGCGATGCCAAGGTTCAAGCCATCCAGTACCCCAGTAAAGCAACCGCTAAAAGCTTTCATTCATAGGGCTTTCAGCTTTAGCGACCACTTTTTGTCCATCGCCATAACTAAGCCTTTAAGGAGTTGAAATCTGATGAAACGCCATCAAATCCGACGGATGGTTCCAGGTACGGTGAGTGATGCCCAACTAAGACGGGCGATCTCAGACCTGGGACTCCCTGCCGACGATGACCCTCACTACAGCGACGAAAATACCAAAGCCATCCTGAGCCAATTCAAAACACCGCCTGTAGAATCCTTCGATGCCATAGGAGACACCGCAAAAATAATCGAATTCTTGAAACAGAAAGCCCAACAAAGAGCGCTTCAGCAGCCGTCAGAAACCAACGGAATTGATGACGACTTAGCGCCTCTGCCTGTCCCCAAATTTTTCATCGGCGATCGCGTCTGCTGGTCACCCTTACCCGGTGAAGAAGAACCACTGGAAGGCGGCTGCATCATCGGCATGAAATACTCGACACCAAACTACTCTGAGCCTCCTGTGTCGCTTGAAGGCACAAACGCAGAATGGCAGTATCTAATTTATCTGAACTCAACCGCTCCCTCTCGTGCCTGGATACAGACGGACTGGGCGGCGGAGAGTGACCTGGTGTTCCAGGAGCCACACGACTCCAATAGTCCCGTCACCGAACCGGAGGGTATCGAAGCTTGAACCCTAAAGAACTAGAGTCACGAGAACGAGTCTTGCTGCGGTTCTACCAGGATTGCCACTATGGTCTGAGTCCAGAAGAGTTTCGCCGTCGCTATGATGTAAGCTACCGTGAACTCGCTGCCCTTTGTCAGATCTCACTCTCAACCGTCAAGCGGCTTTTTGCCTCACCCCCCAGACGACCCTCTGCCGATGTCATGAGGACGCTGGCGATCGTGGATCTGCTGCTGCGAGAGCAAATCCCCCTTAGCCTGATCCGCCAGCTTTGTCCACCCCACCAGCGGCAGGATCGCGAGAAAGGGTCATCCTGACACCGATCATTTCCGTTGCCAGCCTCTAGCACCGTACTCTAGATGGCACGATGAGTTCAGTGACCTCCTGTGATAAAGATTTCCGTTGAACGACGAACGCTCCAAATTTCATCCCAGAACCAGGCACTTGCCGCAGCGGCATCGAGTCGGCAGGCATTGAAGTCTGAACTGTTAGATAGGCTGAGTACGGCGGCTCCAGACTATACCCCGGTCACCACCTGGTCCGTGCATCCAGACCTGATCAGAGCCTTAGTCCGATTGCATAGCGAAGAGTCATCCTTTCTGCCCCTAGAAGAAATCGCAAGTTGGATGAACTACGCCCAAGGTCTATATCTCCTACCAGGGATGTCTAGCCTGTTTTATGCACGCACGGATCGGCGACTCGTGTTACCCAACCGCTCAGCGATCGCCGCCTTGGGCGAAGCCGCCCTGGGGTTAGTCGTGCCCTGGCTCTATCCCTCCTCCATCCTGATTGCCCGTCCGGTGCTGGACTACCCGGATGCCCTTTTTGAATGTGACCACAGCAATACTGTCTATCTGGCAGAGTCAAAAGCCACGACTCAATCCGAGATAGACCTCAAAGCGACCCTCAATAGTGAGTTAGCCCGGTTTGTGCTCCTGGTCTCAGCCTGCGCTCAATTGGAAGTGAGATCGTCTGTTGCGGGTCTGCTGGTGGGTACGGTTTTGATTTCGACGACTGAGTGGAAATGTTTTGTCTCTGAAATTACGGTATAGATTATATCCCATGATTAAAGTGTTTTCCCAGCGCGAGTATCTTGTCCGCAACCTGGTCGAGCGCATCCAGGCTAGTGTAGAAGTCGGTCTCAGTAGCAGCATGATTGTGGCTTACGAGTTGGGTCAACTGATTCGTATCCTCATGCGTCAACTCGCGGGTAGCGAGGACGCGTACAATCCACCCAGTGAGCTGCTCTCTCAAGCGATCGAGATCGCAGAGTCCGAGATCACCAGCCGTGCTGGAGAAACTGCACTCCAGTTTGATCTGGGACTGGATCACCTCCGCCAAAACCATCAGTCCACGGCGAAAGAAATGGCTCTACTGAGTGAGCGTTTGCATCAGGCACGGCAGCAGGAATTGATCCGCCCTCCCACGTTGGTCGTGAGCGAGACGGAGGTGCCGTTCAAGGTGATGGATCTGGGGTCAAGAGAGGCTTTAGAAGGATTGATTGTGGTCGCGTTGGCGGATGAATATGGTCTTAACCTGGAGGAAATCCGCCAGGATTATGAGGTCTATGGCGATTGGTTCCCCTTCCAGGTCACGGTTGAGCTAGACGGTGCAGCGATCACCTGCATCATTATTGAGGATGGCAGTATTTTGACATTCTTGGCAGGCTTTCCGACTGGATTGATTAACCAGGCAAGAGGGGCGATTCAACGATTGGCGCGATCGCTTTATACAACGGCTACCTCGTAATACTGCAATGCCCTAACCAGGGCTTGCTTTGGGTCGGGCATGACGGGAACTCAGATTCTTCCGCCTAACGCGAGCAGGTTTCTGAATCGAGTTTGGGCTGAGGCTGCGATCGCTTGGGGAGTCCGATAGCATTACAGCTATAAGAAGCGGGTTGCTATCGAGTAGGAATTTTTGCCCGCTAGAACAGGTTCTCTTCTTATTACCTCCACGGGGAGAGGTACAAATTTGATGCTGGCAGATTGCCCCGAATCACAGGCGGCATTGAGATAAGTCATCCTGATCGAGGTTTTAGAGCGGGCAATCGCATAGAAATTAAGCGGCACATCGCCCTCTAAAGTCACCTACGAGACTGAATCTGACTTAACCCCACCACCAGGGATGAATTCGTGTTCTAGAGCCGTCGATGAACGGCTCTAGGCGCTAAAGTTACCCACCAGACTCTTGCTGAAGAACCGAAATCAGCTTGGCAATTTCTATACTCGCAGGACTGGTTTTGTGGGATTTAAGAATTAACAAAATCCCTCACGGTGCTTGAATTGCGATAGTTTAAGCGATTTGATCTTCAATCATATTGCTTTAGACTTCATCCAACTTGATGGGTTCAAGCATTGGCAACGCTGGTTTAATTACCTCTGAGTGAAACATTAATTTGAGCACAGGTTCGATCCGCTCCTGCTTAGATCTGCGATCATAATCTTCGTCCTGGGCACGACGGCTGTGCGCCATGAGAAACGCTAGAGCTGCCATCTCAGCATCACTGGCACCTGCCTTCTTGAAATGACTAATAGTGATGTGTCTAACCTCATGAGGATTAAGTTTCTTCCCGGTCACACGGAAGACAGCGTTCTCAAAAATGCTAAGAGTTGCGGTCTTATCAAGTGCTTTCCCGTTCGCTTTAGTGAATACAAAGTCATGTGATGGCTTTAAGCAATCCCGCCATTTAGTTAACCATGCTTCCAGCGCTGGGTACAAAATCTCCGGGATGGGTAAACGGCGCTCTCCATAAGTACTGCCAGTTTTATATTGTTTTGCATCTTGGTCAATAAACCACTTGTCCTCTATTTTCACAAGGGTTTCGTCAAGTTTCAGTTCCCGAATAGTCCGCTGTCGATCTGTAAGGAATATCAGTAGCCCAGCGATAAGATAACGTTGAACCGACCAAGCAACTGTATGCTCCTCCCGAACTTTGCTGTTGTTGTACCGCAGTCTACACTCCTTTTCTAACTGTTGCAGAACATGGAAAAGGTTTCCCCGTGTTTGCAACTTCTTACTCATGTCCACCTTCTGCCTCTCGGTTTCGCCACGCTTGGCAGCTTTTTTGGTTAGCTT
This sequence comes from Leptolyngbyaceae cyanobacterium, assembly GCA_041749615.1. GTDB lineage: Bacteria > Cyanobacteriota > Cyanobacteriia > Leptolyngbyales > Leptolyngbyaceae > ULC077BIN1. The sequence goes on along the minus strand of JBGTAZ010000172.1, from coordinate 4,493 downwards.
TCTAATTTCCTTGACGATTGTCACATCCCGATAATGGTCGTCAGGGTCGCATTCTTGGTGATGTAGATATTTGCAGACATTGAGTAGGGCGCACAACCGTGACAATTTTGTGTTTGGGAGTACCTTACGTATTGTCTCCAGCCAGTTTGCATAACGGTGGATGACCTTGATATCATCGAGCAGACTGAGACTTAACTGCTCTAGAGGAACGTTTTGGAAAGGTGGAGTTTGATGGCGGTGCAACCAGCCTAATGCGTAGCAAATACCGTCCTTGTAGGTTTTAAATGATAATTCCCTAATTGCATCGTCTCTGTCAGGGCGATTTTCCCAGTCGGCACTGGTTAGAAAAGAATGTAAGCCTTCAAACTCAAGTTTCAAGCTATCAGAAATCTCGTGCTCTAGCAGTTTGTAGGCTGGTTGTGTCTTTTTATTGGTCAGCCGGACCTTACAAGCCGTTCCTTTACGTACTCGTAAGCGAGGAGCGTACTCACCTGATTTCGCCCTAGTTGCGTTTGTCCACCACTCTTGATCGGCGCACCACTGCAAAAAGCCATTCAGCACGTACCGATAACTGCGTCGCTGCTGAGGTTCGAGATCGACAGACTCGAAGACCTTCTGTTGAATATTCAATGCATCAACAAACTGGTGCATTGGAATGTTTTTCAAGAAATTTATACCATCAGCAATTTTTAAGCCTGGTGGTATACCGTACCCAGGCAAAGTATAGCGAACGACAGCAGTGTTCAAGGCATAACGCATACTTGATGGTCTGGTCAATTCAATTTGCCTATAATAAAGTTGATGGGCATCGAAAACAGTGAAAACTTCAGACATACTTTTCAAGTAAAAACATAGAACGATTGTACTAAAGATATTGAATTTTAGATACAAGCGAGATGCAACCATTATTTTCTTCAGACTTTTCAGAGGGTCGCCTGGAGTGATGGATTCCGGCTCTGATTTGCCGCCTGTAAGAGCAAGACTTTTAGGGGTCTGGTGTAGCAAATTAGAGCTACCTGGACTAGATGTAAAAGCAGATAATGGCGACGACGGCGACACCATGTTAAAAGCGACTTTGAATTACGATGATGTGATATTGGAAGGGTGAATTTTGGATGAGCAAGGGCAGAATTTAGTCCCTGACGATTGCGACTCATGCCCTAATGGCTATCCCAAAAAGATGGGGGAACATATGTCTCTTGTCTTTGCATCTCTTCTCTGCGTAATGGCTGCTGGGTTGGCATTTGAGCATAAAGAGGGATGATTTCGACCCGACCCACCTGCTCAAGTTTGGGGTTTGATTGCTCTGTCCTCAACGTGCTTAGGCATCCGAGTGCCAGCAGATCATTGGCGGGCGTTGCAAGTCTGATTAAGCTCACCAGACATTAGTTTTGATCCGTTTTTCTGGCGGTCGTACTTAAAGTTCGACCGTTCTTTTTTTCATTCTAACTAACGGTAACTAGCAGGCATTTCCTAATAGTTGGTTTGTGCACTAGCTAACAGCTTGATTCTGGTAAATCCTAACAAGAATGTATGTTGAATCGAAAAATCAAATCGACATACGCTACAAAGTGGTTTAATTCCTGTTAGCTGGTGCCGAGAAACGAGCTGCTCCAATTGCATTGTTTTAAGCAACAACTCCAAAGAGTTTTTCGATACACTTTGCTTGACTTGCACTGTCCCTCTGTCTAAGTGCTCGATCAATATAGAGGCGTTTCTCGCGTTTCATGCGGCTGGAACGCCTTTGTGCAAGCGCTTTCAGAGGGCGTTTCATCGCGTTTCATCGCGTTTCATAGGGCGTTTGGGGGGCGTTTCAGGCGTTTCATCATGGGGCGTTTCATAGGGCTGAAATGCCTGCGTAGAGACGCTTTCAGAGGGCGTTTCATCAATTGCTGCATCATCAGGAATTAGAGGATGAAACGCGGGTGAAACGCCTCTAAGAAGCGCTGCTTCTTTTTCAGCTTTTTTCTTGGCTCTATATCTTGCAGCCCGCTTTCTTGCGGCTTCTGGGCGATCCAAAGGATATTTGTACTGAGTGTTCTGCTCAGAATCCCAGAGCGAAAGTGTAACGCCCTGGTTGGTAATCAGACGACAATAAGCATGGCGGGTAAATGGCAGCTAATTGTCGTCTGATACATGGGGAACCCTAGAGAGGACGAGTACATTAACCCTCATGAAACGACTTAAAGACGCAATTAACTTGATTCCGCTTGGGGTCGTGATGACAATCGCGGTTCTATCATTCCAGCGTTGGCAGATTTCCCAAGCAGCAAAGCCGGACTACAACAACCCCAGCCCAATGCATAAAGGGTTAGGTCCGAAGCCAGGATCGTCAGAAATATGGGAAGTGGTAAACGTGTCAGATGGAGACACCATCACCGTTAGGGCAAATGGCAAGGAAGACCGGATTCGATTCTGTGGGATTGATGCCCCTGAAGTGAGTCATGGGAATAAATCGGGGCAACCGTTAGGGGATGAGTCGCGCCAGATGTTGCGATCGCTGATTGGTGCAGCCGGAAATCAGGTGATTGTTTCCCCGGCAGAACGCGATCTCTATGGGCGGTTAGTAGCTGAGGTGTTTGTATCCGCAGGTAAGGGCACGGAAGAAGAGAAACTGCTGAACTATGAACTCGTGCGGGCTGGAATGGCATATCACTATGCAAAATATAGCGATCGCTGCCCGAATGGAAGTGAGATTTTAGCTGATGCTGAGAAGGAAGCACAGTCTAAAAGGTTGGGTGTGTGGTCTGGAGAGAATCAGAAGCCGTGGGATTTTCGGCGATCTCAACGCTAGCGGATTATCAATTTAAGTTGAGCTAATTTCCGAAAATATTTCTCTCTGTGATGTATTTCCAACTGTGAATGTTGGGGAGTGTTTGCTTGATAAGGGCTGGAATTGCTATTTCGAGTTCCTGCAAGGTCGTGATCTAAAATTCAGGTCAAGCACTAACCCATGTCTACGAAGAGATATCCAATCCACGCGGTTGTAAAGAATCCGGCAGGCAGAAAAGTTGACAGCCACACCCTTTATATCTCCAAGGATCAGCGTGATGACAGTCATACATTTCATGGTCTGCCTGATGGAGACTATCCTATTGACCTTGATACCCCACCTGGTCTCCAATTAAAGTCTTCTTCCTCTCGCACTCTTGAGGTTAGGGGTGGAGAGGGTAAGTTAAGTGTCAGCTTAGATGATGATACCTTTTATCCTCAAGACTCCTCTCCGAAGTCGTCTGAACAAAGTTCATCAAACAATTCTCTTGATTTGCTTCTTGGGTTGTCAGTCGTGAGTCTTGTGGCGCTGGGTAACTTGAAAGTGCCAGTAGACTTTTCCTCAATGTTGTATCCACCTAAAACGCCACAACCTCAACAGGTAAGGCTTTCAACACAATCTAGTAGAACTAACACAGGGGGACAACCTGAAACCACATTAGAATTTACTGCAACTAGCGTTGGAGGACAATCTGAAGCCACTTCCTTATCAGCGTTAGGCAATAAATTAAGAGCGTGTTTAACTACAAATATTCGAGATGTGTGGGATGTTCCTACTCTTGCCGACTTAGCTAAAAAAACTACTCTTGTAACCGTTACTGATGAACAGGTGCGGAGAGAAGTCAATCAGCTATATGACAAAGTTGATCGATTACGCCAAATTCTTCAGGGTTGTGATCCTAATCTAGCCCGTTACCTCATTCAGGCTCGAAGTCGTAGAGCTAATTTGGCTCAGCCTCATTCCACATTTAGAGCTTCAAGGAATTTTGCCCAATCACTAGATTCAATTACCATTTCTGCCTGTGATGGAAGACCTGGTAGTGCTTACTATCGTTCAGATCCCACACTCGCAGAATGGGCAATCCTGGGAGTCGTTGAACAGGGTGAGCAAGTTTACCTAACGGATGGCACTTATGAAGCCGATGGGGTTTTTTGGTATGAAGCGATCGCGCCTAGCGCGTTGACTGATTCTGGCAAGCAAATTTCACCGAATCAGGTTGGATGGATTGCGGGTTGTTTTGTTCAATGATTTTCGATCAAAAGCCGTGAGAGTTCGGCAAGCTTAACCTTAAATATTCCTATCCTAACGATCTCTGGGCACAGGTGAATCAACAGCTTCGCGATCGCCTGTTGCCTCATTAAAAATTGCCCCCCGCCGTTGCAAATCAAGTTTTTCTGTCTCCGCTAACCCAATGCCCTCTCCAAACCTGCATTCCGCCACAATGGCACCGCTGAGGTCGGCACCGCTGAGGTCGGCACCCCTGAGGTCGGCACCGCTGAGGTTGGCACCGCTGAGGTCGGCACCCCTGAGATTTGCATTGCTCAGGTCTGTACCGCTAAATTTTGTATACCTCAGGTCTGTAACACCATGGGTAAAGCTAAGGATGAGGTCGTTGATAGTGTCTTGACCACGGGCAAGCTCAACAGTGAGTTTGAGGGTGCGGGCGAGGTCGAGTTTGAGGGTGCGGACGAGGTCGCGGGCGACGAGGTCGCGGGCGAGG
>JBGTAZ010000171.1:0-6450 GCA_041749615.1 Leptolyngbyaceae cyanobacterium | reverse complement strand
GCTATCTGCCTGCCAAACGGCGTTGGGTGGCGATCAAGATGGAATAGAAATCTCTGGGCTTAGCTCCTATTTCTTGAGCAATGGTGCCAAAGCAGTGATGGCTTCTTTGTGGGTCGTGGATGATGCGAGTACTAGTGTGTTGATGTCTGAGTTTTACCGCATTTTGGCAACCAGCACCTCCCAAAAACCGATGACCAAAGCTGAGGCATTGCGCCAAGCTCAACTCTCTCTGATCCGCGAGGGCGGCAATTTTGCCCGTCCTTACTATTGGGCACCGTTTATCCTGATTGGCAACGGGTTGTAAGGGTGCAAGGGGAGATTACCGGGCTGTGACCTTTTGCTCGGCAATATTCCAGTAGGTCAATCCCAACGCCGTATATTTCACATTTTCAACCCGGTTCCGCACGGCTGCCATTGCCTTTTGGTTTGCCAAATAAATAAACGGCAAATTCTCTTGAGTGATCTGCTGCGTCTTCGCATAAATTGCCTTGCGTTTAGTTTCATCTAGCTCCTGTGCGCCTTGCACGTAAAGCTGCCCAATTTCCTTTTCCCAATCCGCCACTTGTCGCCCGATAATAGGCGGACTTCCTGGGTTAGCGCCTTGGTTAAAAGAATGAGAACCTCCATCTGGATTCCAGACATTAAAACCATCATTCGGTTCAATGCCACCCGTCAAGCCCAGCATGATGCATTCCCAATCGAGGGACGTATTCAGCTTTTCGACTACCGTGCCAAAGGAAATGGGAGCGAAATCGACCTGCATCCCGATCGCGGCGAGATCTTGCTTAACCTGGGCACCGATCGCCACCCGCAGTTTATTTTCTGCATTCGTGATCATGTTAAACCGCACTCGATTACCATCCGCATCCAATAGCTGCTGCTGACTGTCGTACTTAAATCCCGCTTTGAGCAACAGTTCCTTAGATTTTTTCGGATTGAAATCGTAGGTCTTCAGCCCCTCCTCTGGCGAAAGATAAAACGGACTTTGTACCGAAATCGGCGAATTTTGCGGGTTTGCTAATCCGCGAAACACGTTGTTGATCAACTTATCGCGGTTGATTGCATGGGCGACTGCCTGCCGAAATTCTTTGGTGTTAAACCAGCGCGACTTAATCGGATCAACCAAAGGCGTTCCATCTTGGCGGCGACCTGTATTTAAGTTGAACATTGTGTACAGCGTCCCCGTGCGTAATCCGCCCTGTTGAATCTCAAAGTTTCCGCGCCGTTCCTCTTGCTTCAACAGAGAAAAGTCTTCGGGACGGAGGGAACCTAAACCGCCTAGCTGATCCAGTCCACCTGAGCGAAAGCGGAGCAGTTCGGTATCGGTGGACTCGACAATCTGCATGACAATCCGTTCAATCCTGGGCAGCGGTTGACCCTGGCTATCTTTACGCCAATAGTTGGGGTTGCGCCGAAACACATAGCGCTGGCTGGGCGTATAGCTTTCTAGCTTAAAGGGTCCACTGACGACGAGTTCTTTGGGGTCGGTATTGGTGCCCCAAGTCGAGAGAAATTTGGGTTTGCCTGCCTCATCGTTGGTAAAAACAGATTCACGCAAGGCATGTTCTGGCAAAATACCCATGCCTAACACTCTAAGAAAAGGCGCAAATGGCTCAGGCGTGGTGAATTCTACGCGCCGCTGATCCACTTTGCGAACACTGGGAAATTTGCCGTCTTTACCAATTCTGAGCAGATCCCGCAGGTCGGTAGGAATCTTTTCGTTGAGATAGACATCTCGGTAGGTGAAAATCACGTCATCCACGGTGAGAGGGTGACCATCAGACCATTTCAGCCCGTCTCGCAGGGTGAAGGTGATACGCTGTTTATCGGCAGAGATCTCCCAGGATTCGGCAAGGGCTGGCTCAATTTTGGAGGTTTCGCCATTTTCACCGATCAAACCTTCGGATGTGTAGAGAAAAATGTTGGGAAACTCGCCATTGAAGGCAGGATTAAAGGTTTTAAAGTCGCTCAGGGTGCTGATCACAAGCTGAGAAACCTGCGCGGCTTCGGTTTTGAAGATTGCTTGACTACAGGCATTCAGGGCGATCGCGAAGACTAACCCAAGCCCCACCAGTACCCATCGATTCAAATTTGGCAAGCGTACATTGTTCATGATTTACCCAAGGGTTTCCAATAAAACCACTGCATAGGCGGCAATGCCTTCCTCTCGCCCTGTGGCATCAAGCGTTTCATTAGTGGTTGCTTTGATGCCAACCTGATCGGGTTGCAGTTTGAGGACGCTAGAGAGACGATCGCGCATTTTTTCAATATGAGGCTTTAGTTTGGGGCGCTCTGCCACAATCACGGAGTCAATGTTGCCAATTTGCCAGCCGCGATCGCGAATCAGTTGATCCACCTGTTCGAGCAACTGCAAGCTATCTGCCCCTTTCCATTGGGGGTCAGTCGGCGGAAAATAATGACCAATATCCCCCAAACTCAGCGCCCCCAACATCGCATCCATAATGGCATGGGTCAACACATCCGCATCGCTATGTCCCAGCAATCCCAAGGAATGTTCCAGTTTCACCCCACCCAAAATCAAAGCGCGATCGGGCACCAATCGATGAATATCGTAGCCATTTCCAATCCGAATTGCAGCCATCAAACTTAGCTCTCAGCAGTTAGCGATCAGATTTGATTATAGGAGATTGGATGGTTCGGGGTTCGAGGTTCAGGATTCAAGATTCAGGGTTCGTACTCCGCACTCAAAACTCAAAACTCAAAACTCAAAACTCAAAACTCAAAACTCAAAACTCCGTACTCTACACTCAAAACTCCGCACTCCGCACTCCACCTTCCACACTCCGCACTCCATCTTCCCTCGCCCCGCCCCTAGAGAAGCACACCTGTAATCGAAAAAGCCTTCTAGCTGACGAGGCTAAAAGGCTAATAAAAATATTCAAATGCCGCGGTAAGAGGTAAGCAGTTACTAACTGATTACGCCTGCCGAGAGTAATACTCAACGACTAACAGTTCATTAATTTGTAGCGCGATCCATTCGCGTTCAATAATGCTGTTGACCTTGCCTTGCAGTTTGGCTTTATCGAATTCTAAATGGCTAGGCAAGTTTGCCAATCCAGGATAGAGCAGATTTGTTTCAACCATTTTGCGAGAGCGCTCGTTGTCCCTCACGCCAATGGCTTCACCTGCACGGCACTGATAGCTGGCAATATCCACTACACGCCCATTGACGGTAATGTGCCCATGATTGACTAATTGACGGGCTGCGGGAATGGTCGGAGCCATACCCAATCGAAATATGGTGTTATCCAACCGCATTTCTAGCATTTGCAGCAGCGCCTCACCTGTGGAACCGGCTGCACGACGTGCTTTACGAACATAACGAAGCAATTGACGTTCGCTTAACCCATAGTTAAAGCGAAGCTTTTGCTTTTCCTCCAAACGCACTGCATATTCAGAACGCTTTTTGCGTGCCTGACCATGCTGACCAGGTGGATATGCCCGTCGGGGTGCTTTGCGCGTTAAACCAGGCAGATCTCCCAGACGGCGCACAATTCGGAGGCGCGGACCTCTATATCGCGACATTTACCTTCCTCTGAAAATCGAAAACTAGACAAGACTCCTTATCATACGCGATTGGGAAACAGGATGGAAGCCCTTGAGCAATTTTCTTGATTGATTGCAGGATTCTTTTAGAATAGGGGCATGAAACAAGTTTTGATTGGAGCGATTCGCGGGTATCAGAAGGGACTTTCGCCGCTGCTGCCCCCCACTTGCCGCTTTCAGCCGACCTGCTCTGAGTATGCGATCGCCGCGATCGCCAATCACGGGGCACTTAAGGGAAGCTGGTTAACCACCCGGCGGATTTGTCGGTGCCATCCTTTTCATCCCGGTGGCTATGATCCCGTTCCTCCTGTGGCGGTGCCATCCCAATCGCCGACTCAAGCGGATACCGATCTGTGAAGCCCCACTACGCCATTCCCATTGCAGACTGTGTCGAACCCTTGGTGCCCATTCCTTTAGAAACCTTTGCGTGGGTATCGCCTCATCCTTACAGGGCGTTGGGTGCCCCCTATGGAGATAAGTCGCCGTTTTTTGTGCGCCAAACCGTCTTAGAGCGCTTGCACAAGGCGCAAGCTTATCTACAAAAGCATTATCCTGGCTGGCGGCTGCAAATTTTTGATGCTTATCGACCGCTAGGCGTGCAGCAGTTTATGGTGGATTACACCTTTCAAACCATAGTGGCAGAAGCAGGATTAAACGCTACAACGATGACCGAGGCTGAGCGCCAAAGTTTTTTAGAACAAGTGTATGAATTTTGGGCAGCGCCGCTGGTTGATCCCGCAACGCCCCCACCCCACAGCACGGGAGCCGCGATCGACCTGACGCTGGTGAATGAAATAGGAAACCCGGTCGAAATGGGATCGGCAATTGATGAATTGTCGCCGCGCTCCTATCCCAGCTATTTTGCTGCCAGTGTGGATGTCAAGGAGCAGCGCTATCACGCTCACCGACAGTTGCTATGTGAAAGTATGGAATCGGCTGGATTTCTGCGGCACCCGAAGGAATGGTGGCATTTTTCCTATGGGGATCAGCTATGGGCTTGGTTATCTCAACAAGATCGTGGTGAGGGGTTCGTGAATTCAGCGATCGCGCAGTATGGGCGTGTGGAATAAATTGCACGATCTATCTAAAGATGGGATTAGAATCAGTCTTGCAGTCGATGAAGTAATATATCTATTTAAATATGCTGTAATGCATTCAACGAATTTGATTTAGGAGTATATGAAATGAACCTATCATTAGCAGTGGCAACCAGTGCCGGTGAGCGTTTTCCAACAGCGTTTACGGCAGTCTATGTAGTGGGTTTTATTGCAGCGGTCACTATTGGCTCGATCGCCTGGTACAACGCCAAGCGACCCGTTGGCTGGGAAAGTAAGGATCGACCTGAGGTCGTTCCCGAAGTAAAAGATACTGAAAATCCAGGGGTTTGAATAGCTGGGTATTCTAGTAGGTGAACAGTGGAGATCGGGGTACTTATTCCAGTTTGGAGATCCAACGCTGATAGAGGCTGCGAATCGCTGACAGAACCGTATTGCTTGAATGATCTCCGCTGTCATTGTTGGGGTCGAGAGCCTGTAACTCTACGAGCAACTTGGCTTCTTCAGTATCCACTGTGCCATCGCTATAAATTAAGCCACTGATAGCTTCTAAAAGCTGTTGGCAGTCTTCGGAACTTGGGCGATCGCCCAGGTATTGCTTGACCCATTTGTAGCATTCGCTGGGTTTTACTGAAGTGAATTCGTGAAGTAGGGGTTGGATCTCCGCTTCATCAGCCACTCCTTTTTCTTGGGCAATGCGGCTGAGATATTCCCGCTCTTCAGGCTGGATTGCTCCATCGATCCAAGCAGTCCCAATTAGGATTTTGACTAAATTTATAACGTTTTTGTCTGCCATAATCTTTGTCTCAAAAAACTTTGTTTAATAGGGCGGCGGCGGGAATTGGGTCGTGCATTCCCTTATCGTTTACCATACGTCACTAAGAGTGATGCTGGCTGATTTGTCACATATTTTTGTTTGCAACTGAATGTTATCGACTGAGTTGCGCCATAAAAAAGCCATCCATGGAATGTTGATGGGGCAAAACTTTGATCCAGCCCTCTGGCGATGTAAATTTGGCGGCGGGGAGATCCCTCGGCGATCGCAGTTTCCAGTCTGGATGAGTGGTCAGAAACTGTTGGATTTGATCTTCATTTTCCGCAGGATGCAGGGTACAGGTGGCATAGACTAATATGCCGTCAGGCTTAACCCATGTGGCGGCTTGATTGAGAAGTTCGGCTTGCAAGGTTGCTAAATTTTGAACGGTTGCAGGAGTTTGTCGCCAACGGGCATCCGCGTGACGGTGGAGAGTGCCTAAACCAGAACAGGGAGCATCTACCAATACTCGATCTGCTTGATTGGTAAAATGCGTGAGTGTGCGGCTGTCGGCAGTTTCAATCTGGATAGACTGAAGCCCCAAGCGATCGCAGTTTTGCTGTACTTTTTTCAAGCGAGACGGGGTTTTATCACATGCCCAGACAACGCCGCGATCGCCCATCAATTCTGCCAGGTGAGTTGCCTTGCCACCGGGAGCAGCACAGGCATCAATCACCGTTTCGCCCGGTTGTGGATTAACGCAATGGCTAACCAATTGGGCGCTCCAATCCTGCACCATCCACCAGCCTTCTTCAAAACCAGGCAGATTGCGAATGGCACCCGCATGATTGATCAGTCTTAGGGCTTGCGGCAGAACGGGCGATCGCTCTACCAAAACTCCCGCTGCCTGCATTGCTGCTTCCACCTGATCGACAGATGCCCTTAAAATATTCACCCGTAAATCGATTCGGGGTGGTTGATTCATCCAATCGCAGAGTTTTTCGGCGTTCTCTAGCCCAAATTGCGATCGCCAGACTTCCACAATCCAATCAGGATAGCTGTGCAAAACTGCCA
>JBGTAZ010000170.1:0-3736 GCA_041749615.1 Leptolyngbyaceae cyanobacterium | reverse complement strand
CCTAACTTGCCCAAAAACACAGTTCGAGAAATGCCTGCTAAGGTTGCTGCTGCCCCAGAGGATAACCGACCTAATTCATAAAGCTTGACAGCAACAATCATCAGCATTTCCTGGCTCATTTGATCCGGTGTGATTTGAAGTGCTTGCAGGGTCTCGTCAGAAATAGTGAGGGTAATGGTGTGCATGGCAGAGACTCATCAAAAATTTCCTTTCGTTCGTTTCAGGATAGCGTTTTCTAGCACTGTGCCAGAAGCGAAAGAAGAGCTTTTTTGCTTTAGATCGAACTAGCAGAGAGTATATTTCTTGTATTCGGGAAGAATTAGATTTTCAGCAGAATCCAACATAAATAGTATTGAAGTGGAGACCAATGATTTCGGATATCTACACAGTTGAAGAACTTCAGCAGGCGATCGCCGCCGATCCGCAGCGCTGGCGACCGTTGGTGCTGACGAATGGCTGTTTTGATTTGCTTCATGCGGGGCATGTGCGCTATTTACAGGCGGCGAAAGGGTTAGGGCGATCGCTGATCATTGGCTTAAACAGCGATGCATCGGTGCGCGGCATTAAGCCCCAAGCAGCCGGATCGCCCCCCCGCCCAATCATCCCCGAACTGCAACGGGCAGAAGTGTTGGCAGCGCTGAAATCGGTGGATGGAGTGGTACTTTTTTCAGAACCAACCGCTACCCGGCTGATTGAAGCCTTAAAGCCAGATATTTATGTGAAGGGCGGGGATTATCAAATTGCGACCCTGCCGGAAGCCGCTGCCGTTCAAGCCTATGGAGGACGGATTGAGCTAATTCAAATTGAGGTGCCAAGCTCCACTTCTGCGATTATTCGCCAAATTCTTAGCGCGGTTACTTAAGCATTCAATTCAAAAAATCATTGCCACAAGATAGCATAGAGTTTGGCTTGAAAAAATTGGAGCCTTATCTGCTCACTTTCAAACGCGATTTTTCTCTGTTTTCGATCAAAGCTGCTTGAAATAATGCTTTCAATGAATACTTATTCCACTGATTCTGTACCTCCCGCCATTTCGACACCCCCCGATGCTATGGCGCTCTTAACTAAACTAAAAATGGCTCCAGAAAAAGCTCAACTAGCTCAGATTCAAGCGCTAGAGCCGTTAGGAGAAACAGGCTGGGCAGTATTAATGGAATTTTTGTTTGAGCAGCGAGAAGCGTTGATGGCTGGCACACTGCCAAATTTGGCGGCAGGTCAGGCATACCAAGTTTTATATCGGGCAGAGTCGCCTGCTTGCGTAGACTTTTTGCAGACCCATTTCCCTGATGGCGTGGTGCCACTGCGATCGCACACCAACATTGACTACAGCCCCCTGCAAAAACTGCTTGCCCAGCAAGAGTTTCAAGCGGCAGATAAACTCACCCTCGAGAAAATGTGTGAACTAGCTGGATCTGCCGCCCTGCAACGCAACTGGATTTACTTTACAGAAGTTGAGCAGTTCCCGGCGATCGACCTGCAAACGCTCAACGCTTTGTGGCTAGTTCACTCCGAAGGCAAATTTGGCTTCTCTGTGCAGCGCGAGATTTGGCTGGGGACTGGCAAAAGCTGGATTAAACTATGGTCAAAAATCGGCTGGAAAAACGGCAACACCTGGACTCGCTATCCGCAAGAGTTCACCTGGGATTTAACCGCACCCAGAGGGCATTTACCCCTATCCAATCAGCTTCGCGGTGTCCGCATGATTTCATCCCTCTTAGCCCACCCCGCTTGGACTCAGCCCTAACGGGAGGGGCTGATCCGCTCTGAGTGGGTTAGGCGAGTGGTTTATCTAAGTGGGTTAGGCGATCGCCAGAATTTTCATAGCCCTCACTAAGGTTCTGTTAAAAGCCACCTTAGGCAGACGCGCTGGCATCATCGACGTTACTAGGAGCTTCAAACTTATACCCCACACCCCGAACGGTTTGAATCAGCGCAGGCTGGCTCGTATCAATTTCAATTTTCTTACGGATTTGCCCAATATGGACATCAACCACCCGCTGATCGCCCACATACTCATAATCCCAGACTTCTTGAATCAGTTCTGCCCGTCGCCAAACTCGCCCCGGATTTTTTGCCAAAAAATAAAGCAAATCAAACTCTAACGCCGTCAGCGGCACAAAGTCTCCAGCCAGCTTCACTTCCCGCCGCACTGGATCAATCACGAGCTTTTCAAACGTGAGTAATTGCTGTTCGCCTGTGGTAACCGTGCGCTGCCGCCTTAAAATCGCCCCCACTCGCACGCCCAATTCACCCAAACTAAACGGTTTCGTGATGTAATCATCCGCACCTTGATCAAATCCTCGAATGACATCTCCTTCATCCGTTCGGCTGGTTAACAACAACACAAACACGCTGGTTCGCCCTTGCATTTCCTTGCAAAGGGTATAACCGTTTGCATCGGGCAAGTTAATGTCTAAGATCACCAGATCTGGATTGAACTGTTCAAACGCGATCATCGCGCTCTTCCCATCCTCTGCGGACTCCATTTGATAGTCCTGTTTTGTCAAAAAGCGGTGAATCAAATTCCGAATTGCAGGATCATCATCAACTACGAGAATTTTGGCAGGAGCCATATTCATAACCTTGCGTTCGTAAGGGCGTGTAAGATAAATTTTAACTTTTGATGCTTGCGGCAAAACATCAGCTAGGGTGACAGCGCTAGTCTACGAACTGATTGAAATAGGTGCATTTAAATCATCAGTTTTGTAACCAACATTTTAGACAATCGTTGGGCGCTGACCCGGAAATACAAGAAAGTGATTGAGCTTTAAGCAACTGTTTTTCAGGGTTAAACCCGCGCACCGCTGATTTTGATGGGATTGTTTATGGGGAGATATTTACTCCAGCATCAGTATGCCTCACCTTTACATAAGGTGCCCAACAATTCCTCTTTTTCCGCAAAATCCGACTATTTTCCTTAACTTACCTAATGTGCAAGTAATTTGCCCACCCTTTGGGAAGCAAGCTATATCCCAACCCTGCTAGCTCTGAGTGAGCGGCTTCGCCAACGCACGACCTGCGGTCTACTCCCCAAGGAGAAAGGCTTTCGGACATTTCTTGTTCCCTCTCCCACTGGGAGCTATGCATTACGCAAAAGTGGGCAGGATAGCATCAGGGATTAGGTTTTAGAAGCGAGTTGCGACCCTTCGAGTAAGTGATGGAGCACGCCAATCCCGCGCCACAGGGTTTTCAATCCAGGTTCTCCATCGCCTTTACGGGCAAGGAAACCGCCTAGTCGAGCAATCCAGACAATGACTTGATGGAGGGTCGGTATTTTTCGAGACCGATTTTTCGGCTCAAACTTACGACGTAACAATCGCCACTCAGGGGGTTGGAGGACACCATCGCAGGGCGCATCGGGATTGAGTCTGGCTTGGTAGGTCAAGGACATCAAGCGCCAAGCGACAATCGAATAGGTGGCAAGGGCATTGAGTAAGCGCGCTTGGGTTTGCAGTTGGAGTTGCTCAAAGCGACACCCACTTTTGAGGGTGTAGTGAAACCGCTCAATTAGCCAGCGTAACGAATACCACTGAACGCACTGCCAGGCTCGCTCAAACGACTCAATGGTTAAGCTTGTCAGCAGCACCCAGCGAATCGGTGGACTGCCAGTTGCCGGGGACACTGGTTCCTCGACTAGGATGGCATTGAGCGTGACGGGCTGCAAGCTGTGGGGTTGCCGATGGTTACGCGGGACTTCGAGGATATATTTGCAAAGCACGCAGTTGTAAGTGTGCCG
>JBGTAZ010000169.1:0-10209 GCA_041749615.1 Leptolyngbyaceae cyanobacterium | reverse complement strand
TCCACTCCGTCGTAACTAGTCGGGTCTTTCATAAACTCCACTAGAGCATTAATGCTATCGCGGGGAGGAGTCGCTAATGATAAGGCTTCTGGATCTAGCCCCACGTTGGGGTCAGTCTTTGTAACTCCACCTGCATGGCATTGAGCACATGCATATTGAAATAAACGCTTTCCTTCTTTGACTTGCTTTAGGCTAAGGGTGACAGTATCGCCGTCTCCATTCAGTGGAATGGTACGAATGGCTGCATCCAGTTCGGCAGCGATCGCATTACCAGCAAAGACCTGAAAAGCAAAGACTACAGTGGCTAGGGTGAGCCAAATGTATCTTTTAAGCATGGTTCTCCTTCGGGTGGCTTAGGTGTACGAGTTTTAGGACTATCCGTGAAACTTAATAAGCAGTGCTTGAAATTATAAAAACTGACTTTTGCAGAAATCTTCCGGGCAAATCCCAACGCTAGGCAGGCTCACAAGAACAAAACCAAAAAAGTTTGGGGATTTTATCGGAGGCTTCTTACTAAATACCTCAGGAAAAGCGATCGCCAAAAGGCAAACTTTTTCTATGAGATAGGTTATTAAGGGGTCTGCAAAACTTGCCGTGTATTTTTTATGCAAGCAGATTAAGTTATTTTGATGTATCTATCATCCCACTGAGTGATCCCTTTCCCAAAGACTGAAACAGATATTCAGGAATAGGGTTCCCTAATCGGGAATCGTCATGCTGAGGGGTCGCGCTTCCGTCAAATGAATGGGCAGATGGGTGGCAGCACCCGGTTGATGTAACCGAATCAACCGAGCCAACGTGGGTTTAAGCTGAGTCCGCAGCACGATCGCATCAACAAATCCATGCTGTAGCAAATATTCTGCCGTTTGAAAATCTTCAGGCAGCTTTTCGCGCAGGGTTTGTTCAACCACTCGCCGTCCTGCGAAGCCAATCGTCGCTTTAGGTTCTGCCAAAATAATGTCGCCTAGCATCGCAAAGCTCGCCGTGACACCGCCAGTAGTTGGGTGAGTTAGCACGGGGATATAGAGCAATCGTGCAGCCTGTAAGCGGTGTAGGGCACCAGAAATTTTTGCCATTTGCATCAGGCTGAGCATTCCTTCTTGCATTCTGGCTCCGCCGGACGCACACACGATGATAGTTGGAAGACGTTCACGGGTCGCACGTTCAATCAAGCGAGTCAGCTTTTCTCCAACCACTGACCCCATGCTGCCGCCCATGAAGCGAAAATCCATGACACCCAACGCGACGGGCAAACCATCCAGTCGCCCAACCCCAGTTTGCACGGCATCATTCAGCTTGGTTTTTTCTTGCATATCGCGCAGGCGATCGCTGTAGGGTTTGCGATCGCGAAACTGTAGCGGATCGGTGGCGACCAATTCAGTATCGATCGGCATCCAAGTATTGGCATCAATCAGTTGGCGAATGCGCTCATCACTAAAAACGCGATTGTGATGTCCACAATCTGGACAGACCATCTGATTTGCCTGCAAATCCTTCGTGTAGGTGAGGACACTACAAGCTTCACACTTTGACCAAAGCCCATCTGCAATTTCTCGCTCTTGGCGCTCTTTACTAATAGGACCGGATTTTTGTCGATTTGCGAACCAATCAAATAAAGACATGGATCTGTGAATTCCTCACGAATGGCAATTTGGCTGCAATTGGGGTACTGTGCCAATTATGTTCAGTATGAACCTGTTGATTATTGATATGTTGAGACAGCGCACTCGATAATTTAGGTGCGGACTGATTATACCAATTCGATTCCCCCTCTCCGGGGGTTATTCAAAGAAGTCTCAGTTTCTAGACGGCTCGCAAGGCGATCGCGGAGATTGGCGGGATCGTTAGTTTGCTCCAAGCTTGGGAACTCTAACAAGTACTTGAGGCAACGCAAGCATCTTCAGGTACATCTACCAGGGTTTCGGACAATGAAATATACTACAGCTTTATGCAGTCCTGTTGCAGATACGATTCGCCTGCGAGAGGACATGATTGCTGATTTGGTCGGATCATCCCACTATGATGCAATTTCAGACGATGCCTTAAAGGATGAGGATAGTGCGGGTTGGGTGATGGAATTAGATCTACCAGTTCGCGATCAGTGGATTGAACGAATTCGCTGGATTCGATTGATTGATCGGTTGGCAGAGCATGAACTGTTGGGTAAAGGACAACCTGCACTCCAAGTTTTTTTAGCGGCTTGGCAGCATTTAGTGTCAACTGGAAGGGTCGAGCCGGGAGGGGTCTATCACGAGCTATTGACTGAGATGCAACGGTGCTGGTTTGATCAGGCAGATCAACCCTCAATCCAATTATCTTTAACTGCCTGGAAACGATACGTGCAAGCGATCGCGCACTATCACACTGCTGGTTTAGTCGTCAACACAATGGCAGAATATGAGCAAATGTTGGCAGACCTAGCCGGATCGTTTTTCCAGGTTTTACCATTCCTCTCCGAAACCCAGCATCAAGCCGCCAGCCATTTTGGCATGTTAGATCAGTTTTATAATCACCTGCGCGACCTGCGCGAAGATGCAGAACAGGGAATCTGCAACCTGCCAAGCGAACTTTTAGATGGGTTTGGCGTTCGCCGTGATGAAATCTTGCAGCAGCACGCGATTAAAAACCCTGCGTATTATCAAATGATGCAGTTTTGGCTAGAAGATTATTTGCCCCAACTGCGCCGCAAGGCTCGTCAACTCGTCACGGCGGCGGATTTGCATCCCTCATGGCAAATTCTTTGCCATTGGTCACTCGATCGCTATCGGCGGATTGAGCAAGTCTTTCAGGATTGCCAATTTGATTACACTCAGTTTCCTGAGGCTTACTGGCAGCAAGTTCGCGCGGATCTACCCCTGAGGCTAAACCAGGTTCGCCATCATAAAGCGCAACCTTTGCCGCTTAAGTTTTCCCCTCAAGCAACTCTAGCCAAACCTGCTAATACGCAATTGCGCGGTTTAGGAAACCTAATTCCTATGCAGCAGCCAGCCAAGCGATCGCTCATCTTGGCTGCTATGTGACCTTATCTACTATGTGATACCAATTTAAATAGACGACGCGACAAATGTTAGGTTGAGACAGTGACTGAGTAAAGCTTCTACAATTCAAAACTTAAAATATCTCCTACGGAGACGCTACGCGAACAAAACTCAAAACGGTATGACCTGATCCGAAGGTAGCCTTTCCCCTAGCCGTCGGGCTTGGAGAACCTGTTGCTGCCATTGAGTAAAGAGTTGAGGACTGATGTTCTGATCTTCAGCCGCGATCGCCGCTAGCTGCTCCAATAGTTCGATCGCCAGCGGCACTCCAAGCTGTAGCTGTTCCAAGGTTTCTCGCTGGGCAAAAACAGCATCCGGGGTTCCTTCCAAAATCAGATGCCCTTGATCCATGACAAACACCCAATCTGCCCAACGGTAGACAAAATCGAGATCATGGCTGGCGAGAAGAATCGTGGTGCCCGCAGCATGGATTTGCTGAAGTTGGACAAGTAGGTCGCGGGTATGGCGGGGGTCGAGGTAGGCGGTGGGTTCGTCCAGCAGCAGCAACTTGGGGTTCAGCACCATGACATCGGCAATGGAGAGACGCTTTTTTTGTCCCAAGCTGAGGTGATGAATCGGCTCATGCGCCAAATCGGTCAGATCAAAATCCACGATCGCTTGCTGCACTCGTTGGGCGATTTCGGCGGCGGGTCGCTCTAGATTGTGCAGACCATAGGAAATATCTTCTTCTACCGTAGACGCGACCACTTGATGATCTGGATTTTGAAACACTAGCCCCAGGTGTTGCCGGAGTTGGGCGAGCCAAGGGCGATCGTATCGAAAAGGCTGCCCTTGCCAGTAAACCTTGCCGCTCTGGGGTTGATACAATCCTGCTGCCATCAAAAAGAAAGTGGTTTTGCCACAGCCGTTTTGCCCAATCAGCGCACAGCGTTTTTGCTGAGGCACTTTCAGGTTCAGTGTTGCCAATGCCGATCGCGGAGTGCAAGGATACCGGAACGAAACATTTTCAAATTCAAGCATCCACTCAGACATCGGCATCCCCACTCAATTCAACTTCCCGATCGACCGAAATTTACCAGGCTGAGGGCGACTAAGACTGAACCGCCAAACAACGCTTCTAACGTGTAACGTCGCGATGGTTGATAAGACCGAGAATGAGACACGCGCAGATCCCCAGTAAAGCCGCGCGCCGCCAAACTCAGGGAGACTTGGCGATAACTTTCTAGGGTACGTTGCAGCAATTGTCCAATCAGAATACCCAAGCTTTGCATTCCTCGCTTCCAAGTGCGGTAGCCACTCCGGGCATTTTGGGCAATCCACAGTTCATCGGCGATCGCCAGCAAGCTGAAAATAAAGCGATACATCAGCATCAGCAGTTCGGTCAGTAATGGGGGACAGCGCAATTGCCGTAGGATTTGCAAGACTTCAGTAAATGGAATCGTCAGCAAAATGAAATACATACAGCTTGTGGATGCCAAGGCGCGCGCCAGCAGCAAGCTGACCTGATGCAGCCCGGTTTGACTGATATACAGATAAAAGCTGCCCACCGGCATACCCCAGCCTCGCCAAATATCCCACTGCATGGCTTCTTGGTGATTTAGCCCAATTCCGTTAATCACAAAGGCAGGCAAACTGGTCAGCCAAAACCCAAGGGGCAAAGAGAGCAGGCGTAAGTAGAGCAATCCTGGAATGCCTGCGTAGCCTACTATCCACAGAGCGATCCATAGACTGATTAGCACCTGTACCGTCACGGGCGCAATCAGGGAGCCAATCAATAGCGCGATCGCAAACCCAAACTTATGCATCGGCGGCAATCCACGCAGACGATTCGTGTAGGCAAGACTATCGATCAGATGGCTCATAGATATGGCTCGTAGATATGGTTCATAAGAACTAACCATCTTTTGCCGACAACTGCCATAGTTGCATCTGATAGCACAAATGGCGCTGAAAAATTTCGCCTGCTTGTAACCCTTCCTCCACAGGTTTTTGCAGCCAGCGCTTATACGCCCACTGCAACAATTTATAAACGGGCGGAACCGCAATTTGCACCACATCCGCAATATATTTCACCGTACTGATGCCAAATCGACGAAATGCATCAATGCCAATCTCAATCGTGGGGGCAGCTTGGGTAGAAATATCTTCCATTTTGACCAAGGTAAACCCGTTCTGAATGAGCGCCTGGTGCAAATCTTCCACGATATGGCAATTGGAGAAAATCCCTTCCGTGTAGGTCGCATCGGAACGGAGCATGTCGGCAAGCAGCAAATAGCCACCCGGTTTCAGCCCCCGCGCTGCGCCTTGAGCAATGTCTTGAGCGCTCATGTACTGGCTACTTTCGCTCATCAACACGAGATCAAATGGGTGGGTGGTTTTGAAATCTTCAAATCGGGTCAGGTGAAACAGTGCCCTGCCGGATGTGGCAGCCAAAAACCGCTCTTGTTGAAACGTGTCGGGGGCGAGTCCTTCAACGGTGAAACCGCGATCGAGCAGATAGGTGGCGTTTCCTCCAGTGCCACAGCCCACATCGAGGATTGAGTGGGTGCCTTCTGGAATCAACGCCATCAATTTTTGGGTGTAGGCGGCTTGGGCAATGCAGAGTTTGGCAATAGTCAAGTCTTCAGGGGATTCTGGCGGAGTTTCCCAGTAGCCATAGTGCAGATAGGGAGAATCGGTGAGGCTGAGATAGTAGTTCAGCGCGGCGTTTTGGTAGCGGGTTGGTTTAGAAATACGAATAGCGGGTTGTGGCATTACGACAATACACTCATGGTTCCTGAGATGACATTAAACAGGGTTGAAATTCTTCCCAACGATCGCGCACTTGTTGGTAGCAGTCTTGGGGAGCGATCGCCATATTGTGTAACAGGCTTGCCTCCATGCGACCATTTGCGATTAACAGAATCATAGCGTCTCGGTTTGGGTCATAAGCATTTGCCTGATCTTGCAAGGCGGCGATCGCGGTTGGGTCACTGGCGGCGATCGCCCCGGTCATGCTTGCCAATGACAAAGCCGTGGATAGCTGAGCGGCGGGAATAAACTGAGCCGTAAACGGACTGAGAGTCAGCGGGGTGGTGCTAGTTGAGATCGCCGCTTCATCCACGGTGCAAACCACAAGCCCACGCCCAAATTCAAGAAAACCGCTCCAGGCAAGATAGCCAATCATCAGCAGATTGGTGTGAATATAGCCCGTTTGCCAGTAGCCAAAGTTGCCCTGCCATACGCTATCTTTGAGCCGCATAGGATTCCTCCGGTAACTCTTGGGTAGGCTCGACCAGCGGCAGCGGCGGAATCCGTGCCAGCACCCGCGTTTTTAAAAGCTCCGGGCGATCGCCATAGGCAAGGGCACCATCGGCTTTTGCTTGATATTGACGGGCGCAATCCAGGACGGAGATCGCAGTGGATTCGATTCGGGCGGCATCCGTGGGCAAGTTGCCAAATAAATAGGTGCGTTTGCCGGGAGAGACGAGGGCGATCGCGCAATCTTGCTCACACACGCCCATACATTTCACGGGCTGAATTGAGACTGTTGGGTAGAGTGACGAAGTTTGGTGCAGGGTTTGCAATTGGGCAAGCAGGCGATCGCCGTCACTGGGATCATTTTTGCGATCGCTTTGCTGATTTTTGCCACAGGTCGTGCAAACAAAGATTGCGTGGGGATGGTTCATGATGCGAGGGCAAGGGGTTGAATAGCGGACAGAATTTGGGCATGATCGAGTGCCTGACCAATGATGATCAGCCGAGTTTCACGGAGTTCATCGGGCTGCCAAGGACGATCATAAAAAGTTTCAATGCGATCGCCCACCCCCTGCAACACCATCCGCATCGGCTTGTTAACCACATTGACGAAGCCTTTGATCCGATAGATTTCCTGTTCCGCAATTAACTGCTTCAAGGTATTCAGCAAGGCTTGTGGCTCCACTGCTGCGGCAAAAATTACGGGCACTGAGGTAATCGTGTCATCATGCTCATGCTCTTCTTCCGTGTCGTGATGACTCGGACGGGCATCCAGGTTGTCTTCCACGGCGGCGTTAAACCCCAGCAAGATATCGGCGCTAATCTGCCCATTCTGACAGGCAATAATTTTTACACCCGTTCGCAGTTCTTGCTGAACGCGGCTTCTCACCTGGGTTTGGGTTTGCAGATCGACGCGATCGCTCTTGGTCAGCAGCACCAAATCGGCACAGGCAAGCTGGTCTTCAAACAGTTCTTCTAAGGGCGTTTCATGATCAAGATTGGGATCAGCTAGGCGTTGCTCATTCAATGCCCCCAGATCGGCGGCGAGGGTGCCTGTTGCCACCGCTTCGCAATCCACGACGGTGATCACCGCATCCACCGTCGCGCCTGTGCGAATTTCTTGCCAGCGAAACGCTTGGATCAATGGTTTGGGCAAAGCTAAGCCAGAGGTTTCAATCAAAATACAGTCGATGCGATCGCGCCGCTTCAGCAGTTCTTGCATCGTCGGCAAAAACTCTTCTTGCACGGTGCAGCACAGGCAACCGTTGGTCAGTTCCACAATATTAGTCGCGCTAGGTTCGCCATCTTCATCGCAGACTTGGCACGACCGCAACAGGTCACCATCAATGCCGATTTCGCCAAACTCGTTCACCAGTACGGCAATGCGGCGACCTTGATTATTTTGCAATTGCTGACGGATCAGCGTCGTTTTGCCACTACCGAGGAATCCGGTAATGACGGTTACTGGAATTTTTGCAGCCATAGGACTAATACCGTTTTAAGTTTTGAGTTTTGAGTTTTGAGTTCTAAGACAAAGAAACATTGCCGTTTTTAGGAAAGCATCTGTTGCATTTCAATTTCAAACTGGTATGGGATTTTGTGTTTGAAAATGGGCATCGCTATGGATTAGGGGGATGAGGCAAAACCGTAATCCCCCTAATCGAATTGATTTCGTTGAATAGTGGCAGGGTTCGATTACGGGTCAATTTTTTTATGGGCTTGCGATCGCCCTTTGTATAAACCCAAAACATATCCCGCAATTCCGGCACCAATCCCCGCTTGGGTTGCGAATAAAAACGTTTGAATTTCAGGACCCGAATCTTTAATCATCGGTTCAAACCAGGGTTTGTAGTCTGGATGAATCTCCTGAATTGCGGCGGTAAAGTTGCCATCGGTTGCGCCAAATTCCTTTCCTTGCAGCACAAAGAGAGGTCCTAGCGCCAAAATGGTTACCCCCAGCAGCAGCAGCCAGTTACTCGACAATTTATTCATGCGTGATGGCTCCTGTGCCAAAGATGTTGAGAGCTTGCAATTCTTGTTGCCCATATTTTTGTAGCCAGCCCCAAACCAGCACTGTCAGCAAGCCTTCACTCAGGGCTAAGGGGAGTTGGGTGATGGCAAAGATGCCAACAAACTTAGCGAATGAGGCAAGAAAACCGCCCTGCACTGCCGGAAATGCCAAGGCTAATTGCACAGCGGTGGTTAAATAGGTGAGCAAATTTCCCAGCATTGCAGCGAGAAAAACGGCTAGTTTTTGCTTGCCAGTTCTCATCATCAGGTTGTAAACCGCGAAAGCGACCAGCGAACCGACGATCGCCATTGAAAAAACGTTTGCCCCCAAGGTTGTCACGCCACCATGCGCCAATAGGATTGCCTGAAAAATTAATACCAGCGTTCCTAATACGGTCATGATCAGGGGACCAAACAAAATGGCACCTAACCCCGTGCCTGTGGGATGGGAGCAACTGCCCGTGACCGATGGAATTTTGAGCGCCGACAAAACAAAAGTGAATGCGCCTGCCAGTGCCAGCAACAACTTCAGTTCAGGGTGTTCTTTGGTAATACGGGTCAGCGATCGCAGCCCCAGCACAAAAAACGGCAGCGACACCGCCCACCAAAACGCCGCCCACTGCACGGGCAAAAAACCTTCTGCAATATGCATGGCAGCAGCAGGAGTTGCCGAGCCTAATATTAAATAACAACTTAAGCCAGCCATGCTTCCTAGGCTGACCCATTTTCGATGATATGCCTTCACTCTGTACCTCGCAGATGAGACGGTGTGTAGTGTGACTATCGGCAGGCGTTCTGACTTATAGAGTTCTAAATTTTGAGTTCTTAGTTTTGAGTGGGGTTAATTCGCTCAAAATTCAAAACTTAAAATTCATCCCTTCTTTTACAGTTGCGGGACAGTGGCAGATTTTCACTGCGCTTTCCCTGTTTCCTCCAACGGCTGTTTCCCGTTGGAACCGATCGGTCAACATTTAGCTTACTGGATTAGCAGCACTTCGGAGATCTTCGTCAAGAAAGTTTTTATCTAAAGTGGAGTCGGCTGATTTGGGATGCCGTCTTGACTTATGATCAATAGCCTGTGAAATGTTTCCATTCAAAGCTTTATGACTCAGCCCTACAAAATTACGCTACTGCCTGGTGACGGCATCGGTTCCGAAATTATGGCGGTTGCCGTGGAGGTGATGCAGGTCGTGGGAACCCAGCTAGACCTGAGCTTTGAGTTTCAGGAAGCGCTCTTGGGTGGGGCGGCGATCGAGGCGACGGGGGAACCATTGCCTGCTGCCACCGTGGAAACTTGTAAGAATAGTGATGCAGTTCTGCTAGCGGCGATCGGTGCCCCAAAATATGACACATTGCCGCGTCATTTACGTCCCGAAACCGGATTGCTCGGCATTCGGGCAGCGCTGGGCTTATTTGCCAACCTGCGCCCTGCCAAAATTTTGCCTCAGTTGATCGATGCCTCTAGCTTGAAGCGGGAAGTAGTCGAAGGCGTAGATATTATGGTGGTGCGAGAACTGACAGGCGGCATTTATTTTGGGCAACCGAGGGGCGTGTTTGTCACGGAGTCGGGCGAAAAACGCGGTGTGAACACGATGGCATATACCGAGTCGGAGATTGACCGGATTGGACGGGTGGCGTTTGAAACCGCCCGAAAACGTAGTAAACGGTTATGTTCCGTGGATAAGGCAAATGTGCTAGAAGTGTCGCAACTCTGGCGCGATCGCATCACCGCCTTGGCTGCTGACTATCCTGACGTAGAACTGTCTCATCTATATGTAGACAACGCCGCCATGCAACTCGTTCGCAATCCGCGCCAGTTTGACACTATTGTCACGGGCAATCTGTTTGGCGATATTTTATCGGATGCCGCCGCCATGCTGACGGGCAGCATCGGCATGTTACCGTCTGCCAGTTTGGGCGCTGGCAATCCGGGCTTGTTTGAACCGGTGCATGGCTCTGCCCC
>JBGTAZ010000168.1:0-13139 GCA_041749615.1 Leptolyngbyaceae cyanobacterium | reverse complement strand
GGTTTTGGCCCCTGGGGGGGGGGGGGGGGGGGGGTAATAACAAGCGAATGGCGAATGGCAAATGACCTTTCCTCGTACTGCTATGTCATACCAATTTGAAATTGAAACGCGACCGATGATCTGCTGGAAGCGGCAATGTTTCTTTGTCTTGCAACTCAAAATATCTCCTACGGAGACGCTACGCGAACAAAATTCAAAATTCAAAACGGTATCAGCTATGTCAGCTTGCACTCGCCACTCGAACGTCGTAACTCGTCATTCTTTTAGAGTTTCTTCCTCTTCCTGCCGTTGATCGCGAGAAGACTGCGTGATCAGATGAAAGCCATTCATGGGGTTAGCCGGAATCTTGCTGGTAGTCGTGGCGATCGCGGCACTCGACCCAGTAGTTTGAGCCGTTTGCAGGGCTTCTGCTACGGGATGATACAAAAATGTCATTAAACAAGAGCATCCTGCTAGCAGCAACAAATCGAGTTCTTTGCTGGTAGGCTGACGAAACCGACCCTTGCGGACGGAAACTGGAGCAACGATTGAACTGTGGTGGCGACTAGACATACTTTCCTTTATATTCACTGAACCCGATGTAGAAAATGATTCGAGCAATCATTACGCCTAGATTGGAAGGCGCAATCACGGGATACGCTCCATTCAATCTTCTCTGCTGATCTAGACTGCCCAGAAAAAAATCGGTTCCGAACAGAAAACACTATAACGCAGCAAGTGTTCTGCGAAAATTAGGAAAGCTAAACTGCCGATCTAAATGTGGAAGGATAAGATGTCTGAAAATTGGAGAAGTAAGGTTGTGACTGAGGGGGCGACGCGATCGCCCAACCGCGCCATGCTGCGAGCCGTGGGCTTTGGCGATGGCGATTTTACCAAGCCGATTGTGGGCGTTGCCAGTGCCCACAGCACCATCACCCCGTGCAACATGGGAATTGCGCCCCTCGCCGCGCAGGCAGAAGCAGGCATTCGACTGGCAGGCGGGATGCCTCAACTATTTGGCACGATCACAGTCAGCGATGGCATTTCCATGGGCACGGAAGGGATGAAGTATTCCCTGGTGTCGCGGGATGTGATTGCCGACTCGATTGAAACTGCCTGCAATGCCCAAAGTATGGATGGCGTGCTGGCGATCGGCGGCTGCGACAAAAATATGCCCGGTGCCATGATTGCCATGGCGCGAATGAATATTCCGGCGCTATTTGTGTATGGCGGCACCATCAAGCCGGGAAATTTGGAAGGGGAAGATCTAACAGTCGTTAGTTCTTTTGAAGCGGTGGGTCAATATAGCGCAGGCAGAATCGATGAAGTGCGGCTGATGGCAGTAGAGCGGAATGCTTGCCCTGGGGCGGGTTCCTGTGGCGGCATGTATACCGCAAATACCATGTCTTCAGCTTTTGAAGCGATGGGCATGAGCCTGATGTATTCTTCTACGATGTCAGCGGAAGACTCGGAAAAAGCGGAGAATACGGCGCTGGCAGGAAAAGTTTTGGTGGAAGCGATTCGCCATAATTTGCGTCCTCGCGATATCATCACTCGCCAGTCGATCGAAAATGCGATCGCGGTGATCATGGCGGTGGGCGGCTCAACGAATGCGGTATTGCACTTTTTGGCGATCGCTCACTCTGCGGGAGTCAACCTGAAACTAGACGATTTTGAAGCGATTCGTGCCCGTGTGCCCGTGCTGTGCGACTTGAAACCTTCGGGTCGTTATGTCGCTACAGATTTGCACCGAGCAGGCGGCATTCCGCAAGTGATGAAAATGTTGCTGAACCACGGGTTGCTGCATGGCGATTGCTTGACGATTACGGGAGAAACGATCGCAGAACGCCTCCAGTCAGTGCCCGATGAACCTAGCCCCGACCAGGATGTCATTCGTCCTTGGAGTAACCCAATGTACGCCAGTGGGCATTTGGCAATCCTCAGAGGCAACCTGGCAACTGAAGGCGCGGTCGCCAAAATCACAGGCATCAAAAAAGCCCAAATTACGGGACCCGCACGGGTGTTTGACTCGGAAGAAGCGTGTTTGGATGCGATTTTGGCACGAAAAATCGTGGCGGGTGATGTAATCGTGATTCGCTATGAAGGTCCGAAAGGGGGACCGGGAATGCGGGAAATGCTTGCCCCCACTTCAGCCATCATTGGGGCGGGGTTAGGCGATACTGTGGGCTTGATTACCGATGGGCGCTTTTCAGGCGGCACCTATGGCATGGTGGTAGGTCATGTGGCTCCGGAAGCCTATGTGGGGGGCGCGATCGCCCTTGTACAAGAAAACGACTCCATCACCATTGATGCGGCGGCTCGGCTGTTGCAGGTGAATGTGTCGGATGAGGAGTTGGCACTGCGCCGCGCTGCATGGCAAAAACCCAAGCCCCGCTACACTTCTGGCGTGTTGGCAAAGTATGCCACGCTGGTCTCGTCTAGCAGCCTCGGTGCCGTCACCGATCTACACGTCAATCCATAAGCCCACCGGGGGATTTACGTAGGATGTGTTAGGCGTTCGCCGTAACGCATCAATCCCGAAAGATGCCTTCTGAAAGATGCAATCCCTGAAAATGATGCGTTTCGCGAGGTTCAACACATCCTACGAAATCGGGGTTCAGCGGCGGGCTTTTGAGCTACGGCGGGTTTTGGCGGGTTTCTCTTCTTTGTCGGGGAGAGAGATGGGCAGCGTTAGGTGAAATTGGCTCCCGCAATCTTTGCCTGCGGATTCTGCCCAAATGCGCCCCCCTAGCCCGACCACAATTTGACGGCAAATGGCAAGCCCAAGCCCGGTGCCTCCGGTCGATCGCCGCAGGGCACCTTCTTCTTGATAAAAGCGATCGAATACGGTTTCCAGGCGATTGGGTTCAATGCCGCGACCGGTATCAGACACGGTGACCTCCAGCATTTTGTCGCCGTTGGGCTGGGCTTGAATCACCACTTTTCCGGTGGGTTCAGTAAATTTACAGGCGTTATCCAACAGTTTGGATAAGACTTCTACCAGCCATTCGCCATCGGCTTGGATCAACGGCAGTTCGGGGGAAACTTGGGCGGTGATTTCGGGTAAGCCGCCGTCTAGTTGTCGCGATCGTAGGCTGCTGAGGGCAAGATCAACGCATTCTTGAAGCGGCAGCGATTCTACATGCCATTGAATCCGCCCGCTTTCCAGTTGAGAAAGCGTCAAAAAGTCTTGGATTAGTTTTCGCATTCGTTCTGCATCGGTCAATGCCGTACTCAGCATGACTTGGCGCAGTTCTTCAGGCATGTCGGGTTCTGTGGAGAGGCTTTCCAGGCACACTTGAATCGTGGATAGCGGCGTTCGCAGTTCGTGTCCGGTGATGGCGATTAAATTACTGCGGGTGCGATCGAGCGCTTCAAGCTGTTGGTTCAGGTCTTCCAGATTGGCGTAAGCTTCTGCTTGGATCAGCGCCACCCCAATTTGGTTCGCGATCGCCTCAATCAAGCCCACATTACTCTCATGCCACTCATGGGCAGTATTGCTGCAATGATGCACTTCCACCATCCCCAGCAAGCGGTTTTGATGCACCACGGGCACCATCAGCCACGCGCCGATCGCCCAGCGCTGCACTTGTTCTTGGGGTGCCACCACTTCCTGCTCCCGCAGCAGCCAAACATCCGCCTGAGTGTTGGGCACATAAACGGGTTCTTGATGCTGTGCCACAAACTGAAACAAGGGATTATCTGCCAGATCCCAACACTGCCCCATCAGGGATTCCACCCCATGACTCAGCGATTCGTGCTGGAGAGTGACCGTGGCATCGGTGGCACGGCACCGATAAATCAAACAGCGGCAGGCATTTAGGGCTTGCCCCAATTCTTGCACCGCCACCTTAAAAATTTCATCGGGGTCGAGCGATCGCCGAATTGCCGAGGTAATTGAATTGACCAATCGCTCTCGTTGTTCTTGAGCCGCAATCGAGCGATACGCCTTCAGCAGCTTGTACTGTCCAGCTTGAATGTAGGTGACCAATCGTTCAGCAAATGGACCGGGGTCAACATTGTTAAAGTTGGCTTGGGTGTCATTCAGCAAAACCGTCTGTGCGGCGGCTACTTTATCGCCCAGTTCGGGGCGATAAAGCAAGACCTTCGCCAATAGCAACTCCGCTGCCTGACACGCCACCGATCGCTCAAACGTCCAAATGCCTTCAAATCGACGAGATTGATCGGGCGGCAAAGGCAACGAAGACTCTCCAGGAGACGTATAAGCCTGACGTTCGCGACAAATCAAACAGGCGGCATACCGAGACCCAACGACAACCAAATGCCATTCCTGGGCAAGAGCATCGGTGGGATCAAAGGCGATCGTTTCATAGTGATCGAAGCGATTGGCAAAATCGGTTTCGGGTGCTGCCAGCACATACACCTGCTCGGTGCGATCGGCAATTCTTAAATAGCGGTGAGCTTCCTGCCGATAAAACCGCTCCCGCTGAAAACTGGCAATCACCACCGGCTGATCTCTCCCCGCCAGAACTTGATCCTCCATCGCGTGAGACAGCGCCGTGAGAGAGGACTTGAAATAGATTTGGGGTCTCAGATCAGGCAGGGCGACTAGCAGATCTTCCAGAATGGAAGGGGAGCGACTCATCAAGATAGAACTCTACTTGGATAAACGCGGAACCATCACTTTTAGAAGCGGTAACAGGTTCCCAAATTGCGAAATCTAAGCCCACTATACTGCCTAAGCTTTGGTGCCGAAAGGTTTATATGATTCTTATTGTTCTTTGATCTCTTGACTCCGCCCTCCTGACTCCGCTTTATGGCAATGGGGCAGGCAGCCAACCGCCCACGATGCTAGGGCGGGTCACGGGTGGCGTAAACAGCCGTTGAAAGGACGATTTGCGATCTTGCAACGGTTCGTTGCTCAGGTTCCACATGGTTTCGTAGAAGAAGAACGATACGCCAGAAAAGCCGCGATCGCGAGCAATTTGAATTTTCTGTTCAATAATACTCATCGGCATCGGCTTATTTTTCAATCCCGTGAGAACTCCGATCGCCACGGGCACATGCTTTTTCGCCTCTTGCACTTCGGGTTGCACTAGCTCCGAGATAAACCCCGTTGGATCAGTGCGATAGGCTTGCAGCAAAATTTCTTCCACATAGCCCAATCGCCGCCAGGTGACCCAATCTTGCAGATAATTTTCGTAGGAAAAGGTTTGAGAATTGGGTGATAAAGAGATAGTGGCATAGGGTTTTCGGGCTTTGACAATGGCAAACACACGCCCCATAAATTCGGTAATTTTATTCGCCCGCCAGCGGAGCCACTGCGGATCTTTAGCATTCACAGGCGGCTCTTTCCCAGGGTTCTCTTTTTTGTAGAGCGCTACGGTCTCCGCGTCGTAGCCAAATTCGGAGGGTAGCCCCATATGATCATCAAACTGGATGCCATCCACGCCATATTTAGACACGATTTCGTCTACCAAGTTCAAAATGAACTGCTGCACTTCAGGCTTAAATGGATTGAGCCAGACGCGATCGTATTCGCCTTCTTTCCACACCTTGGAGCCATCTTTGCGCTGGGTCACCCACTGCGGGTTGCGTTTCACCAGTTCAGAATCGGCAGGAGCCATAAAACCAAACTCAAACCAGGGAATAACAGCGATATTGTTTTGCCGCCCTAGCTGCACCAGTTCTGCCAACGGATCACGCCCTCGCAATCCCGGTTCACGCGGGTCGATCGCCTCCCCCATAACCTGTCGCATCACTTGACTGGGATACAGCGTGTAGCCCCAGTTCCACACAACCGGGTAAACCGTATTAAATTTGAGCGCTCCCAGTTCTTCAATGGCGCTGCGGAGCAGTTGGGGATTGAACAATACCTGACTGTCGATGTTAGTCAGCCAGACTCCCCGAATCTCTTGAGTGGGAAAACTGGGCTGAGGCAGGGTAGGCAGGGGCGGACGGCTTGGGTTACCGGTGACAGGCACAACCACAACCGGGAATCCGACAGGCTTGCCATTGCCGGTTCCCGGTTTGATGACGACGGGCGGCAGTGGGTTAGAATATCGCACGCTAGCGACAAACCGCGTGGGCACCAGTGCAGTGGTCGCTGGCATCGATTGGCACAGAGCCGCCGTCAGTTCAGCGCGGCTGATTGGCTGATTGGGGTTAAATCGTTTGGGGTCGGGCTGATTGATAATCAGGCGATTTTCTAAGGCGGCGGCAACGGGCGCTCTGGTGTAGTCTGGCACCATTCTGCCGTCTTTGAAGGCATCCCTCAGGTTTTTGGATTCGGCTTGCTTGGCGGTGTAGCGTAATCCGGCTGCCAGTCCACCGAAAGCCTGCGATCGCGTGATTAAATCACCCGGTCTAAACTGATCTCGCCCTTCCCCTAGCCAAAAGCCCGATTGCTGAATGTATTGAATGGCTTTGGCATTGGGATGATCGGGGCGCACATCTCGAAAGGCGATCGCTCTTTGGCTTTGGCTCATTCCTGGAAACGCCCGCTGCACCAGTGCCGCATATTCCGCCCGCGACACGACGGCATTGGGTCGAAATAACCCATCGGCATCAGAAGCCACAATTTTTTTGCCTGCCAGCGCCGTTATGCATGGCTGCGACCAGTGACCCTGTAAATCGCCACCTTGAACTTGAGCGATCGCAGAGGCTTGAAGTGTGAACATCGCCCCCAGTGAGGCTAAGGGAAGAACCAACCCCGTAACGGTAGATTGCCAACGATAATGCTTAGACATAGATGCCATAGTCTCAGAACGCCATGCTTTACCCAAACTCAGGTAAAAGCCACCGTTCAGGAAAATTTTGCATATTGGTTGTGCATATTGGTTGACGACCTGACACCAATTTGACATTGAAACGCGACAGATGATCTGCTGGAAGTGGCAATGTTTCTTTGTCTTGCAACTCAAAATATCTCCTACGGAGACGCTACGCGAACAAAACTCAAAATTCAAAACGGTATGACATCTTGCGTCGGTCAATTCACAAAACCTTGCAACCTGAATTTTATTGAGCTTCTTCACTGCTAAACTTACTGCGCTGGGTGAAATCTTCAGGGCGCAAACTGGAGATGAAATCGCGAAATTCTTGCCGCTCGGCTTCATCGGCATCGCGATCGACGGGAATAGAAGCATCGGCAATTACTTCTTCTAACACCCAAATGGTGCAGTTAGTCCGTAGGGCTAGGGCGATCGCGTCACTCGGACGAGCATCAATTTCTTTTTTCACATCGCCCTGAACCACCGTCAGCGATGCATAAAATGTGTTGTCTTGCAAAGAATGAATCACAATTCGTTCTAGCGTCATGCCCCACGCTTCTAGCATGTTCACCAACAGATCATGGGTCAGCGGGCGAGGAGGTGCCTGGTTTTCGATCGCATTGATAATCGCTTTTGCCTGGTCGTTTCCGATGTAGATAGGCAGCGCTCGGCGTTCAGTAAAATCTCTCAAAAGCACAATGGGACTGCGGGTTACCGCATCCAACGCAATTCCAGCGACTTTCATTTCAATCATTGTCTTAGCCTCTAGAACACCTGAAACGAAATCTAAATCAGCGGAGAAACAACCAAAGGAACTCTAACTTAGTACATTTTCGATTATAAGAGGTGTAAATAACTCGCTCAGAAGCCCATAAGGAGGCGACAGTCTAACAGATTTGTCGCAATCTCGATTAGCCCTGCCGATTTTCAGCAGCCACTCAATCAACGACCCAGCAAGCTAATTGAACCAGTTATACAATAGCGATATCTCCATGACATTCAGTATGCCCTGATTGCTGCCCAAATCCCATCACCCCCCGCGCTAATTTTTATGTTTGCACAATCCTCATAGTTGACAGGAGCGGGGAATTTTGTATAGTTCATCAACTATCAGTTCAAAATTGCGGACTATTTATATCGAATGTTTACAGGATTAGTTCAAGGGTTGGGAACTTTGCAGCCCATCGACTCCGATAAGCTGCAAATCACCTGTTTGCCCCAATCAGCCGGATTAATTCTGTCGGATCTGGCGCTGGGAGACAGTGTGGCGGTCGATGGCGTGTGCCTGACCGTCGTGGATATCTTGCCGCAAGGGTTTATTGCCGTGGCATCGCCAGAAACCCGCGATCGCTCCACGCTGGGTAATGCTGCCACGCTGGGCAACTCTGCCGGCTACGTTAATTTAGAAACCTCATTAAAAGTGGGTAGCAAGTTGGGCGGTCACTTTGTCACGGGGCATGTGGACGGTACGGGCACCTTAAAATCTGCGATTCAAACGGCAACTTCCTGGGAAATGACTTTTAACACTGCCTCGACTCAAGTTGCCCGCTATATCATTTCCAAAGGCAGCATTGCCGTTAATGGGATTAGTTTGACTGTTGCCGATTGCAACCTTGAAGGCAGTTGCTTCACAGTTGCGGTGATTCCACTGACCTATGCTGAAACTAACCTGCAATATCTCATTCCTGGCAGCTTGGTGAATTTGGAAGGTGACATTTTAGGAAAATATGTCGAGAAATTCCTGAGATCGGGAACTCCCCACCCAGATCTCGCTTGGGATAGCCCAGACTTGCCGCGATCGCCCGAAGATATGACTCCAACCTTCCTAGCAGAGCATGGATATTTGTAGTTCAACCCATCCAATGACAAGGTCAATTTTTGGCGTTGCTGATTCAAGCTATGAATCGATGGTTGAAAGCCCCGAAAGCTCGTTCAGAATTTTGCAAAATCATATCGCTATTCAGCAACGCCCAATTTTTTATAAAATGCCCTCAATTCCAGCATTGGCTTTGGCAGATTGTGGAGGAGCCTGAGCAAAATCGAGCGATCGCACCAGTTGGGCAAGGGCATACTCCAACTGAGCGCCAGCATCCAGCGCCACCCAGCCTTCCGTCGTCAGTTGGCGAAACTCAAAATGCAGGTGGGGTCCAGTGGAGTTTCCGGTGGAGCCAACGCGACCAATCACATCGCCCTGCTTGACCACTTCTCCAGACTGCACAAAAATCTCTGACAAATGAGCGTAGAGGGTTTGCGCGGTGCCTTTGTTATGATCCAGCGCCACCGCTAGCCCGTAGCCACCCAATAAATCCGCTAGAACCACTTGCCCCGCATAGGCAGCCAAGACAGGCGTACCCATGGGAGCCGCTAGATCGGTGCCACTATGAAACCGAGCATCGCCACTAATGGGGTGTGTCCGCCAGCCAAACAACGAGGAAATAGCGGCTGGCATAGACAACGGGAACAGAAGCTGAGTGTTGCCATTCCCCAGTTGGGCGGGGGGGCGCAGGGTGCGGCGGTAATAGTCTTTAAGGGAGACTCTACCAGGGTTTAGCCCGGTGACGGTGGAAAGGAGGGTGCTAACTTGAACGGCGGGAAGACTGGATAGTTGGCTGGTTGGTGTTCCGCCTGTCCCCGCAGAAACTCGCCCTGGATTGAGAGATTGTCCAGCAGCATCGCCTCCCGACGCTCCACCGCATAAACCATCAGGCACTTGCCCCGATCTCACCGTTGCCTGACAGCCCGACGATCGCTCCGAAAAAATGATGGCGCTGGGAGCCGTATAGGTTTCAGCAGACTGGTTAGATCGGTTAGAAGGTGCCACGGGAGCAGGAGCCACGGAAGTTGGCGGTTGATAGGTCGGAACCGCTGGCACAGGAGCCGAAAATTCACTGGGAAAGGATTCAGGAGTCGTGGGCGCGGGAGCGAGGGGAGCCGCTTCAACAGGAGCCGCGACGGGTTGGGGGGAGGGTTCTACTGAAAAGGGATCGCCGGGGGACGATTGCGCGATCGCGATCCCACCGCTGAGCGCACTCATTCCGCCGACCCATGCGATTCCTTGCAGGAGCCACAATCGTCTAGCCGCTAGCTTAAGAATCGATTTACCCGTTTTTTTGCCCGTCATTATGTCAGATTCCGAGACAACACTCACACCAGACTGTCGATTTTCAGGGCTGCAAAGTTCCAATGCCGCCATTAAACCATCCCAGCAAACCTGGCACTCAACAGCCCAGATTGATTGTACCCGGCTTTCGGGAAACTTCTAGGACGAAATCGGTCTGAATCCCTTGGACTGTCACGACTTGAACAGAATCTAGCTAGATTCGGAGTTTGCCAGCGATCGCGATACTAGCATGGGTGACAAGCTGCTACGGTAGCATAGACCCTCAACCTTGACCGCCCCTTATTTATGCCCTTACTTATGCATAGTTGGCAGTGGCATACCTGGAATGATCTTCCTTATCTGACTTGCAGTCTTTTAGATTCCTGGAAACACGGCTTTTTTACTCAGCAGTGTTACCCGCGCTTGCCAAAAGACCTGACCCCAGGGTTGCAACCAGCCGCCACACCCTATCGAGTCAAGCAGGTACACGGCAACGTTGTCCTCACACCCTCTCAGATTGAGACCGACTCTCAAAATAGTGTAAATTCCCTGGAGCCGCCCGCCGCCGATGGATTAGTGACCGAGCAAGCGAATCAAGCGGTGTGGGTATGTAGCGCCGACTGCACGCCCGTGTTGATTGCGGATGCCGTGACGGGACAGGTTGCCGCCATTCATGCAGGCTGGCGTGGAACAGCGCAAAAAATCGTGCCTGCGGCGATCGCTCAGTTGCAGGCTCAGGGCAGTTATCTAAAAAATTTGCGGATTGCCCTGGGTCCCGCGATCTCAGGAGCCGTCTATCAAGTGTCGGAACAGGTCGCGGCACAAGTAGGAGCCACGATCGCCCCGATTGATTTAAGCAATTTACCCAATGCGATCGCCGATTTACGCCAAATGCCAAACGCCCCAGTCCTTGATGACCCCGAACCTGGACGGGCAAGGCTCGATGTTCGCCAAGTGAATGCTCTCCAGCTAACCCAGTTGGGCATCAGCCCGGATCAAATCGCGATCGCGCCCCACTGCACCTATCAAGAACCCAGCCATTTCTTTTCCTATCGCCGCAGCCGTGAAAAGAAAGCTCAATGGTCAGGAATTGTGAGCGGAGGATAGAGGGAACAGGAACCAGGGAACAGGTTTCGGGTTTGAGACGATAAGAAACCTTGACCTCTGCCACCTATTTTTCTAAAAGGCTTGTCAAAATGAGTCACTTGTCGGTACTATAAGAAGCGCGTTGTAATCCTCAGTAGCTCAGTGGTAGAGCGATCGACTGTTAATCGATTGGTCGCTGGTTCGAATCCAGCCTGGGGAGTTTTAGGTTGATTTAGATAGATAGATCGAACAGTTGGCTTTAGATTGGTCGGCTGTATTGGATTGAGGTGCTCCGCTCAATGACAACAAATCCGCAGCTAGTGACTGGTAAGCACCAGTCCTTTGCTCAATTTTGGTCGCTTGATCCAGCGATCGCATTTCTCAATCATGGTTCCTTTGGAGCGTGCCCCATTGCGGTTTTAGAAAAGCAGCAGCAGTATCGTCAGCGGATGGAGCGGCAGCCACTCCAGTTTTTGGGGGTGGATATTGAGCCGTTGCTAGATGATGCTAGGGAGGCTCTCGCAGCTTTTGTGGGGGCTGCTGCCGAGGATCTCGTCTTTGTGCCCAATGCCACGACGGGGGTGAATGCGGTGCTGCGATCTCTCACATTTCAGCCCGGAGCGGAATTGCTAACGACCAACCATGAATACAATGCTTGCCGCAATGCGCTGAACTATATTGCTGAGCGCCAAGGGTTGAAAGTGGTCGTTGCAGACATTCCCTTTCCACTCACGTCTTCTAGCCAAATCTTGGAAGCGGTTGTGAATCAGATTTCTAGCCGGACTCGGTTAGCGTTGCTCGATCACGTGACGAGTCAAACGGGGGTAGTGTTTCCTCTGGCTGAACTGATTCAAGAATTCAACCAGCGCGGCATTGAAACCTTGATTGATGGTGCCCATGCGCCGGGAATGGTGCCGCTGAATTTGCGCGAGTTGGATGCCACTTATTACACGGGGAACTGTCACAAATGGCTTTGCAGCCCAAAAGGGGCGGCGTTTTTGGTTGTGCGGCGCGATCGCCAGCCCGAAATCCATCCCCTGACCATCAGCCACGGTGCCAACGCCGATCGCTCCAGCCGCAGCCGCTTTCATCTGGAATTTGACTGGATGGGAACCGATGACCCAACGGCGTATCTGTGTGTGCCTGCCGCAATTCAATTCATGGATGCTCTATTACCCGGCGGCTGGACAGAAGTGATGGCAACGAATCGGGCATTGGCGATCGCGGCTAGAGAGACTCTTTGCCATGCTCTCAATATTCCTGCGCCTTGCCCCAGCGAAATGCTCGGTTCTCTGGCAGTGGTGCCCCTGCCCGATGGCGACTGGCAAGCGCTGCATGATGCGTTGCTGAGAGAGTACCAAATTGAAGTGCCAATCATTCCTTGGGGGAAACCGATGGGGCGGCAAGTTCGCATTTCCGCTCAAATTTATAATCACCTGGCTCAATATGAGAATTTAGCAACAGCGATCGTCGAACTAGTATCGTTTGAATCTCACAAGTTTAAAATTATTGAATAGTTTGAAGAAGTAACTCGGATTATTACAAAACGGCAAACAAAATAAATCTTTAGATAAAGTTGTATTTCTTTTGAGAGCAAACTTGTTACCGCTCAAAGGAGTGTAAATGGCTGAATCTGAGCATCTTGAAAAACTTTTTGGCATTAAAAGATACAGGCATCAATGCTTCAGACACAGTGAAATCACTAGGAAGCACCCTTGCGACTGCCTTGCGGCTGATTGTTATCTCAAATTTCTTTTTTTATCTTAGGATTGAGCGCTTTAAACCGATCAATTTCTTGCTGAACATCCCAGCAATTTACTTTAATAAAAAATTTAGAAAGGTAGTCATGATTACTTGCCCATGCTGCTCTGCCAAAGTCCTGCGTCATGCTCGTCATGGATCAATTTATTGGTTTTGTCCCCATTGTTGGCAAGAAGTACCTGACTTAGAACTAGAGATGGGGATCAATTCTAAGCAAGGTTCAGTAATTCCCCATATTAAAACTTTAATCACTGCGGCTCATCGTTGAAGCGATAAACTTACTTACCGCGCACTATCAGCCTTTCAAATTGATTTTTTGATTCAAGCGATCGCCCATTTATCACGTTGGGCGATCGCTTTTTCAGTTTAAGTTTATTTAAGACATGATAGTGAGACGATAGTCCTCGCCTATAGTCCAAATGCCTTTTTCCCAGATGGCTGCTGTTTACAATCAAGGTGTGCTGGTATGAATTTGCCCG
>JBGTAZ010000167.1:0-15622 GCA_041749615.1 Leptolyngbyaceae cyanobacterium | reverse complement strand
GCCGGATGTATAAATCACATAAGCCAAGTTACTAGGTTGTATATGTGTAATTGCATTATCCTGACTGGATTGCTCAATCAAGTGCCAATCAGTATCCAAGCAAACCAAACGTGCAGTGTGATCGGGTAATCTTGCGAGGAGGGATTGCTGGGTCAGTAACACGGAGATTTGAGCATCCAAGAGCATGAAGCTCAAGCGCTCAGTCGGATACTCTGGGTCAAGCGGCACATACGCTCCACCCGCCTTGAGAATACCCAACATGCCTACAATCATGTTTATTGAGCGCTCCACACATAGCCCAACTAGCCTGTCGGCTTCCACCCCTAAAGAGCGCAAATAGTGGGCTAACTGGTTCGCACGACTGTTTAATTCACGGTACGTCAGGTGTTGATCTTCAAACACAACCGCGATCGCATCTGGAGTCTGCTCAACCTGCTGCTCAAACAACTGATGGATACACTGATCGTGGGGATAATCGGTTTGAGTATTGTTCCACTCGACTAACAATTGATGACGCTCTGCCGGACTTAACAAGGGCAACTCGGAAATTCGTGCTTGAGGACTTGCCACGATCGCGGTGAGTAAGGTTTGAAACTGCTGACCCATCCGCGCAATAGTGGTCGCATCAAATAAATCGCTGCTGTAGCACCAAACGCCTTCCAGACCTGCGGCAACTTCCCAAACGTTCACTTCCAGATCGAACCTAGCTTTGACATCAACGGGTAAAGGCATATTCTGGATTGTTAAACCTGTCAAACTGCCCTCCGACTGGGGGGAATTCTGGAGCGAAAACATCACCTGTATTAACGGATTACGACTTAAATCGCGGTCAGGCTGTAACCGTTCCACCAACATCTCGAAGGGTAAGTCTTGATGGCTGTATGCCGACAGCGTCGTTTGCCGCACTTGGGCTAAGAAGTCCTGAAAGCTTGGGTTTCCAGAGAGATTGCCCCGGAATGCCAAAGTGTTGGCAAAAAAACCGATGAGCTGCTCAATGCTTTTACTATTGCGATTGGCGATCGGTGAACCCACCACCAGATCGGACTGACCACTATAACGAGACATTAGAACTAAAAAAGCCGCCAGCAGAGTCATAAACAGGGTTGTCTCTGACTCCTGGCTCAGGGACTTCAAGCGTTGAGTCAGGTCGCGATCGAGGACAAAATGCTCAACGGCTCCCTGAAAGGATTGAACCGGGGGACGGGGACGATCGCTCGGCAGTTCCAATACCAGCGGCGCATCCGCTAACTGTTCCTGCCAGTAATGGAGCTGGCGTTCCAGAGCCTCCCCAGTCAACCACTGGCGTTGCCAAACGGCAAAATCAGCGTACTGAATGGGCAGTTCTGGGAGTGGGGAAGGCTGTCCTTGAGAGAACGCAGCATAGATCTGAGATAATTCGCCAAAGAAGATGTTTAAAGACCAGCCATCATAGATAATGTGGTGCATCTTCAACAGCAGCACATACTCCTCTGAACTCAATTGGAGTAGGGCGAATTGAATTAATGGATCAACCGCTAGATCGAAGGGTTTGGATGCGACGGCGATCGCCATTTGTTGAATGTGAGCCGTTTGCGCCTCGGCTGATAAGCCCTGCAAGTTATGGATGGACAACGTTAAGGCAGTGGGAGCGGCAATGACCTGCACAGGCTCTCCGTCCACCATTGGAAACGTCGTTCTCAAGATCTCATGACGGCGAACTAGTTCATTCAGGCTCTGTTCCAATGCATCGACATTGAGCGAACCCTCTAGCCGCAATGCCTCCAGCATATTGTAAGACTGACTATCGGGGGAAAGCTGGTGCAGAAACCAGAGCCGCTGTTGGGCAAAGGATAGGGGAAGCTTTCCGTTCCGTGGAATGGGAACAATCGTTCGTTCAACCGAGCTAGAGAGTGTCTTTGCCTGTTTGAGAAAGGCAGAAATTTCAGACTTTCTGGTGCCGATCGCTTGTTTTATTTCGAGCGTCATTACCCCTTTAGGAGCCTGATATCGTAGCTTTTCTGCTTCAAGCCAAAGCGTGATATCTAGATCATTTAAGTAAGACAGAAACTCTACTACTTTCATCTGCCGATCGCCTCCCAAGACTGTTGCTTAATAGGATGAGACAGGAGTTCAACGGTTTTCATAGTTCGCCCTCCTCATACTCTGTTTCTGTCTCTGGAATAGAGGGCTGACTATTGTGTACCATTCCAAGAACCTGAATGGTTTGCGCTAAACGCGCTACCGTTGGATACTCTAGGAAATTTTGTAAGGACAATTCTACTGAGAAACTATTGCTTAAACGAGAGATCACTTGGGTCGCCAGCAGGGAATGCCCCCCAAGCTCGAAGAAGTTATCGTTGATGCCGATGCGCTCAAGACCCAAGACCTCACTCCAGATTTGCGCCAGTTGCGCTTCAATTGGGGTTCGCGGTAGAACGAAGCCTGTAGCGATTCTGGTGGCGTTGTCTGGTGTGGGCAGTGCCTTGCGATCGACTTTGCCATTCGGTGTCAACGGCAGCGCCTTGAGGACAACAAACGCCTGCGGCACCATGTAACTAGGCAGCTTTTGTTGGACAAAATTACGCACTTGCGGCACTAATTTTTGAACGAACTTGCCTTGCAAGGGATTGTTCGCATAGTCAGTCCAGGATTTGGCAATCACCGTTTGACGATCCCATTGATTATCCCAAAATGTGACCTTGGCTGAATCGTCGCGACAGAACACCACGTCATAGCCACCATCCTGACTATCCCACCAACTCAGGTGAACCGCATAGCCGAGTTGCTGCCCCAACGCCCAGAACGCTTCTGGATTGATGCCCACCGTCGGCTGTTGTGCTAATCGTTGCTGCAATTGGCTGACGGTCTCAACGGCTGGCGGTGCTTCCAACCATTGCCAAATTTGGAGTGCCTGCTGTACTCGT
This sequence comes from Leptolyngbyaceae cyanobacterium, assembly GCA_041749615.1. Lineage (GTDB taxonomy): Bacteria > Cyanobacteriota > Cyanobacteriia > Leptolyngbyales > Leptolyngbyaceae > ULC077BIN1. The sequence continues at coordinate 12,719 of JBGTAZ010000167.1, read as the reverse complement.
TGATTGGGCACACCTCGAATGCCCAATAGCTCTGGTTGCTCTTGATGCAGTTGAGTTTGGATTTGGCTCAACGAAAGCTGATCGAGTTGCCAGTTTGACCAGGAAACTGGTGTCTGGATATTATTCTGGACATCATCACCAACATGGAGCGTCACATCATAGCGGAATTGAGTTAACTCATTTTGAGTCTGACCGCGTTTAGGCTGGATCTCTACCCTAGAAATCTGGGGAAAGCGAGTCTGAAGCGCGATGAAAAATTTGGGATCGATGACCAATTCTTCTTCGATAGCGACACTCTGGTGTACCTCCTGCTGCCATTGCTCAATGCGGCACTCTTCAGGCGATCGCGCCAATTGCACAGCAGCATGGTATGGCTCTAGGAGTGACAAACTGCGGATATCGCCCAGGAATAGTTGACCGCGATCCGCGATCGCTGCCATTGCCCCATCTAGCACCCGCAACAAATACTCCACACTGGGGAAATATTGCACAACCGAGTTCAAAATCACCGTGTCGAAGGTTGCGGGAAGAATGCCCTCAAAGTCATCCGCCGTTTGGTGCAGCAGTTGCACATTGTCCAGTCCGGCGATCTTGCTGCACATCTGTTCTACATGGCGCAGAGCGGCGCTAGAATAATCGGCTCCCCAATAGCACTGGCAGTTTGGAGCAATGCGAGAGAGCAGTAACCCCGTGCCACAGCCAATTTCTAAGACTCGCTGCGGCGACAGAGCCAGAATGCGACTAACCGTATTTTCCACCCACTCCCGCATTTCCGCCGCTGGAATCGGCTGCCGGGTATAACTGCTGTTCCAACCCGAAATATTAAACGTCAGATCATCTGCCAATGCTTGGGGTTGACCGTAGGCTTGCTCATACAACATCTGCCAGTCACTGACATATTCGCTCTGCCATTGAGCCATCTGTTGGGGCAGGGCGTGGCGATCTAGACCAGGAACCAGGTAAGCCACCAGCCGCTTATCCCCTGGGGTATCCTCTCTGGAGATCACAACACTCCTCTGGATGAGGGGGTGTTGACTCAAAACGGCTTCAATTTCGCCTGGCTCGATCCGGAAACCGCGAATCTTCACTTGATTGTCAATTCGTCCTAAAAACTCGATGTTGCCGTCTGGTAAATAACGCGCTTTATCGCCTGTTTTGTATAGTCGCGCGTCTGGCTCCTGATTGAAGGGATTGGGAATGAATTTCTGTTGGGTTAATTCAACTCGGTTGAGATAGCCGCGTGCCAGCCCCACACCTGCAATATGTAACTCGCCAGGAACACCGATTGGGACGGGTTGCAAGTGCGTGTCTAGGATGTAGACTTGCGTGTTGGAGATCGGGCGACCAATGGAAACGTTTGCGTCCTCAGCCGTACATCGGGCGATCGTGGTACAAACACTCGCCTCCGTGGGACCATAGCCGTTGAAAAAGGCTCTCCCCACCGACCATTGCTTGATCAGTTCAGCCGAACACGCTTCTCCAGCCACAATAATGGTTTCTAAGACTGGAAGGTCTTCCATAGGCAAGACTGCCAGGGCGGACGGGGGCAGCGTGATATGAGTGATACCGTAGTCTCTTAATCGCTGCATTAACGGCGCACCGGGCATGAGGGAGTCTTTAGTTCCCAGGTAAAGCGTTGCCCCTGCTCCCAAGGTCATCAAGACTTCTGAAACACAGGCATCAAAACTGAAGGAAGCAAACTGGAGCACCCGACTGGTAGACTGCACCCCAAACGCTTGAATCTGAGCCTGAGCCAGATTGCACAATCCCCGGTGTTCCACCATTACCCCTTTCGGCTTGCCTGTGGAACCAGACGTGTAAATCACATTCGCTAGATCAGCCGCGCTCACATTACAGACAGGATTCTCTGAGTTATTCTGGAGACTCTGTTCCCATTCATCCAAACAGATTGGGGTTGCCGAATGCTGGGGAAGTTGATCCAGGAGGCGCTGCTGGGTCAGCAACAGGGACACCTCTGCGTCTTCGAGCATAAAGCTCAAGCGGTCTTGAGGATACTCTGGATCGAGCGGCACATAAGCCCCTCCGGCTTTGAGGATTGCCAGCAGGGCAATGACCATGAGCGGCGATCGCGCCACGCATAACCCTACTAAGCGATCGGCTCCAACGCCCAACGCCTGTAAGTAATGCGCCAACTGATTCGCCTGCCGATTCAATTCATCATAGGTTAGGCGTTGATGTTCAAACACAACTGCCACCGCATTGGGGGTTTGGTGAACCTGTGCTTCAAACAACTGATGAATACATTGATGCTGCGGATAGTCGGCTTGAGTATTGTTCCACTTAACCAGCAGTTGATGGCGTTCCGGTTGGGTGAGCAAAGGCAGTAACGCGACTGGCTGTTGGGGCTGTGCCACGATCGCGGCTAACAACGTTTGGAAATGTTGCATCATGCGGGCGATCGTGTCCGCATCAAATAAGTCCCGGTTGTAGGCACAATAGCCCTTCAGACCGTCTGGCACATCCCACAAATACACTTCTAAGTCAACCCGCACAGAATCGAACCCGGAAGGCATCTCCTCAACCCTCAAACCGGGCAGATCCCAATCGGCAGCAGGCGCATTCTGGAGGGCAAACACGACCTGCGTTAGGGGATTGCGATCGAGGTGACGCTTTGGTTGCAACGCTTCAACCAGCATCTCAAACGGCAAATCCTGATTGTCATAGGCAGTTTGCGTCACCTCCCGCACCTGTGAGAGCAACGTGGCAAAGGTTGGATTCTCGGAGAGATCAAACCGGAGTGCCAGCGTATTCACAAAAAATCCGATCAAGGGTTCAATTTCTCGACGGTTGCGATTGGCGATCGGTGAACCGACCACAATATCCGTTTGTCCGCTATGGCGAGAGAGTAACGCCACAAAACCCGCTAGCAGGGTCATAAACAGCGTGGTTCCACACTCCTGACCGAGTTGTTTAAGCTGCTGCGTGAGCGATCGATCGAGTTCTAGCCGCTCGGTGCCACCGCGAAACGTCTGGATAGCGGGGCGAGGGCGATCGGTGGGCAGTTCGATTAGCGGCGGCGCTCCGGTTAACTGTTGCGTCCAGTAGCTTAACTGACGCTTTAGGACTTGATCGGTGAACCACTGACGCTGCCACACGGCAAAGTCGGCATACTGAATCGACAGCGCGGGTAACTCAACCGCCCTGTTCGTTGCGATCGCTCGGTAATAGGTCGATAGTTCGTCGATCAAAATGCCCATTGACCAACCATCCGCCGCAATGTGGTGAATGGCGAATAACAGGATATATTCATCGATCGCAACCTGCCAAAGCTTGACTCGCAGCACCGAACCCTGAGCCAGGTCAAAGGGTTTGCAGGCTTCCTGGGTTGCCAGTTGCGTGACCTGTTGCCAGGGGTCGGGTACGTTTTGTAGATCAACAACGGGTAAAGTGAGCGCGAGATTGGGCGAGATCGCCTGGACTGGCTTGTTGTCTTTGATTTCAAAGCGAGTTCGCAGGGGTTCATGGCGTTGCGCGATCGCTTGAAATGCTTGTTCCAACGCTGGGATATTGAGCATCCCCACTAGGCGCACCGTGAAATCAATCGTATACGCTGCACTTTCGCCTTCCAACTGATTCACAAACCACAGCCGTTCTTGTGCCCACGATAGGGGAATGTCAATATCTCTGGAAGTTGGCTCGATCGCTGGAACTACCAACCCTGAGCCAGTTTCAAGTTCACTCATGATCGCCTCACCGAGTTGGGCGATCGTCGGCGATTCAAATAGCAATCGCAAGGGCAATGATCTGCCAAAGGCTTCTTGCACCCGCGACATCACCTGAGTCGCCAGCAGAGAATGTCCACCGATTTCAAAAAAGTTATGGTGAATTCCGACTTGCTCTACGGTTAAAACCTGTGACCAGATCCGCGCCAGCGTTTCCTCAATCGAGTTGCGGGGAGCAACATAGTGGTCTGTCAGTTCGCTATGTCGATCAGGGGCTGGTAACGCACGGCGATCGACTTTGCCGTTGGGAGTGAGCGGTAAGGCTGCGAGAATGACGAACGCACTCGGCACCATATACTCTGGCAGGCTCGCTTTCAGGAATTGCCGTAGCTCATTTGGGCTGAGTGTTGCCTCTGACTGCGGCACAACGTAAGCCACCAGACGCTGTCCGAGAATGTCTTCGCGGGCAATCACCGCAACAGCGCGTATCTGGAGATGTTGATTCAGTAAGGCTTCAATTTCGCCTAACTCAATGCGGAATCCGCGAATTTTGACTTGATGATCGATTCGTCCTAAGTACTCGATGTTGCCATCCGATAAATAGCGAGCTAAATCGCCAGTTTTGTAAAGTCGTGAATTGGAGTCAGTGCTAAAGGGATTGGGAATGAACTTCTCTTGAGTTAACTCTGTTCGGTTCAAGTAACCTCTTGCTAAACCTGCACCACCAATGTGCAATTCACCAGGGACACCAATCGGAACGGGTTGCAAGTGCGCGTCTAAGATATAGATTTGCGTGTTGGCGATGGGTCGCCCGATCGCGATCGTCTGATCACCATCAAGGCATTGGGCAACTGTCGCACAGACACTCGATTCAGTCGGACCATAGGCATTATAGAAGCTTCGCCCCATTGACCAGCGTTTGATCAGTTCAGGTGAACACGCCTCTCCTGCCACAATCATGGTTTGCAAGGCTGGAAGCTCTGCCACAGGCAAGACTGCCAGAGCCGATGGCGGCAGCGTCACATGAGTAATGTCATAGTCCCTCAAGATCTGAGCTAACGGCATCCCCGGCATGAGGGAGTCTTTAGTACCCAGGTAAAGCGTTGCCCCTGATCCAAACGCCATCAGGACTTCCCAAATAGACGCATCAAAGCTGAGCGAGGCAAACTGAAGCATCCGACAGGCGGAATGCACGTCAAATGTCTGGATCTGGGCTTGAGCCAAGTTGTACAAGCCACCGTGTTCCACCATGACACCCTTGGGTTTGCCTGTAGAACCGGACGTGTAGATCAAATTTGCCAGATTAGCCGCAGTGGCTCCAGCCTTTGGGTTATCTGAATCACAGTGAGCCAGTTGAGCCTCGATCGCATCCAAACAAATAAGCTGCGCCTGGGTTGTGGGGAGTCGCTCCAGGACTTGCTGTTGAGTGAGAACGATTGCGAGTTGAGCATCATCAAGCACAAACTGTAAGCGCTCTGGGGGATACTCCGGGTCAAGCGGCACATAGGCTCCACCCGCCTTGAGAATGCCGAGCAGGGACACCATCATTTCCAGCGATCGCTCCACACACAGCCCGACCAGCCCATCGGCTTTTACACCCAACGATCGCAAGTAATGGGCTAACCGATTGGCGCGACGATTCAACTCGCCATAGGTCAGATGTTGATCTTCAAATACAACCGCGATCGCATCCGAATCTCGCTCAACCTGCCGCTCAAATAACTGATGGATACAGCGTTCGGATGGATAATCTACCTGGGTATGATTCCACTCGACTAATAACTGCTGTTGCTCAGGTTGCGTCAACATCGACAACTCGGCAATTCGTGCGTCAGGATTGGCAACAATGCCCTCCACAAGGGTGACAAAATGACCCGCCATGCGGGCGATCGTGCTGGCATCAAACAGGTCCGTGTTGTACTCCCACACGCCGATTAACCGATCTGCCGTGTTCTCTAGGGCTAACGTCAAATCAAACTTTGCCGTGGTGCTTTCAATCGGCAAATCACTAATCGTTAGCCCAGCCAGTTCAACTTGAGCGATCGGTGTATTTTGCAGGATAAATGCAACCTGGAACAGCGGCGTGTGGCTGAGATCCCGTTCGGGTTGTAATGCCTCTACCAACATTTCAAACGGCAAATCCTGATGCGCGTAAGCATCCATTGCCATGTCTCGCACCCGAACGAGCAATTCAGCAAAACTGGGATTGCCGGCTAAATCAGTCCGCATCACGAGCGTATTGCTAAAAAAGCCAATCAAGCCTTCAATTTCGCTGCGGTTGCGATTGGCGATTGGGGTGCCCACCAAGATGTCAGATTGCCCGGTATAGCGGTAAAGCAGAGTATCAAACGCGGCTAACAGCCCCATGAACAGGGTCACGCCTTGTTTCTGACACAACTGAGTCAACGCTTGCGTCGCTTCAACCGAGAGGGCAAACGGTTGATGGGCACCGCTGAAGGTTTGCATCGCGGGACGGGGGCGATCGGTTGGAAGTGCCAATAACGCTGGAGCATCTGTCAATTGCTGCTGCCAGTAGCTCAATTGACGTTGCAGAACCTCACCCTGCAACCACTGCCGTTGCCAGATAGCAAAATCAGCATACTGAATCGGGAGCGGGGTTAAGGGAGAAGGATGACCTTGAGTATAGGCTCGGTATAAGGCTGTCAGTTCTTCCACAAACACCCCAATCGACCAGCCATCACTGACAATGTGATGCATCGTCACGCATAAGATATGGTCTTGTGCATTCAAGACGACGAGTACCGCCCTGATTAACGCCTCATCTGCCAAGTCAAAGGGTTGAGTTGCCTGTTGTTGGATTAACTGCCGTGACGTTGGTTCTTGTTCACTTGTGGACAGCGATCGCAAGTCAACAACAGACACCATCCAGGTTGCTTCGGGATGAATGAGTTGCCTGGATTGCCCATTAACCGAGATGAAATTCGTGCGTAAGGCTTCGTGGCGCTGAACGATCGCTTGCAAGCTGTGTTCTAAGGCAGCTTGATTGAGCGTTCCCTCTAACCGCAACGCTAGCGGCATCGTGTATAGGGTGCTGTTCGGCGCGAGTTGGTCTAAAAACCACAGCCGATTTTGAGCAAAGGACAGGGCTAATTCTACATCTGCTGCCCTGGGTAAGAGGGGTGGGGACTTGAGTTCAACCGTTTCTGATTGCAACTGCCCAACGAGATGTGCCAGTTCAGCGACGGTTGCGGCTGCAAATAAGCTCCGTAAGGGAAGTTCAATGGTGAACAGGGTACGAATGCGGGAAACCAGTTGGGTGGCGAGGAGAGAGTGTCCTCCCAGCTCAAAGAAGTTGTCATGGATGCCTACGCGCTCTACTTTTAGAACTTGTGACCAGATCTGGGTCAACAGTTCTTCGATCGCCGTCCGAGGAGCCACGTATTGGTCTCTTTGGTCATGCTGGAGGTTGGGTGCAGGGAGGGCACGGCGATCGACTTTACGGTTGGGTGTCAGTGGCAAAGCGTCCAGAAATACGAACGCCTGGGGCACCATATAAAGCGGCAATTGATTGGAGAGAAACGGTCGTAGTTCGCTGATTGTGGGGGGATGGTGCAAATCGTGGGGCACCACATAGGCGACCAAGCGTTTGTCTCTGGGGGTATCTTCGCGAACGATGACACAGGAAACCTGCACTTGAGGATTGCGGTTGAGAACGGCTTCAATTTCGCCTAACTCGATCCGAAATCCTCGGATTTTTACCTGATTGTCGATGCGTCCCAGACACTCAATGGTGCCATCGGCTAGATAGCGGGCTAAATCACCCGTTTTATAAATGCGATGCCCCTTTTCCGCTTTGAAGGGGTTTGATAGAAACCTTTGGGCAGTCAATTCTGGGCGATTGAGATAACCGTGCGCTAAACGAACCCCGCCAATGTGCAATTCACCGATGGCTCCAACGGGGACGGGTTGAAGAGAGCGATCGAGAATATACGCTTGAGTGTTGGCGATCGGACGACCAATCAACACCGAATTGGTTTGCTCTGATTTAGATGCTAGCAAATCATGGACGATCGCGGTTACCGAAGCTTCGGTCGGACCATAAACATTCAAACACTGGACGCGGTCGCGAAGCGTGCCGTCAGGCGTATCGCCTACCCATTGCCGCCATAGCATCACTGTTTCTGGAAGTACCGCATCTCCTCCCACCGCGACCAAGCGCAGACTGAGCGGTGCGGTGGTATCCGATGTGGAAATCGCCACCATCCACTCGTGCCAATAGGCTGGGGTGATATTTAAGACACTTAGCTTTTGTTGCTCAATGAAGCGAGCAAAACTCGCCAGATCAGAGAACATCTGCGCGGGTCTTAACACCACCGTCGCCCCTTTCAACCAGGTGGGAAAGATTTCTTCGGCTGCGACATCAAAGCCCAGAGAAGCGAACTGCAAGACGCGATCGCGGTTGGTTAGACCAAATACCTCACTAATGGCACTGCTATGGCTAACCAACGCCGCATGAGCCAGCATCACGCCTTTGGGTTTTCCTGTCGATCCAGACGTGTACAGCAGACAACATAAGTTTTCGGGTTTAACATCACTCACAGGATTGTCTTGCCGTTGAGCAGTTAGCCCCTCAGCCTCTGCGTCTAAAACAATGACGTTGACTCCCTCCATTGGGAGGGAATTGAGCAAGGTCTGCTGGGTGATCAACACCGAAACTTGAGCATCCTCCGCGACGTAAGCCAAGCGCTGGAGGGGATAGTCCGGGTCGAGGGGAACATAGGCACCTCCGGCTTTCAGAACGGCTAACAGCGCCACAATCATCGAGAGCGATCGCTCCAGATAAATCCCCACGAAACTCTCTGGCTTGACACCGCATGATTGCAAGGTGTGCGCTAGTTGATTTGCCTGAATATTCAACTGTTGATAAGTCAGAGATTGATGTTCAAACTCTACAGCCACGGCATGAGGAGTTCGTGCCGCTTGTTCCTCAAACAACTGATGAATACAGTCATCTGAGGGATACTCTGCATCAGTCGCGTTCCATTCAACCAAGACCTGTTGACGTTCAGGTTCTGTTAAAATCGGCAACTCAGTGATGCGCTGCTGAGGATTTGCCACGATCGCCTCTAGCAATGTGACTAAATGCCCCGTCATGCGAGCGATCGTGCTGGCATCAAACAAGTCAGTGCTGTACTCCCAAGTTCCAACTAAGCCATCTGCGGTGTTTTGCATGGCTAAGGTCAAATCAAACTTGGTGGTGGCATTCTCCGTTACGAGTGAGGTGGCAGTTAACCCCAACAGTTCTACTTGAGACAGCGGTTCGTTTTGGAACAGAAAATCAACCTGAAACAGGGGCGCATGACTGAGATCCCGTTCGGGCTGTAATGCCTCAACCAGAATCTCAAATGGCAAATCTTGATGCGCGTATGCATCCATCGCCATTGCCCGTACCCGAATCAATAACTCATTGAAACTAGGATTACCGGATAGATCAGTCCGCAACACTAATGTATTGACAAAGAAGCCGATCAATCCTTCAATTTCACTGCGATTGCGGTTAGCAATCGGGGTTCCCACCAGAATATCTTCCTGTTCCGTATAGCGGCAAAGCAGCGTATTAAATGCTGCCAACAGGGTCATGAACAAGGTCACCCCTCGCTCTTGGCTTAGTTGGATCAGGTGTTGAGTCAGGTCAGCCGACAGCGCAAACTCCTGGCGATCGCCCACAAAAGTTTGCACCGCCGGTCGGGGGCGATCGGTGGGTAACGACAATAACGTGGGTGCGCCTGCCAACTGCTGTTGCCAATAATCCAGTTGGCGCTGCAAAACATCCCCCTGCAACCACTCACGCTGCCAAACGGCAAAATCGGCATACTGAATGGGCAACGGAGTGAATGGAGCAGGCTGATTGTGAACATAAGCATTGTAGAGAGCGGTGAGTTCTTGGAGAAACACACCCATCGACCAGCCATCGGAAACGATATGGTGCATACACACCAACAAGACAGATTCGGTTTCGGTCAGCACCGCTAACGTGGCTCTTACCAACGGTTCTGTCGCCAAATCAAAGGGTTGCTGTGCTTGCTGGTTAATCAACTGCTGACAGCGAATTTCCCGCTCGTGGCTGGGTAAATGCTGAAAGTCAACAATAGATATCGTCCAGGTCATTTCTGTTTGAACGATTTGAGTGGCTTGACCATCAACGGTGATGAAATTGGTGCGTAAGGCTTCGTGACGATCAACAATGTCTTGTAAGCTTTGTTCTAGGGCAACTTGATTCAGCGTTCCTTGTAAACGCAGCGCGATCGGAACGTTGTAGAAAGGACTGTTCGGCTCGTACTGATCCAAAAACCACAATCGGGTTTGAGCAAAGGACAGAGGTAACTTTGCATTCGTTGTCCTGGGCACAATTGGGGGAGCCGTCAGGTCTAAATTCTGCTGCTGGAGTTGCTCAATCGAATGCCCTAATTTAGCAACGGCGGCTGTCGCAAAGAACTCACGCAGAGGGAGTTCGACGTTGAAAACGGTGCGGATGCGGGAAACTAACTGAGTTGCGAGAAGCGAATGTCCTCCCAGTTCAAAGAAATTATCGTGAATTCCCACCCGCTCTACATTCAGGACTTGTGCCCAAATTTGAGCCAACAGTTCTTCAACAACTGTGCGCGGGGCGACGTATTGGTTTCTTTGATCGCTAGTGACATCAGGTGCAGGTAGAGCACGGCGATCGACTTTCCCATTCGGTGTCAGGGGCAGAGACTCCAGGATCATAAAAGCCGATGGCACCATGTAGCCTGGGAGTCTATTGACAAGGTACTGGCGCAAATCGTCGGTTGTAGGGGTTGCCTCTGGCTGTGGTACAACATAAGCCACTAAGCGTTTGTTTCCAGAACTGTCTTCACAGGCAATCACACACGTTGCCTTTACCTTCCCGTGTTGACTCAGTACTGTTTCAATTTCCCCCAATTCAATGCGGAAGCCACGAATCTTGACTTGATTGTCGATGCGTCCTAGACATTCGATATTGCCATCCCTCAAATAGCGTGCGAAGTCCCCGGTTTTGTAAAGACGAGCATGAGGATCAGCGCTAAAAGGGTTGGGAATAAATTTCTCCTGGGTTAACTCTGGTCGGTTGAGATAACCTCTCGCTAACCCTGCACCGCCGACATGCAGTTCTCCCTGTACACCGATGGGGACTGGCTGTAGGTGTGGGTCGAGGATGTATATCTGAGTATTTTGAATGGGGCGACCGATGGTTACCTTTGGCTCATCATGGGTTGTGGCTGAATCCAACAAGTTGCAAATTGTTACTTCTACAGTGGCTTCCGTCGGTCCATAGGCGTTGATTAGCTGTGGGTACTTACCGATGTGCTGCTGCCACAGTTTGAATCGCTGCTCAAGCAGATGATCTCCACCAATAATTACCAACCGGATAGAGTCAGGCAGTCGTAAATTGGCATTGACTAATTCAAACGTTGTCTGGTGCCAGAAGGCTGTCGGCAGACCTAACACGGTCACGTCCCAATCGCGACATTTTTGAATGAACGTTTGCACCGAACTCAAGATGTCCTTGGTTCGCAGCACGATCGCTGCACCACAACTCAGGAAGGGATAGATTTCTGATGCGGCTGCATCGAAACTAATTGAGGCAAATTGTAAGATGCGATCGCGATCGCTCACACCATAGTAAGAAATTGCTGACCATGTAAGATTGACCAAGGACTGATGTTGAATCATCACCCCTTTAGGTTGACCGGTAGAACCAGAGGTATAGATTACATAAGCTAAATCTTCGCTGCTGGTACTATTGACCAAATTAGAATCACTCGACTGAGCGATCGCGCACCAGTCAGTATCCAAACAGATCAACTGCCCTTGATGCGTAGATAGAGTCTCAACGAGTTGCTGTTGGGTTAACAGCACTTCAACTTGAGCATCTGTAAGGATGTAATTCAAGCGGTTTTGGGGATACTCTGGATCGAGAGGCACATAGGCTCCACCTGCCTTGAGGATGCCGAGTAGCCCCACCACCATCTCTAGCGATCGCTCCACACACAACCCCACCAGTCCATCGGCTTTCACCCCTAGAGACCGTAAGTAGTGTGCCAACTGGTTAGCCCGACAGTTTAATTCACGATATGTGAGGTGTTGGTCTTCAAACACCACAGCAACGGCATCTGGAGTCCGCTCGACCTGCGCTTCAAACAACTGGTGGATGCATTTGTCTGCTGGATAATCCGCCTGAGTATTGTTCCACTCAACGAATAACTGCTGCTCAGGTTCAGTCAGGATCGGCAACTGGTCAATTTGCTGCTGAGGATTGGCAACAATGCCTTCTAGCAGGATGACAAAATGATCAGATAGGCGGGCGATCGTGCTGGCATCAAACAGGTCAGTGCTATACTCCCACACCCCTAACAGACCTTGAGCCGTCTGTTCCATCGATAGCGTCAAATCAAACTTTGATGTTTCCGTTTCAATCTTGAGCGGATTGACCCTTAATCCAGTCAGTTCAATGTGCGATAGAGCAGCATTTTGGATGGTAAACATCACCTGGAACAAGGGCGTATAGCTGAGATCCCGCGCTGGCTTCACCACCTCCACCAGCATTTCAAACGGCAAATCCTGATGGGTGTAAGCATCCATTGCCATGTCCCGCACTCGAACGAGTAAGTCACCAAAGCTGGGATTACCCGATAAATCTGTCCGCATCACGAGCGTATTCACAAAAAAGCCGATCAAGCCTTCGATTTCACTGCGATTGCGGTTGGCGATTGGGGTTCCCACCAAAATATCGGCTTGTCCGGTGTAGCGGTAGAGCAGGATATCAAATGCGGCTAGCAGCGTCATGAACAAGGTCACCCCTTGCTCCTGGCTCAGTTGGCTCAGGTGTTGGGTCAGTTCAGCCGATACTGTAAACCCTTGACGGGCACCTGTGAAGGTTTGCACTGCGGGTCGGGGACGGTCTGTGGGCAGCGACAGTAGCGTGGGAGCGTCTGCGAGTTGCTGTTGCCAATAATCCAGTTGACGTTGCAAAACATCCCCCTGCAACCACTCACGTTGCCAGATGGCAAAATC
>JBGTAZ010000166.1:0-4898 GCA_041749615.1 Leptolyngbyaceae cyanobacterium | reverse complement strand
AGTGGCAGCAGTCAGGCTTGACGGTTGAAGAGGCAGAGCAGCGATCGCGATATCGAGTGTTTGGCTCCAAACCCGGTGCCTATGGCGCTGGATTGCAGGGATTGATCGAATCGCAAAACTGGGAAACTACAGAGGATCTTGCCCGTGCCTATCTCAATTGGAGCAGCTATGCTTACGGCGCTCAGGGCGTGGGTTACTCGGCACCGGAAGCCTTTGAACGCCGATTAACCAACCTGCAAGTTGTGCTGCAAAACCAGGATAATCGCGAACATGATTTACTTGATTCCGATGATTATTACCAGTTTCAGGGCGGCTTAACCGCAGCCGTGCGATCGCTCCAAGGACAAAACCCAACGGTGTATTTTGGCGATCATTCCCTACCCGAAAATCCCAAGGTGCGATCGCTGCAACAGGAGATTGCGCGGGTTTATAGATCGCGAGTCGTTAACCCAAAGTGGATTGCCGGGGCAATGCGCCATGGCTACAAGGGAGCCTTTGAGATGGCGGCAACGATCGACTACCTGTTTGCCTACGATGCCACCGCTGAATGCGTTGCAGACTATATGTATGAAGGGGTTGCAGCAGCCTATGTGCTTGATCCGCAAGTGCAAGCCTTTGTGCAGCAGAAAAACCCCTGGGCATTGCGCGATATGGCAGAACGGCTGCTAGAAGCACATCAACGGGGCATGTGGGAAAACGTCGATCAGACGATGTTGGATCAGTTGCGATCGCTCTCTCTCGAAGCCGAAGCCGAAATTGAAGGGCGGCTGGGAAGCATGGGTGGATAGCATCCTGCAAATTGATGACGGTCGCCGGGGCGTTATACCGTTTTGAGTTTTGAGTTTTGAGTTTTGAATTTTGAATTTTGAATTTTGAGTTTTGAATTGTAGAAGCTTTACTCAGTCACGGTCTCAACCTAAGAGCCGTTGCATTCTCCATTTAGATTGGCGTTAGGCTAAAAAAAGATGGAGGATCTTCTGGCTAAGTATTCTTCCGGCTAAGTATATAGTCTCTCAGGTGCAGAACGCTCTTTGAATGCCTTCTATCCGGTATTATCAATAAGTCTGAAGGCACATTAAGAACCTCGCCCCGCCCCCTACTCCTCCCCACAATGAATCGGATTTCTCGTTGGAAAAAAGCGTTTTTGTTTGCCCTTTGTGGAGTCCTGCTCAGTTGGCTAGTGAGTTGTGGAGGCGCTCCTGTCAATAGCCCTCAAGCAACCACCGCTAACGGCAAGCAGGAAATTGAATTTTGGACGATGCAGCTTCAGCCAGAATTCACCGATTATTTCAACAAACTGATTGCCCAATTTGAGCAAGAAAATTCGGCTTACACAGTGCGATGGGTGGATGTGCCTTGGGCAGATATGGAGCGCAAAATCCTTACAGCCGTGTCTGCCAAAACTGCGCCTGATGTTGTGAATCTCAATCCTGGATTTGCCTCGCAGTTGGCAGAGCGCAACGCCTGGATCGAACTGGATCAAAAGATTCCGGCGGAGGTAAAGCAGCTTTATTTACCGAATATTTGGAAGGCAAGTACGCTCAATGGCAAAACCTTTGGGTTGCCCTGGTACTTAACCACGCGGGTGACAATTTACAACACAGAGTCGTTCCAGCGATCGGGCATGGATAAACCCCCTGCTACCTATGCAGAGTTGGCAACTGCTGCCAAAATTCTCAAGGATAAAACGGGAAAATATGCCTTTTTTGCGACGGTGGTGCCTGGAGACTCTGGAGAAGTCCTGGAATCATTGGTGCAGATGGGCGTGAGTTTGACGGATGCTGAGGGCAAGGCAGCCTTCAATACGCCCCAAGGGAAAGCAGCGTTTGAGTATTGGGTAAATTTGTACAAGAATGGATTAATTCCCAAAGAAGTGCTGACGGAGGGACACCGCCACGCGATCGACCTGTATCAGCGGGGCGATACAGCCGTTTTGGCATCCGGCGCTGAATTTTTGAAAACCATTGCCACCAACGCACCGACGATCGCCCAATCGTCGGCATCAGCCACTCAAATCACAGGCGACACGGGCAAGAAAAACGTCGCAGTCATGAACTTGGTCGTTCCCAAAGATACCGATGTGGCGGAAGGTGCGCTCAAGTTTGCCCTCTATGTCACCAATGACGCAAACCAGCTTACTTTTGCAAAAGCGGCGAACGTGCTGCCTTCCACCGTCAAAGCGCTGCAAGATCCCTACTTCAGTACGACTCCGGCTAACGCGACCCCAGTTGACAAAGCCAGGGTGGTCAGCGCCAAGCAAATGAAGGATGCGGAGGTGCTAGTCCCCGCGATGAAAAATGTGAAAAAGCTGCAAAAAGTGATTTACGACAATTTGCAGGCTGCCATGTTAGGACAAAAAACGGTAGACCAAGCCGTGAACGATGCTGCGACGGAATGGAATAGTTTGTAGTGAAAATTCAATCAATCCGAGATTTGGTACTAATACCGTTTTGAGTTTTGTTCGCGTAGCGTCTCCAAAGGAGATATTTTGAGTTTTGAATTGTAGAAGCTTTACTCAGTCGCGGTCTCAACCTAACATCTGTCGCGTCCTCCATTTAAAGCAGTTTTCGCCCCCCTAGCCCCCCAATTCTGGGGGGAACTAGAGCCAAAGTCCCCCAGCATTGGGGGATTTAGGGGGCTTATAGAGTTTGCAAGCGTGGCACATTCATCTGAAAATGGCTGTAAAGTTGGGCAACGATCGCTGCAATTCATCCAAGCGTTACGTTTCAACTGCTAAGGAGGTTTCCGAGAAAAAAGATACCAATTAAGCAGGTCGGATGAGAATGTCCCATTTAGGCAAAAGTGGATTCCGTTCTAATCTTCTCTCTATGACGCGCATCGCTGTTTTTGTGAGGGAGATGCCTTTTTGATAGACCTTCTGGTTCAAGTGAATGATGGGATGTAATCCTTTCCAAGTCATACTCTGTGCCCATGCCAGCATGGTTTTAACGTCCACTAGCTTGGCACCATTCCAGTGTTGCTCCAGAATGCCCCAACACCGCTCAATGGGATTGTACTTGCTGTGATACGGGGGATAGTAGAGCAGATGAATGGATTTCCCAATGGTATCGGTAAACTCCACTATCCGCTTCAAAAACTGAGTGCGTACCCCGCTACTTTCAGGTCCATTATCGACTTTGAGTTGAATGTGTTGGGTCGTTTGCTGTTGGTCAGGAGTAAGGCTGTCCCACCATTGCTGCACCGTATCAATAATGAAATCACTGGTTTTATAAGAATTGCCAAAACTCAGGTGCAACGCTCCAGTGTCTTCATCAACAATGCCACAGGGAATATATTTCTCCGTACAGCCCATATCGTGGTCATTCGCTTGGTTGTCTCCTCTGGTTTTGCCGCCTCGACTATACTCACCTAGATTCACCCTAGCCTTGCAATCCAGGCTTAATCGCCTAGTTCCGCCATCATTCACCTGGTTGTCGTAGCGGTCGATATTGGTAAAAATCTCGTCCGTTTCGGGCAGTTTTTTTGGGGTTTCGCTTTGACCACTTGCCGCAGACGGTAGCCCATCCGATTGAGCACTTCCGCCATCGTACTCAAAGACGGCAATTGCTCTGGAGCTAAACCCTGCTCCTTCAAGTGTCTGAGTGCTGCTGCCGCAGTTAACCGGGTATACGCGATTGGACTCTCAAAGGTAGGGTCTTGTTGAGCCTGAGATTCGGCTAATTGTCTCAACGTGCTGGCGGCTTCGGGTTGTCGCTGCTCCCATCGTTTCGTGCCGCTGAAACCCGATTGTGCCCCCACACAGGTGATCCCTGTCTTCCGCTCTGCCAGTCCTAACTCAACAGTTTCTCGTCCCCAGCCAAACACACTCTCAGTCAAGCGAACACTGCCATCACAATATTTCAGTGACATTTCTGCTTGGAAGCTACGCCGCTTTGCGCCACTCAACTTTGATGCCGCTAGACGCAGGTCATCGATTTGACTAATGCTAAATTCCTTACCTTCAGGGCTTGTTAGCGGCACTGCTTTTGCTCCCTTCGACATTTGCTACTAGGAAAATTCTACGCTCTTATCTGTGCGGTAATATCTTTCTCGGAAATCGCCTTAGTTGGACTCCTCAAACAGAGACCGCAAGTTGCGCCGACCACTCACAACCCGCAAAATCTCAATACCGTCATCCAAAACTCTATAAAAAATGATGTAGCTTTCAAGGGGCAATCCGCGCAAATCAGCCCGGACTGGCGCATAGCTTTTACCACTGCTTGGGAAGGCAACAAGCTGTTGACACTTACGGTTGAAATCACGGAAAAACCGTTCGCCTGCTTCTAGATTCGCTTCAGTGAAGTAGTTGGCAATTTCATCGAGATCTCGGCTAGCGAGAATATTGATAACATAGAGGCTCATTCTTGCGCCTGACGAACTTGTTGAAACCGCTCTAGAACTTGGTTGATGAAGGTTTCACCATCCATGGGGGGGGACTGATCTGAAGCCGCGATCGCCGCCTCAATTTTTTCTCGCACATCTTCGACCCATTCAGCTTCAGCGCGATCGTATTCATCCAGCAATCGTAAGGCGATTTCAAGAAGTTCTTCTGCGGAGCCATATTTTCCAGCTTGAAGCTTGGTTTGAATAAAGCTTTCCTGGCTGGGTGTGAGACTAATGCTCATAAAAAACCTTGATCAACTTATCCACATATCATCGAACAACCTACCCTGTTTTGATGACCGTAACACAGCGATCGCGTCTTTCCCCAACTGCAATAGATCGCAACTTTCCTATCTCACGCCTTTCCCCTGCCCTGAATCGTCACCCAAAATTTGCAGAATTTGAGCTTCATCTTTAGCATTTGTACAAGGATTACGAGTGTTGTCGGGCGATCGCGTTTCAGGTGTAGTGGAAGATGCGATCGTGGTTGATGAATTGCACACAGAGCTTTGTTT
>JBGTAZ010000165.1:0-17934 GCA_041749615.1 Leptolyngbyaceae cyanobacterium | reverse complement strand
CTTCTTAGCTGACCCAATCGCTCATTGATTTGTCCTCTTCAGCTAAACTGACTCATATAATCCCACACCTACTCCCAAAAACTCAAGTCCAGTCCTGCTTTTACCTACTTCTGCCTAACGGATAGCCCATTGGGAGAGGGAGGGGGTGAGGGTGAGGGCTGTCTTTGCATTGTTTCAGGAAAGTCGCACATCGCGTTAGCAATAAAAAATTTAAAAGAGGCTGTCAGGCTCGATTCAGATGCCTCTCAACAACTCGCCAAAACTGATTCTGATTTAGATTGTTTGCGGGAGGATGAACAATTTAAAGAACTAATGGAATCTGCTGTTGGGGCAAGCTATGCTTCCTTAAAAGAATATCTAAAACAGAAACAATGGCGCGAAGCAGATCAGGAGACAGCCCGGCTTATAAAATGGGTGATCCAAAAAATGACTAATTCTACAGCAATCATCAAAGACACTGTGAATTTGCTGCACTGCACTGACTTATAGACGATTGATTTGCTATGGCGAGAAAATAGCGAAGGGCGATTTGGCTTTAGCGCGTCCAGAAGGAAATTTATCAAGAGTCCTACGAGGATGGAGATATATTTGGGAGCAAAACTGGTTGGCGGGTGAAGGATGACAATGGAAATTGGTATTGGCGTAGCAATGCTACCTTTGATTACAATCCTGAAACGATTCCCGTCGGACATTTACCCAGTAGTCTGTGGGCAGGGGCAGACAGCATGGTTGAAAATCGTAGAGACCGATTGATTGCACTATTTAACAGAAAATAGATAGCTGCTCAATTAGCAGTTTTATATCAGATTTCAGGATTTGACTGGCTAGCGTAACCAAAAAAGCGGATGAGAAAGTTTTTTTACCTTCCCAACCGCCTTTTGCTCAAGGTTCAACCCATGTTCTTACGGATTCTTGAGGTTTGGCTGATAGCACACGCCAGAGCCTTCATCAGGAACAAACTGACACTCTTTCTGAGAGCGGAAAAAGCTTTTCCAGATTGGCTGATCGGATTTGCGGTAGTAGTCGCCCAAGATGGGTTTGATTGCCTCAGTCGCCGCTTTTAGGTGGTAGTGGGGCATGTTCAAGAAAATGTGATGCGCCACATGGGTGCCAATGTCGTGATGGATGGAGTTGATGAAGCCATAGTCGCGATCGATGGTGGAAAGGGCACCTTTGAGGAAATACCAATCGTCTCCGCGATACCAGGGAATATCGGATTCGGTATGGTGCAGAAAGGTGACCAAATCGAGCCAAATGACAAATACGATGTAGGGAACCACGTAGTACTGGACTAAAAACAGCCAGCCGCAGGTGTAGGTGAGCCAGCCCAAAAAGCCGACCATGCCCAGGATTGCTGCGGTGCTGGTCAGCACATCCCATTTTTCTGAAGGACGAAACAGCGAACTGCTGGGTAAAAAGTGGGAACCGCCTTCCCGGTCGGGAGATCGCCGAAACAGGTAAATTGGATAGGCGATTAGCGGCAAATTAAACCGGAACAGCTTTTCGTACCAGGTCATTTGCTCGTAGGTGGATTGTGAAGTGGGATACCAGCTTTCATCGGTGTCAATGTTGC
Source organism: Leptolyngbyaceae cyanobacterium (assembly GCA_041749615.1). Taxonomy (GTDB): domain Bacteria; phylum Cyanobacteriota; class Cyanobacteriia; order Leptolyngbyales; family Leptolyngbyaceae; genus ULC077BIN1. Next base: position 16,361 of record JBGTAZ010000165.1, on the reverse strand, counting down.
CCGTGTTGGCATGGTGGGTGCGATGACTAATCCGCCAGCCGTGATAGGGCACCAAAATTGGCGTGTGGGCAAGGTGTCCAACCAAACTATTGAGCCATTTGATTTTAGAAAAAGATCCATGTCCGCAGTCATGCCCAACGACGAACAATGCCCAAAATAGGGTGCCCTGCATGAGCCAGAAAAACGGGAAGAAAAACCAGGAATCGAGGCGATAGGCGATCGCGTATAGCCCCGCAATCATGCCAATATCTAGAAAAAAGTAAGCCAGCGATTTGCTAACAGACGGTTCAAAACAGTAAGCCGGAATCGCAGCTTTCAAATCTTGAAGCGTAAACGGCAAATCGGCAGTCCGAGCAGTGGACGCTTGAGAAGCCACTGGATTGAGAACAGAATTTGATTGCACGTAGTTTCCAATATGTCTGAGTTTGCAGCCCAATCTGTGTCATTCGTGAGATGCACGCGACACAGGAGATAGCCGCAGACATTCTACTCTTTTACGACTCAAAATGTTACGGGATCGTTACGGAGATTTTATATTTATGCTTTCGGCAATAGTTTGCCGATGGTGCGATTTTGGGGAGTAAAGGTGGCTTTTGCGATGCGCTGAATGTCGATCGCGGTGATGGCAGCAATGCGATCGGGTTCTTTAAACAGGGTGCGCCAGTTGCCCGTCTTCACCTCATATTCCAATAGGGCTTCTGCCATGCCCATGTTGGAGTTGAGCGATCGCAGCAATCCGGCTCGTGCCTGAGTTTTAACGCGCTCCAATTCTTCAGCGGAAACCAGTTCAGTTTTCAGGCGATCGATTTCGGCTCGCAGGGATGCTGCCACTTCATCAACGGTATGTCCCGGAGCCGTGAGCGCATAGAATAGCATCAGGTTAGGGAATTTATTACCCGGAAACCCTGTAAAGCCTTGGGCAGTCAAGGCGATTTGCTGCTGTTCGACCAGCGTTTTGTAGAGGCGGGAAGTCCGTCCACTGCTGAGAATACTGCCAATCATGTCGTAGATCACATAGTCTGGATCGCGAAATGCTGGAGCGTGATAGCCTTCCAGATACCATGGCTGAGATTTGAGGTTGATGGTCACCTCACGAGTTGCGGTTTGGGGTGGTTCTACAACAGTCACTTGGGGTGGCTTGGGCTGGGCTTTATAGCGTCCAAAATAGGTGGTTGCTAAGCGCTTCACTTCGGCTGGGTTGACATCTCCCACGATCGCGATTGTCAGGTTATTCGGCACATAATATTGCTCGAAAAACTGGGTAACATCTTGCCGAGTTAAGCCGCGAATGTCTTTGTTATAACCAATCACCGGGCGAAGATAGGGATGTTTTTTAAATGCTGTTCCCAAAAAAGCTTCCACCATCTGCCCAATCGGAGAGTTGTCGGTGCGGAGGCGGCGCTCTTCTAAAATGACGTTTTGTTCTTTGTAAAATTCGCGAAAGACCGGATCTAAAAACCGCTCTGATTCCAGAGACATCCACAGTTCCAGTTTGTTGGATGGGAAGCTAAACAGGTAGCGGGTGGCATCGGTGGAAGTGTTGGCATTCAGTCCCACACCGCCAGCCTGCTCGACAATGCGTCCCATTTCGTTTTGCTTCACCAGTTTGACCGCTTCCTCTTCGACCCTGGTAAACTCTGCTTTCAACGCTAGGGCTTTTTGAGTCTCACCTTTGGCAGTCGTCGCCTGAATTTGCTCCGACAGTTGATCAAGTTTGTCTAACAAAGGCTTTTCGGCGATCGCGTCTGTAGTGCCGATCTGACTGGTGCCTTTGAAAGCGAGATGTTCTAGAAAGTGAGCAACCCCTGTTTTGCCATCGGGTTCATCTGCGCCGCCGACATCGGCATAGGTAACAAAAGAAACGACTGGTGCCTGATGCCGTTCTAACACCAAAAACTTCATGCCGTTTTCTAGCCGAAACTCGGTCACTTTTTGAATAACGCGATCGAGATAAGGCTGAATCGAGGCAGCCGTGGATTTGGTAGTTGGAGTGGGGGTAAGCGCGATCGCCTCTCTGGGTAAGAGTCCCCAACTGAGCAAGCCCACCAGTAAAAGAATGCAGCAGTGACGCACTAGCTGGAAGGGCGGCAATAAAGTAACAGAAGCACAGCGCGATCGCAACGATAAACTCATAGTCACACTCAACTAGTCACATTCAACAATGGCACTGCTTCAGAATAGCGAACTCTTCCGTCTTAATGAAGCCTGGAACTGAGAACTTGGTGGCATTAGTCGCTCACTGACTCACACGACTCAATCGGAAACCGACTGCCAACTGCTAAGCGCTGACGCAAGATACTTTCACCACAACCCACTGCGTGATCGGTGCCATTGCCTTCCAGCCTAGGAATTTGCCCACTGGTTCTGCTCGTTGAATGGCGATCCGGCTCAGTTCGCCGCCGAGTTGATGCTGCCACTGAAATAGCATCTGTTCTCCTTCAACCGTGACGGCATTGGCAACCAAACGACCGCCCAGACGCAGCGATCGCCAGCAAGTTTCTAATAATTCCGGCGTAGTCAAGCCACCGCCAATAAAAATCGCATCGGGTTCGGGTAATCCTTTCAGGGCGATCGGGGCGGCTCCGGCAATGATGGTGAGAGTGGGAGTCCCTAAGGCGATCGCATTATCGGCAATATAGTGCAGGCGGGTCGGATGCTGTTCGATGGCGATCGCTCGACAGCGGCGATCGCTCCGCAGCCATTCGATCGTGATCGAGCCACAGCCTGCGCCCACGTCCCAGAGCAATTGTCCAGGTAGGGGAGCCAGGGCAGAGAGAGTGATGGCGCGCACTTCTCGCTTGGTGAGTTGTCCGTCGTGGTGATAGGCGGTGTCGGGGAGTCCGGGGAGGCGAGGGGAGAGAAGTAAGTTTTGTAAGTCCTTCGGACTGGCGTTGCCAACGCGTAGCGTCTCCGTAGGAGATATATTGAGTTTTGAGTTTTGAGTTTTGAGTTTTGAATGGTGGTGGGGTGGTGGGGTGAAGTGGGCGTGAATCGCGATCGTGTTGAGGTCGGCGAGGTTGGTGGCTGTCCAGGTGGAGGCGATGCCGGAGGTGATGCGTTCGTGGGTGCCGCCCATGCGTTCTAAAACGGTGATTTGACTATCGCCATAGCCTTGTTGGGTCAACAGTTGGGCAACAGTTGCGGGAGTTGATTGGTCTGCGCTTAATATCAATAATCGCGCTTCTGGATAGAGCAGGGCATTCAACAGAGCGGGATTGCGACCGCAGAGGCTGAGGGTTTCAATTTCGGTCAATGCCCAGCCCAAACGGGCACAGGCAAGGCTAAAGGCGGAAGGAGCCGGAACGATTGTCATTTCTGCGATCGCAATCTGCCGAGTCAGAGTCACGCCAATGCCATAGCACATCGGATCACCGCTTGCCAAAACACAGACAGCCTGTCCGCGATGCTGAATAATCTGATTCACTGAGTCTTCAATGGGAGCAGTCCAAAGGAGGCGTTCCCGTGTATCGTCTGAGGGCAACATTGCCAGATGGCGATCGCCCCCGACTACAAGGGTGGCTTGAGAAAGCAGCGATCGTCCCACCGGGTTTAGCCCGTTCAGTCCGTCTTCACCGATACCCACGATCGAGAGCCACTTTTGCCTAAAATCTTCGCTGCCCATGTTTTAAGAAAGATTGGAGGAATAAAGGTATCACATCGTCTATGCTATGCTGCTGTGGCTTGAAGGTGGGAAAATCCGGTTTGATTCCGGTACTGTGCCGCAACTGTAATGCGATTTTAGATTAACGATTTTAGATTGGAAACTGTTTACCCAATTTCAATTCAAACTCTCAAATCCAAAATTGATTGAGTCAGAATGCCAACCTCAAGCCTCCTATTTAAAAGGACAAGGGACTAAGGACAAGGGACTGTCGATTCTCTGCGTCGCACAGAGAAGGAAAAAATGGTGAATTGGCTGGCTGAACCGAATAGTTGTCCTGGTTTGTTCTATGACACCCCGGCTCAAGATGGATTTTTAATTCGCATTCGCACACCCGGGGGCTTGCTGAATCAGAAGCAGGGAAGGGCGCTTGCCACACTGATTCAGGATTGGGGCAGCGAAACGATTCAAGTGACGAATCGAGCCAACCTACAAGTTCGCTCCATTCATCCGCCGACCCCAGAAATTTTTCAAACCTTACAAGACCTTGGCTTGGCGGCTCAAAAACCCAGTGTGGATCATCTGCGTAACGTGATGACTAGCCCCACCGCCGGGATTGATCCGCAGGAACTGATCGATACCCGTCCGCTGGTACGAGCATTAGATACTTACATTCAGAGTCATCCAGAACTGGCTGGATTGCCTGCCAAATTTAGTATGGGGATTGATGGCGGCGGCGCAGTGGGCATTGGCGCTCGTTCGGCTATTCCCTGGGAACATCGCTACAACGAGATCCAGCTATCAGCGGTTTGGATTCATCCAGCAAACCCTTTGATCGATCTGCCAGCGGGAGTATATTTTCGCTTGGCATTGGGCGCGGGTAAGCAATTGTGCGATACTCGAATGTTGATTGAGCCAGACGACTGTGTGGCGGTGGTAGGAGCGATCGCAGCCGTTTATCTAGACTATGTACATCAGGCTCCCGCATCGCCAAAAAAACCGCGCATGAAACAGTTGCTGCAAGATTGGGGCGTGGAATACTATCTCCAGCGGGTGAATGGCTATCTTCTGCGTCCCCTGCACCCGGTGACCCATTCAATGCTGCCTCCGACTCAACCTTACGGGCATCTGGGCATTCACGCTCAGCAACAAACGGAATTATCTTACATTGGCATCAACTTGCCATTAGGACAATTAACAGCGACTCAACTTTTGGGATTGGGGCAATTATCTGAAGCCTTTGGGAGCGGTGATCTGCGATTAACGCCCTGGCAAACGGTGCTTCTGCCCGATATTCCGAATGAACGAGTGACTGAGGTTGTGCAAACTCTCGCGTCGCTTGGATTATTTGTGTCGAGCGATCGCCCAGATACTGCGATCGCTGCCTGTGCTGGAAAACCGGGCTGCGCGGCATCGGCGACCCACACCCAGACTCACGCGATCGCTTTAATCAATCATCTAAACCAGCAGTTAGGGTTAGAGTGCCCTGTCAATATCCATCTAACCGGCTGTAAAAAATCTTGCGCTCAACCCAGTCCGGCGGAAATTACACTATTGGGTGCAACTTTTGAACAAGCGGGGGCGATCGTTGAGGGCTATCACATTTATATCGGGGATGATCAGCAATCCTTGAAACATCATCTTGGCGATGCGATCGCATCTGATATGCCATCACTAATTCAACAACTATTACACTTCTATCAGCAGCATCAAAAAACACGTAATGAATCGTTTAGAGAATTCACCCGCCGATATGTGATTTCAGATTTAAAATCGCTATTTACTTCTTTAGAACTCGAAAGTTTAACTATTAAAACTTCATGATTGACTATATTCGCAATGGCGATGACATCTACCGAAAATCTTTTGCCATGATTCGTTCGGAAGCGAATTTGGATAAACTTTCTGCCGATTTAGCCCATGTGGCAGTCCGGCTGATCCATGCGTGTGGCATGACAGATATTGTCCAAGATTTAGCCGCTTCACCGGATGCAGTCCAGGCAGGACGAGAGGCTCTGGCGTTGGGTGCGCCGATTTTTTGTGATTCGCAAATGGTGGCAAACGGAATTACGCGCAAGCGGTTACCCGCGAATAATGACATTATTTGTACACTGAATCATGCTGATGTTCCAGCGATCGCCCAGCAGATTGACAATACGCGATCGGCGGCGGCGCTTGACCTGTGGCAACCTCAAATGGCAGGCTCAGTGATTGCGATCGGCAATGCCCCTACTGCCTTGTTTCGCCTGCTGGAACTACTGGATCAAGGTGCACCCCAACCTGCCCTGATTCTGGGCTTTCCGGTGGGGTTTGTCGGAGCGGCAGAATCGAAAGCAGAGCTTGCAGCCAACAGTCGCGGGGTGCCGTTTCTTACCCTACAGGGGCGACGGGGCGGCAGTGCGATCGCGGTGGCAGCGGTGAATGCGTTAGCGAAGGAGAATGAACTATGACTGAATTAGGGCGACTATATGGCTTGGGAATTGGTCCAGGCGATCCAGAATTGCTGACCTTGAAGGCACACCGGATTTTGACAACGGTTCCGGTGATTGCCTACCCGACGATGGAAAATGGCAAAGTTTTGGCACGGGCGATCGTGGCGGGGTTCATTCGTCCTGACCAGATTGAAATTCCGATGCCACTCCCGTTCAGCGTGGAGCGATCGTCGCAACCTTATTACGATATTGCTGCCGAGAAAATTGCGGAACACCTAACCGCTGGGCGAGATGTGGCGGTGCTATGTGAGGGTGAACCAATGCTGTATGGCTCATTTATGTATTTGTTTCAGCGTTTAGCAGGGCGGTTCCCAACCGAAGTGGTGCCTGGAATTTCTTCCACCATGGCGAGTGCGGCAATGTTGGGTGCGCCGATTACCTTCCGCAATGATGTGCTAAGCATTATGCCTGCCACGTTGGATGCGGAGACTCTGCGCGATCGCCTTGCGGTGGTGGATGCGGCGGTGATCATCAAACTGGGCAGGCATTTTGCCAAAGTCCGCACGATTCTCGATGAGTTAGGGCTGTTGGATCGCGCCCTCTACATCGAACGGGCAACCCAACCGACTCAGCGAATTGTGGCGATCGCCGAGGTTGATCCAGCCGAAGTTCCCTACTGGTCACTAATTCTGATTCCCAGTCAAACCCAACCCCAGTAAAACCTCCGATAATAGAAACACTGCTCTCTCCATCTCGGATGGTATTGCCATGACTCCTGCACAGTCCAAATCGCGCCCAACTCAGCTACACACTCAGTTACCGCCCTTGGAAAATGGCGATCGCTTGACTCGTCCCGAATTTGAGCGGCGCTACACTGCCATGCCAGAACTGAAAAAAGCCGAATTGATTGAAGGCATCGTTTATATGGCATCCCCCTTACGTTTTAGCCCCCACGCCGAACCTCATGGGCGTTTAATTACCTGGTTGGGCGTTTATCAAGCTGTCACTCCCCACGTTAAAATGGGAATTGAGCCAACCGTGCGCCTAGACATTGACAATGAGCCACAGCCCGATGGGGTCTTGCTGATCAGCCAGGACAGCGGCGGACACTCCACACTCAGCGAGGATGGGTATTTAGAAGGGGCACCGGAACTAGTCGCAGAGATCGCAGCAAGCAGCGTCAGTATTGATTTAGGGGATAAAAAACGCGCTTATCGACGTAGTGGCATCCAAGAATATATTGTCTGGCAAGTGTTTGACCAGAAAATTGATTGGTTTAGTTTGCAGGATGGGGATTACGTCTCGCTGATGCCCGATCAGCAGGGTGTGATTCGCAGTCAAGTGTTTCCAGGATTGTGGTTAGATCTGCCCAATCTGATAGCAGGAACCATGCAACCCGTCCTCGCAGTTCTGCAAATGGGGATTAGTTCAGCCGAACATCAAGAGTTTGCTCAACAATTAATCGAATATCAACACCGTCAGAATGCTCAATAATATCAATTCACCCGCGATCGTTATTTTGGGAGAAGCCAGCATTCCTGTTGCTCGTCAAATCCAGGCTGCACTGCCTGAAGCGGTGATCTATGGGTTAGCCGATCGCATCCAATCGACCGTGATTCAATCTACTGTGATTACTTACGAGAATTTTGGCGAAACAGTACGGGACTTGTTTCAAGCGGGAACGCCCATCATTGGAGTTTGTGCCGCAGGAATTTTGATTCGGACGATCGCCCCGTTACTCAGCAACAAATGGCAAGAGCCGCCCGTGCTGGCGATCGCAGAAGATGGTAGCGCTGTCGTGCCCTTGCTGGGTGGGTTGCAAGGAGTGAATGATCTAGCGCGTCAGATTGCGATAGCGTTACAGGTTGCTCCCGCGATTACGACGACGGGTGAGATTCGATTTCGCACTACATTATTATCGCCACCACCCGGATATCGACTGATCAATCCCGATGATGCCAAGACCTTTATCGCAGATTTGCTGGCAGGAGCAACCGTCCAACTCGTCGGTGAAGCGCCTTGGTTAGAAAACAGTCGGTTACCCATTGCCGAAACCGGAAAACTAACGATTCAGATTGTGCCTAAGAGTCAATCGGAACGAACATCAACACAAACATCAACACCGGGTAAAGAGTGTTTAGTCTATGAAGTTGATATCGATTGCATTGAACCAACCCAGGGAAAACTGGCGATCATCGGAACAGGTCCCGGATCGGCAATGTGGATGTCGCCAGAAGTCAAACAGATCTTAGAATCAGCAACAGATTGGGTTGGCTACAAAACCTATCTCGATTTGGCGGAACCCTTGCGGCAAAACCACACCACTCGCCACGAATCAGACAATCGAGTCGAACTCGATCGCGCCCGTTTTGCGTTGGATTTAGCCGCAAAAAACCGCACCGTGGCGATCGTCTCTTCCGGCGATCCAGGCATCTATGCCATGGCAGCCGCCGTGTTTGAAGTGCTGGAGCGCGAGGCAAAACCAGAATGGCAGGATATTGAGATCCAAGTCTGTCCGGGAATTTCGGCAATGCAGGCAGCCGCAGCCCAAGTCGGCGCACCATTGGGGCATGATTTTTGTGCGATCTCCCTATCGGATATCCTCAAACCCTGGGACATCATCGCCCAGAGGATTACAGCAGCGGCACAGGCAGATTTTGCGATCGCGTTCTACAATCCCGTTTCCAAACAGCGCACCTGGCAACTAGAAAAAGCGAAAGAACTTTTATTGCAGTGGCGATCGCCTGAAACACCTGTGGTGCTAGCGTGCAACGTCGGTAGACCAGGTCAAACGGTGACGGTTAAAACCCTAGGGCAATTGGCGATCGCCGATGCGGATATGCGAACCGTGATTTTGATTGGCTCCAGCAAAACTCGGATGGTTCAACAGCACCCAAGCAAGCAATGGGTCTATACTCCACGGCACTATTAAAACTCCGCGACGGAGCTTTCAGGAACTCTTTGGCACGACTGTATTTGACTACTTAGCTCAGCACCGCATGATCCAGGCGGAACGGTTGCTGCGAGAGGGCAAGAGACCGTCGCGGAGGTGGCAAATCGGGTCGGCTATGCTCATCTGACACCAATTTAAATGGAGGACGCGACAGATGTTAGGGTGAGACCGTGACTGAGTAAAGCGTCTACAATTCAAAACTCAAAATATTTCCTCCGGAAACGCTACGCGTTGGCAAAGCCAGTCCGAAGGACTTACAAAACTCAAAACGGTATTACCCCTCTTCTACCTTTTGTGTGAAACTTGCCCAATGTTTTAGAAAACTGATTTGAGTGTGTAGATTCTGCAAAGTTTTTTAAGGAAGTGAGTTTGATTTCGTGGGCATGTCTAGGATGAGGACAAGGATAGGACTGTGATTCTATTCGGTTCTTGCGCTCTGCAACATTGCAGGATAACTACATGGATCGCACTATTTCCCAGCGCATGACTCCCCAAGTCTCAGAAATCGTGGTCTCATTTGATCGCCTACTTGCTGTTGGGGAAACAAAGCGGGGCGGTCTAATTCTCTGCAAATCCCATTACGCTGAGTTTGCTGGTCCTGGTGCGGCGATCGCCTGCCCAGCGGAATCAGCGTATTCATCCATTCTGGCGATCGGTGCTCCAGAACTGATTGAGGTCACACACCCCACTGATCGCCAACGCGCCTATAGTCGAAGAATTCAGTGGGTTCGTTGGCTACAAAAAATAGTGTTTCATGCTGATCCGGTTCAACGTGCAGAAAAGCTATTTTTAGGATTTGAAGAATTTTTTAGTAGTGAAGTGGTATCCCGAATTCCTGATGAAACCTTAGCGTTACTGGCGGGGGTGCTGCCCCAAACCATTACAGCCGTGCGATCGCAAAATCGCTATTTGGGGTTGCATGATGATTTCGGTCTTGTGAATCCAATCGGGGCAGAAGCCTCCGTTGTTATTTTAGATGGGAAAAACCTACAGCCTGTTAAGTTCCGTTCTCATGCGCCACACCAGCGATCAAACCGTTCAGGCGTTTTAACCCCGCTCAGCAGTTTGCCGCAGAGTGCATAGGGAACTGCTACGCTAATGGCATGGTCATTCAGTATCCTCCTCGTCAAAAAGACTTAGAAAATCTAGTTCAAAAGCTGGGGTTGTCCAAAACTGCGGCAATTGATTGGCATTTGCTAGATTTAGCCCTCACCCATTCCACCGCTTCAGCGACAGCAAACTACGAACAGTTAGAGTTTGTTGGAGATGCGGTGATTCGATTGGCTGTGGCTGAGTTTCTGCTAGAGAGCTATTCTAAGCTGCCAGTGGGCGAGTTTGCGGCAGTTCGTTCTATTCTGGTGAGCGATCGCATTCTGGCTCGGCTTGCGGCTGACTATGGACTGTCGCGTTATCTTTTGGTGAGCAACAGCGCCCTCAACGATAAATTGGGCGAAGAATCGCGTTTAGCCGAATCCTTTGAGGCTGTTTTGGGTGCCTTGTATCTCAGCACCCACAATTTTTCACTGATCCGTCCCTGGCTTGATTTTCAGCTAATCCCATTAATTGACGAAATTCGCACCGATCCTGCCCTGCAAAACTACAAAGCGGCTTTGCAAGAATGGACTCAAGCCCATTACAAATTGCTACCCATTTATCGCCTAACGGAGTCAGATACATCAGCCCTGCCGCACCGCTTTACGACCGAAGTTTGGCTGCAAGATAAGTGCATTGGGCAGGGAAGCGGACGATCCATCAAAGCGGCGGAACAAGCCGCTGCCCAGGTTGCTTTTTTTGTCGTTTGTGTGCCGCAAGCGCGCGATCGCAGTTAGCATGATCCATCTGCCGCGACCATTTACCACGGTGGTTTTGGCGATCAGCTTAGATGGTAAAATTGCCGATTTCCAGCGGTCTGCTGCACGATTTGGCTCCACTGCCGATAAACATCACTTGGAAACCCAAATTGCCCCAGTCGATGCCGTCTTATTCGGCGCAGGCACATTGCGATCCTATGGCACCACTATCCGCATTTCTCATCCCGAATTGTTACAGCAGCGTCAAGCTCAACATAAGCCACCTCAGCCGTTTCATATCGTCTGTTCTGCGTCTGGCAAAATCGACCCTCAGCTTGCCTTTTTTCGGCAGCCGATTCCACGCTGGCTACTGACAACCGCGATCGGTGCCCAGCAATGGGCAGATCAAAAATGGGCAGACCAAGACGGGTTTGAACGGATTATTGTGGCAGAACAAGCAGGCTTAGTGGATTGGGTCGCCGCATTTCAAGCCTTGGCAACTTTGGGCTGCGATCGCATTGCAGCGTTGGGCGGCGGTGAACTGATTGCTGGATTACTGGATGCCGAGTGTGTCGATGAGTTTCGGGTCACCCTCTGTCCACTCATTTTAGGCGGACGCACTGCCCCAACCCTAGTCGGAGGCGAAGGATTCCTAGACGCGATCGCCCCCCGTCTAGAACTAATCTCAGCACAAACCATCGACCAAGAAGTATTCCTGCATTACCGAATCAAAAGAAAAATAGGCAATGGGCAATAGGCGGTGGGAAGAGAGCATAAAAAAAGGGGAAAGCAAACAACTCAAAATATCTCCTACGGAGACGCTACGCGAACAAAACTCAAAACTCAAAATTCGCCACTCGCCACTCGCTACTCGCCATTCAAAATTCGCCATTCCCCCTCCCCCACTTTTAGCCAGATGTATTACGCTGTATGAAGTTTAATCATGTGAGCAATGCTCGAACCGCTAAAGCCCCGCTATTCAGTGACTTGGGTCAATCACATTGCAGACATTCCACAGGCTGACTGGGATGCTCTGGCAGTGCCGCTTAAAACGCCATTTTTTGAGTGGAACTGGCTGAACAATATGGAAACCTCCGGTAGCACCACTGCTCGAACCGGATGGTTGCCCAACCACTTAACGATCTGGCGTGAGCATCCAGTCGGTGATCTGCCCCAACGCAGCCTAGTTGCCATTGCACCTTTGTATGTGAAAGGGCATAGCTACGGTGAGTTTGTGTTTGATCAGCAATGGGCAGAGTTGGCAGGACGCTTAGGCATCGAATACTATCCCAAGTTGCTGGGCATGTCGCCGTTCACGCCAGCGGAAGGCTATCGATTTTTGATTGCGCCCACAGAAAACGAAGCTGAGCTAACTGGGCTAATGATTGACGCGATCGATCACTTTTGCGATCGCAACCACATTTCTGGCTGTCACTTCCTATATGCCGATCCGGAGTGGAAACTGGTGATGGAGCGCCACGGCTTCAACACTTGGCTGCACCACAGCTTCATTTGGCAAAATCAAGGCTATCAAACCTTTGAAGACTACTTGACCGGGTTTAATGCCAACCAGCGACGCAACATCAAACGAGAACGCAAAGCCGTTGAAAAAGCTGGATTAGTTCTCAAAACATGGAACGGAGATGCGATTCCAGAATCGTTGTTTTCCCTCATGTATGCCTACTACGGCGACACCTGCGACAAATTCGGCTGGTGGGGCAGTAAATATCTGACGCAAAAGTTTTTTGAACAGCTTTACCCCAGTTATGCCCATCGCGTCGTTTTTGTCGCCGCTTATCCTGAACACGATCTCCACCATCCGGTCGGCATGTCCTTTTGCCTCACCAAAGGCACCAACCTCTATGGGCGCTATTGGGGTTCATCCGATGAAATCGATTGTCTTCATTTTGACGCTTGCTACTACACCCCAATTGAATGGGCAATTAATCACGGCATCCAAACATTTGACCCTGGTGCAGGCGGGCGGCATAAAAAGCGGCGAGGCTTTCCGGCAACGCCGAATTACAGCCTGCATCGGTTCTATCATCCCCGACTTGCCCAAATCTTTCGGACCTACATTGGCGAGGTGAATGAAATGGAACGACAAGAAATGGAGGCAATCAATCAAGATTTGCCTTTTAAGCAAGAAAGCTTATCCGATGATCTTGCACCTCAAAGATTGTTAGAACTGGAGAAGGAAGAGGTCTAGATCCGTGAAAAAATCGGTAAGATAATTTAAGTCCAGAAACCACTTCTCTCGAAAGCCTCTGCTGTTCACTACGCATCAGTGAACAGCAGTAAGACTGGCGGCTGATTAAGAAAACAATTTCATACCTTCAGATTTTAATTGTGCTTGCATTAGCGATCGTGCTAAGTGTTGCTTTCAGTATCAAAAAACTCATTCTCTACAATGCCAAAATTATTAAGTTTGGCGCTTCTTTCTAACCACTAATAGCCATCAGTTTGCAGAAATTTTTCGTCTACCAATCTATACAACTGACGACACATCAAATTAACCCATTGAACAAAAGAATATGGAAAAGATTGAAGCGGCAGATTCATTAAAACGAGTATTTAGCTTACCCACACTCGTCATTTATGGCGTTGGTGATATTCTTGGCGCTGGCATCTACGCCGTTGTGGGCAAGATTGCCGGACTTTCTGGTAGTCTCGTTTGGGCTTCTTTTCTGGTAGCGATGTCAGTCGCAGCGCTGACCGCCTTGAGCTATGCCGAACTCGGTAGCCGCATTCCCCTAAGTGGAGGCGTTGCTTGCTTTGTGCATCGAGCATTTCGCACCGACTGGCTCTCTGTCATCGTCGGTTGGCTGATGTTTTGCACCTGTATTGTTTCAATGGCGACGCTTTCCAAAGCGTTTGCAGGCTATTTGACTACCTTTGCTCCCATTTTTCCAGCCTGGTTAGTTATCCTGGCGCTATTCTGCGGTCTTGCTTTCATCAATTTTCGAGGAATGCAGGAATCGTCAAGTCTCAACATCTTTTGTACGACGCTTGAGGTTTCAGGGCTGCTTATTGTAATTGTGGTGTCAGTCCTCTTTATCAACGGTGGCGCAGCCGCCACTGCCGCTGTGACGGCTCCTGTCATCAGTGGACAGGCAATGTGGATTGCTATTTTTCAAGGTGCAGCACTTGCCTTCTACGCTTTCATTGGCTTTGAAGACATTGTGAATGTTGCAGAAGAAGTCAACAATCCTGAGCGCAATGTACCTAGAGCGATTTTGTTATCACTGGGTATTGCTGGAGTAATTTATATTCTGGTTTCCTGGCTTGCTACCCAAGTCTTGACTCCTGCTGAACTGTTTGCCTCTAGTGCGCCGCTGCTGGATGTGGTGCTTCGGGCACAGCCGAATTTTCCAGGCGTGGTGTTTACGTTCATTGCCCTATTTGCAGTGCTCAACACGGCTCTACTGAACTTTATCACTGCCTCGCGGTTGCTCTTTGGGATGTCACGCGATGGGTTGCTGCCTGCCTGGTTTAGCAAACTACACGCGACACGAGCAACGCCATATCGCACGATCATCGTGATTCTGCCGATCGCCATCTTTCTGGCGCTGTCGGGAACACTGCAATTTTTGGCAGGCACCACCGCAACGCTCATTCTTGCCATGTTTTGTTTAGTAAATCTGTCACTGCTTGTCATTAAGCGTCGAGAAGGGAATGCGGATGGGTTTCGCGTGCCTGCCATCATTCCATTTCTGGCGCTTGTTTCCAACCTTGTGCTTATCTCCTTCGCGTCTAAGGAAAGCCACCTTTTGGCAACCGCTTTTACGGGACTAGGTTTCTTCCTCGTCCTAGTGCGGAAAGCTTTGATGAAACAGAATGCTACCTAGCTCAAGTTGCGTGAGTATTTGCATTCAGTGGGTTGGGTTGACCAGTATGCAGAATTATTTGGCGATCGCGGCAAATGTTGCAATTTTTTAGATAGGTTGCAACCCTACAAGGGCGATCGCCCACTGCATCAAATGGGGCGATCGCTCTACCAACCTAAAATGTAGACTGGACTACCAACGGGGGGATGAGTAGCTAGAGCAAGACGTAGTAAACGGCAAATTACACGCTTTGGCAGAGGAAGCGATCGCTGAGTTTCAACCGGCGCATTTCAGAAACCGGGTTTCTCAACGAAAATATGCCGTTTGAACATCCAGGATACTTTCAGAAACCCGATTTCTTGATCATGTTTTCGCGGTTTTTTTAGATTTCTCCTTCTGCTTACTGCGTTTGGCTTCTGCTTTCGCGGCTTTTTCGGCTTCGATCGCTTCTAGTTTTTCCTGTTCTTTTTCCACTGCCACTTTATCCAGGTAGTAGTGGTAGTCGCCGCGAAATAGGCGCAGTTGTCCTTCGTGAATATCGACGATTTTGTTGGCAACTTGGGAGAGGAAGTAGCGATCGTGGGAGACCAGGATCGCCGTGCCGTCGTAGTTTTGCAGGGCAGTTTCTAGCATTTCCTTGGCGGGAATATCTAGGTGGTTCGTCGGCTCATCCAAAATCAACAGGTTGACGGGTTGCAGCAGCATTTTTGCCAGGGCTAACCGAGCTTTTTCACCGCCACTGAGGGCTTCCACCTTTTTGAACACGGTCGCGCCTGTGAATAAAAAGCTGCCGAGTAGCGTCCGCACTTCTTCATTCGTCCAATCGGGCACTTCATCATGAATCGTAGCAATCACGGTTTTGTTCAAATCTAGGGCTTCTGCCTGATTTTGCTCAAAGTAGCCCGGAATGACGCTGTGCTGACCAAATTCAATCGTGCCGTCGCTGGGTTTTTCCATGCCCATGAGCAGGTGGAGCAGGGTCGATTTTCCGGCACCGTTAGGTCCAAGGATGGCAATGCGATCGCCCCGTTCGATCAACAAATCGGCTCCTAGAAACAAGATTTTGTCGCCGTAGCTGTGGGTCATATCTTTGATGATCACCACTTCTCGACCGCTGCGAGGGGCTGGCGGAAACCGAAACTTCAACGTCCGCACTCCGGCATCGGGTGCTTCGATCCGTTCGATTTTATCCAGTTGTTTTTCGCGGCTTTTTGCCTGGGTGCTGCGGGTGGCGCTGGCACGGAAGCGATCAACAAACGCCTGCTGCTTTTCCAGTTCTTTTTGCTGCCCTTCATAGGCGGCAAGCTGCGAGAGTTTGGTTTCTTCTTTTTGGAGCAGGTAGGCAGAATAGTTGCCCAGGTAGGTGGTGGAAACGCCGCGCTCGGTTTCCACAATTTGGGTGCAGAGGCGATCGAGAAACTCGCGGTCATGAGAGACAATCACCATGGGCGTGTTAATGCCGCGCAGGTAGGTTTCTAGCCACTCAATGGTTTCCAAATCTAAGTGGTTTGTCGGTTCATCCAACAGCAGCAGATCGGGCTGTTGCAGCAAAATTTTGCCCAAGCCCATCCGCATTTGCCAACCGCCGCTAAAAGCACTCACTAGGCGATCGCCATCTTCCGCCTCAAAACCAACCTCTGGCATGATCTTTTCAATCCGTGCCTCCAACCCATAGCCATCTAGCCCTTCAAACTGGCGCTGAAACCGATCCATTTCGTGGAGTAGTGTGTCTAGCTGCTCTGGGTCAGCGGTTTCCAT
>JBGTAZ010000164.1:0-7363 GCA_041749615.1 Leptolyngbyaceae cyanobacterium | reverse complement strand
TGTTTGGCTATGGAGCAGGAGAACTGCATGGGCAGCCAGTCTCCATCTTAAACGCGGCTCCAGATTTACCCGCCGCCGCTGCCGTTACTAACGAAATCTTGCAGCAGACAAAGCAGAACGGCGAAACCACCTATACCGTACACAACATTAGAAAAGACGGCACCTTATTTTGGTGTGAAGCCACCACGTCTATTTTTGAGCATCCCGACTATGGCACTGTTGCGGTAGCCGTGCAGCAAGATGTTACCGATCGCCTCCAAGCAGAGCAAGAACTGCGAGAAAAGGAGCGGCGGTTTCGCGCTATTTTTGACCAAACCTTTCAATTTATTGGGCTGCTAGAACCCGATGGCAGACTGATTGAAGCCAATCAAACCGCTTTAGAATTTTGCGGCGTGACGGCGGAGCAGGTGCTTGAACGGATGTTTTGGGAAACTCCTTGGTGGCAAATTTCTCACGATATTCGGGTGCAGTTGCGCCACGCGATCGCCCGTGCCGCCGCCGGAGAATTCATTCGATACGAAGTGGAGCTATCCGGGGCAGACGGCATCACTGCGATCTGCGATTTTTCACTGAAACCCATGCGAGACGAAACCGGAAACATTGTGCTGCTGATTGCTGAAGGACGCGACATTACTCAACGCAAACAAGCCGAAGCCGAAATTTATCAATTAAACGCTGAACTAGAAGATCGGGTGGCACGACGAACCTCGCAATTAGCTCAGTTAAACCTGACGCTTGCCCACACTGCCGCCTTGCTAGAGGAACGCAACCGTGAACTCGATCAGTTTGCCCACATTGCCTCCCACGATTTAAAGGCACCGCTGCGGGCGATTTCCAATCTGGCTGAATGGATTGAAGATGATTTGCAGGGGCAACTGCCAGACGAAAATCAGCATCAAATGAGGCTATTGCGCAGCCGGGTACTGCGAATGGAAGCCTTGATCAGTGGGCTACTCGACTATTCGCGTGTGGGGCGCACTCAGGCTGCGATCGAAATTGTTTCCGTCCGTGCCTTGCTAGAAGATGTCATTGATTCTCTTGATCCACCTGCTAGCTTTACGATCGCGCTTGCCCCCAATTTGCCCACCCTGCCAGCGCGGCAACTTTTGTTGCGTCAAGTATTCGCCAACCTGATTAGCAACGCCATCAAACATCACGATCGCCCGGCTGGACAGGTCACCATTACGGTTCAGAACCACGCAGCCTTTTACGAATTTGCCGTGACCGATGATGGACCTGGCATCGCCGCCGACTATCACGATCGCATCTTCGTTATTTTTCAAACCCTCACGGCTCGCGATTCTAAAGAAAACACTGGCGTAGGCTTATCGATTGTCAAAAAAATTGTGGAAGCCGAAGGCGGACACATTCTCGTGGAATCGAACCTGGGGCAAGGCACCACCTTTCGATTCACTTGGCTGAAGCAGCCCCAAGGGGTTGCCCTAGAACCGTGAGTACTTCATCCATGCAAAAGACTCTGTTCAAAAAATTGTGGAGCGGCTGGTCGCGGCTGCCGATTCGGCATCGGGGCGCGATCGTGGTGGCGATTCCAGCCAGTTGCTTGGTGATGACGCTGAGTGCTTGGGTGGGGTTGCGGCAAGTGGCACTGGCTATCCGGCGAGAGATTGACTTAACCGATGAGGTGGTTCGCCAAAGTGATCAACTGCTGATTGAGCAAATTAATGCAGAAACCGGGGTGCGGGGCTATGCATTTACTCGCGATCGCGCCTTTCTAGAGCCTTATCGCCAATCCCTCGTCAACTATCAACCCTCGCTAACCCGACTACAACAATTACACCAAAGAAAGCCGGGGCGGCTCGAAGAAATCAACACCATTCAACAGCTCGTGCGGCGCAACCTCGCTATTTCACAGCAAATGATTGATGCCACTGATGGTCAGCGAACTTCTAGAACCGCTTTCCCCATCAACCAGCGCTTGTTTTATCAAGACAAAATCAACATGGATGCCTTGCGCGCTGCCATAAGCAAAATGCAGCAGGAAGAGCAAGCCCACAAAAATAATTTGCTAAAACAGCGAGACACCACTCAAGAGGCGACCTCTGCCGCTATTTGGCTCACCGCCATCATTAGCGGGTTAGGATTTTTTGCCGCCATCTATTTGTTTCGCCAACTGGATCGAGAGTTACACGATCGCGAAGACCGCTTGCAGGAAAGTCGATCTTTACTGGATGCGATCGTCGCCAATGTAGTCGATGGCGTGATTATTTTGAATGAAGATAGCCAGATCGAAACCTTCAACCTAACCGCCTGTGAAATGTTTGGCTATCAGCCCCGTGAAGTCATTGGGCGTGAAATTGAGCAGTTGTTGGTTGAGGCACAATCGCTCACCCGCAACCCGCAGACCAACGCCAAACAAAGCATGATGGATAGTCCGCCTGTGCAAACGGGTCGCGCTTGGCAAACTTCAGGAATTCGCAAAGATGGCACTACGTTTCCGATCGCGATTTCGGTGAGCGATGTCCAATTAGACGATCGCCGCCTGCTTGCTATCATCCGCGACATGACTGAGGTGCAGGCAACTCAAGAAAAACTTCAGTCTCGTGCCGATGAATTGACCCGCCTGACCACAATGTTTGCCCAAACCAATATCACCCTGGAAGACCGCAACCGGGAATTAGAACAGTTTGCCTACGTTGCCTCCCACGATTTGAAGGCACCTTTGAGGGCGATCGCCAATCTTTCTGAATGGATTGAAGAAGATTTGCAAGGGCAACTCGCTGCCGAAAATCAGCATCAAATGGTGTTGCTACGAGGACGAGTGCACCGGATGGATGCGTTGATTAACGGGCTGCTGGAATATTCCCGCGTGGGACGCATCAAAGCCCTACCCGAACAAGTCTCTGTGTCGGTCTTGCTCGAAGAAATCATCGATTCCCTTGCGCCGCCTGCCACGTTCACCATCGAGATCGCGCCCAACCTGCCTAGCTTCACCACTAAAGCGCTGCTGTTGCGGCAAGTCTTTGCCAACTTAATCAGTAACGCCATCAAACACCGCGATCGCCCCGATGGCCACATCACCATCTCCGTTCAAGAACAGGGTGCGTTTTACGAGTTTGCCGTGGCAGACGATGGACCCGGCATTGCCCCAAACTACCACGATAAGATATTTGTCATTTTCCAAACCCTCGAAGCCCGCGACACCAAAGAAAGCACCGGAATTGGATTAGCCATTGTCAAAAGAATTGTTGAAGCCGAAGGCGGCAGCATTTGGATCGACTCCCAAGAAGGCAGCGGTGCTACATTCCACTTCACCTGGCTAAAAGAATCACCTCCCCATGGATAGAAAAAAAAGGGAAGAGATGCTAACGGTAGGATGGGTTAAGCCTTGCGAAACGCATCATTATGTTGTCTGTATGTTGATTTTTAAATCTAAGCAGGTCGATCCGGCAGAATTCAGAGAAGTATGAGAATATAAAGAAATAATTAAGAGGCAAAGACTGATGATCACTGCCAAAATGATGCAGCAGCTTTGGGCTGTAATCGAGTCTACTCAAGTCAATCTATTGCTGCAATTTGATGATTCTGACTTAGTAAAATTGCTGCTAAATCAGTTTGCCAATCAGCAAGTGCTTGATGCTCAAACTGCCAATAGTCTTAATACCTATATTGAGTCGCGCCTCCCCCTGATTCGAGATATTGCTGAAGACCGGCGATCGCTGGGTCAGGGTAGTCACTAGAACAACGCTATGAACCCTTGGCTGAGCATTGCCCTAGGCGCTTATTTCTTTGGAGCCATTATTGAAGGGATTAATGCTGCAAGTCAACTATCGCCTTCCGCGTTTGAATCTCCGCCAAACTCTGATGACCTTTCGTTCAAGTCAACTGAGCCGTTGATTAAGCACTGGCACAAAATTGTAGCGATCGCCTCCGTTAGCATTTGTGGTGCATTTTTTTGGCCCTGTCGATTACTCCATCGTTCCCTCAAAGATCATCAAGCGTAAAGCTCTGACCCAGAAGCAATGTCAACCCCATCGATCGAATATTTGCCTGATGCCGCCGTTGACCCGCTCTTGGATGAAAATCTTCGCCAATTGCTTTGCCTGTGTTTCACCAAACCTGGCGATGTTGTGTTTCAAACGCGCCGTTACTTTCATGAACCTCCTGGTCATCGCTGGTTAATGCGGGATGAAACTGGAATGGCGATCGCCCATATTGCCGTTCACGAAAAGTATGTGGTGGTGGATAACAAAAAATACCCGATTGGCGGCATCGCCGAAGTTTGTGTGCATCCCGATGATCGCGGCAAGGGATATATTAAGCGAATCCTAGCGGCGATCGAGGTCTGGCTACGATTTCAAAAGATTGAGTACGCCGTTTTATTTGGCAACCCTAAAATCTACGCCTCCAGCGGCTATCAACCTGTGACGAATCTATTCCACGATGCCAAAGTCCACGATGCCAAAGATGGTGAAGGCAAGCCTTGTTTTGAATACGCGCAGGCAATGGTGAAACCTCTGACAAACCGGGGCTGGTTTACGTCAGAGGTTTATTTGCCCGGATTGGCATTTTAGGAAGCGTCTTGGCTTGGTAAAATCACTCGCTTCGCTAAGCCCAATTTTCTCAAGCCTTGAATTGCCCACCAAGTCATATCAATTTCCCACCATTTCAGCCCCGCTTTCGCCACATTGGGTGCCGCATGATGGTTGTTGTGCCAGCCTTCGCCATAGGTCAACAGCGCTGCCCACCAGAGGTTACGAGAATTATCGTCTGATTCAAAGCTACGATATCCCGTCATGTGGCTAGCCGAGTTGATTAGCCAAGTGCTGTGCCACAACAAAACGGCTCGAAGAAACACGCCGTAAATCACAAATGACCAGCCGCCCATCAGATAAAGCAAAATTCCTAAAGGCAACTGAAGCAGCAAGAAGTAGGTATTCAAGCCGCGATAGAAGGGATCACGAGCAAGTTCTGGCGCATATTGTTTGTACTGTTCGTAGTCAAAAAACTTTTTGATTGGGTAGAACAGCCAGAGCATGTGGCTCCACCAAAACCCTTTGTTGGCAGAGTAGGGATCTTTTTCGTTGTCTTCGGTGTGCAGGTGATGTTGGCGATGTCCGGCTACCCAAAAAATCGGTCCACCCTGAAGGGCTAGAGTGCCAATGATGGCGATCGCGTACTCCAAAACTTTGGGTACTTGAAAGCTGCGATGGGTCAACAGACGGTGATAGCCCAAGCAAATGCCAATACTGCCAAACAGCCAATGCAGAAACAGGGTAACGCCCAAAGCTGACCAAGAGAAAAACCAGGGAGACAACAGCGCGATCGCATGAACTGCACCGAAAAATGCTACGCTCACCCAATCTAGAGGCGGCAATTGCTCTACAGGAGCCACCTTAACCGAAGTAGAAGTCATCAGTATTCCTTAATAATTGAATGATTTCCATAGGGGCGCGATCGGATGCAGGGTTAGCAAAACTGACGCTCCCGTAAAAACCGTTTACACTGGAGAAAATGCAAGTGTTACTTACATTTCGTCTACTGTAACAATCCTTAGTAATTTATGCAAGTGCCACTTGCATCTTACGCAATGGCTGATCAGAGATCGACTCGACAACGGCTAATTCACTCTGCCCTCGAACTGTTTGCCACCCAAGGCGTAACCGAAACAACGACCAAGCAAATTGCTGAACTGGCAGTAGTGAATGAGGTGACCTTATTTCGCCAGTTTGGTAATAAACATGGGCTGTTGCTAGCGGTGATTGAAGAGGCGGCGGTGTTTAGCCAATTGGGGCAGGCATTGGTGCGGCAAGCCAGTGAGACTGGCAGCCTGGGTGATATTTATGAAGCGCTCAGAGCCTATGCCACAGCCTGTTTAGAAGCATTAGAATCGGTTCCAGCCGTGGTGCGATCGGTGGTGGGCGAAGCTGGACAGTATCCCGCAGAAAACCGGGCAGCATTGGGAAAAGGGTTTACTCAAGCAAATCGCTATGTTGCCGATTATTTTGCGATCGTGATTGAGCAAGGACAGTTGCAACCTCATCTTCCGGCTGAGAAATTGGCAAGTTTGCTGAATGGGATGCTTTTAGGGTATGCCGTGATCGAGTTCACCAGTGAGTTTCACGAGCTTTGGACGGATCGCGAAGATTTTTTGGAAACGGTGGTGGCGCTCTTTTTAAATGGAGCATTTTCTAGTGCTTCACAACTCTCTTTTAGATCAGTTAGTTTAGTCAAATCTGAGTCTTTTGATAGTTCAGAAATTGTGTCCGATTTGTCTGCAAACTTGGTTCATAGTATTTTGCAGCAATCGAAGAAATCTAGTGTGCAAGACTATGCGATCGCGTATGTTTTATTTGGTGCTGGATTAAGTCCATCTGAGGTGATTACCTTACAACGGCACCACTACATTAGCGATGCTGATCAACAATTGTTGCAGGTTTCTCATGGCACCCGCCAGGTTCCAGTCAATCAATGGATTTTGGGCAAACGCTATGGTTCCTATACTCGCAATCCCTTAACGCAATGGCTCAAGAGTCGCAAAGATAACGAGCCGTCGTTGTTTGTAGATAACGATGACAAGTCGCTAATAGAACTGGAGTTACGGCAGCGATGGCAAAGCTGGACAACCGGACTACTCACCCCAGAAGGGCACTCTCCCGCGATCGCCCAAGCGCAACAAACGTGGTATGTGGAACTATTAATGCGGGGAGTCAGCCTAGATAATCTGCAACTTTTAACCGGGTGCGATCGGGCAACGCTTGCACCCTACGCGCAGCGAGCGCGAGAAAAAACGGCGTTGGAGCAAGCGATTCGGTTAGATCAAAAAACCTAACCGCGATCGCGAATTCACGGATTCAGCGCGATCACTCAACCTCAATTTTCAGGCACTATTTGCTGATTAACACTCGCCAGATGATAAAGGCAGTAAAGCTAAGATAACCAAACACAACTAGCCAGTCTTGCCAGTTCTCAGGCAAAATTAATCCACTATTCATACCGCTACCACTTTTGCGAAATTGCGCTCTGCTATGTTCTATTTTGCCACCCAAAAAACGCGATCGCCCCTGATACAAATAAAGTTATCAAATTGACAATTCCCTCCAGAGATTAGTGAGACAATTACGGACTGAAAAAGACTAAAAATAAAAGATAGTTGGCACCACAACCCTATTTCAATAGGGATGGAAAACAAAGATGAGTGAAACTAGGATATTTAACAGCTCCGACTTTTTTCAGCCCGCCGATGGGGAGCCGATTCGGTCATTGATTACTGAGTCTAAAAATGCTGTCGTTGTCGGCTGGTATATCAAACCAGGGCAGACAATCCCTGCTCATGTCCATCCCACTGGTCAAGATACTTGGACTATCCTAACCGGGTGCGGAGAGTATTATTTGGATGAAGCAG
>JBGTAZ010000163.1:0-16228 GCA_041749615.1 Leptolyngbyaceae cyanobacterium | reverse complement strand
AGCTGACGTTGAAGATCATATGCAAAAGGCGGTTGAGTCCACTCAACGGTCTTTCAACACCATTCGCACAGGGCGCGCGAACCCCTCCCTACTCGATCGCATCTCGGTTGAATACTATGGAGCGCCGACCTCACTAAAATCGTTAGCAAACATTAGTATTCCTGATGCGAGTACGATTACAATTCAACCGTTTGATCGCACCAGCATCAGCCTGATCGAAAAAGCAATTCAACTCTCAGATTTGGGATTGACTCCAAACAATGATGGTGTTGTGATTCGCTTGAACATTCCACAATTGACCAGCGATCGCCGCAAAGAATTGGTTAAACTTGCCGCTAAGCTTGCAGAGGAGGGTAAAGTCTCCATTCGGAATATTCGCCGTGATGCGGTTGACGCGGTTCGTAAACAGGAAAAAAGTAGCGAAGTTTCAGAGGATGAATCCCGCGATCTGCAAGATAAGATTCAAAAAATGACTGACAAGTTTGTGGCAAAAGTGGAAGAAGTGCTGGCGGCAAAAGAGAAGGATATTACCACTGTCTAATCAGATCACTCTTTCTACCAAGATACGCACGCGAAAAAATACCTGAGTAGGACGTGTTGGCGCAGCGTAACGCATCCTACTCAGGTAAATTCTGGCAACTGCTTTAAACAAGGCTTTGAGAAGCACACTATTCAGGCAATCTGCAATTGGCTGCGCGTGTCCTTTGGACATAGTGCAACTTCTAGGTAATGAGCAGGGCGAACGACATATGCCACATGCATGGGATAGCCCTGAGAATAAATGGCATCAATTCGTTTTAAAGCGTTTTCTCGATTTTGAAAGGAGCAGATTGCTTTTTCTTGACCGTTGGGATAGCGAATACAGACTTGCCAGTTCATTGTTAAAATCCTCCTTGATGGGGAAAACCAAATTCCTTGTTTTATGAATTCTTCATGAACCTATCCTAGAAGTCTGGGAAATAATTGTGTTCCGTATAATTGTTGAACTTTGGGGGCGATCGCTCAAGGCGTGCAAAACCCTTGGCAAACCGACACCACAACCTACTTTAAAAAAGGGGGAAGGCAGTCCGCTTTTCTCTGGACAAAGTTCTTAAAAACGTGAGAAATGTCAAAATATAAAGTTACTTTATTAAATCTCGGTAAATCTACTGCCTCTTCTAATCCAGTTGGAGCAGGGTTTTAAGGTGAATCACAATCAATGATCCTTTTGCAAGGGGGCGATCGCCTCGCGAAAAACAGAATTTTTATGGAGCTTTAAAGAACTCTCCCCCTAATGCATTGTTTGATCGGACATCTGTAAGTTACTTTGACGGAAGACATTGCAGTTCAGTTACTTAAGGAGCGTTTCAGCATGGCGTTTGATTGTATCGTTGTGGGAGCCGGACCGGCTGGTGCATCTGCCGCTTATCACTTAGCAAAACGTGGACGTTCAGTAATTTTGCTAGAAAAGCAGGCTTTACCCCGATACAAACCTTGTGCCGGTGGCGTATCCCCTGAAGTTGCTCAGTGGTTTGATTTTGACTTTTCACCCGCGATCGCCTGCAAGGTCGCAAATTTGCGCTACACCTGGAAGCTCGGAGACCCAATCGAAGCTCGCTTAGAAGCCATGGAACCGATGTGGATGGTGCAGCGCGATGTATTTGACCATTTCTTGGTGCAGCAGGCGCAAGCGCAAGGGGTGGAACTGCGAGACAACACAACCGCCATGGGAATTGAGTTTAAGGGCGATCGCTGGCACGTTAAGACCGAAAACGGCACGATTGAAGCCCGCTATTTGATTGCCGCCGATGGAGCCGCTGGTTCGATGCGGCAATGGTTAGGATTTAAACAGGCTAAGTCTCGGATGGGAACCATCCTAGAATCTTCTACTGCCGGAAACCAGCCTCATCTCGCTAAATTTGAATTTGGCATGGTTAAAAACGGCTATATCTCTAGCTTCCCCAAAGGCGATCGCTGCTCGATTGCGGGGGCAACTTTTCGCGGAAACGAGCCGTCGGACTTGCACGCTATCATGACGGACTATGCCAAGCAAACGGGGATTAATCCGGCGGACTGCCAGCAGTTTGTTCAGCCGATTTGTTTGTGGGATGGTAACCATAAGCTACATACGCAAAATGCTTTGTTGGCAGGAGAAGCGGCTTGCATGGTCGATCCATTGATTGCCGAGGGAGTTCGTCCAGCAATGTTTACCGGTGTGAAAGCAGCCGAAGCGATCGACCAAGCCCTAGTTGGCAACTTAAATGCATTAGAGAACTACACTCAGGTGATTAATGATCGCTGGGGATCAGAAATGCTTTGGGCACAACGCATTGCCGGAGCTTTTTATAGATTTCCAGGGCTTGCCTACAAAAAAGGAATCAAGCGACCTAGGGCAACCGCTGCCTTTGGGCAAATTCTCTGTGGTCAGCTTCGCTATTCTGATATCGCTAGTACCGCAATGAGCCGTTTGAGCGGTGGCTTAATTCCTGGCATGGGATAACCAGCCTATTCCCACCGCCAAAGTTTGATGCTTTTGTCGAAGCTGGCGCTAAATAAAGTTTGACCGTCTGGACTGAATGTAACTGATTTAAGGGTGTCTTGATGACCCTTTAAAGTATCAAATGACTTGCCTGTTCCCATATTCCACAGTTTGATGGTTGTGTCTTTGCTGCCACTAGCAAGAATTTGTTGATTGGGGCTAAAGGCTAGCGCTTTTATCAAGTCTGAGTGGGCAGAAATAGTGTGTTTAATCGCATCTGATTGTAAGTCCCAAATTTTGATAGTTTGGTCGGCGTTGGCAAACGCAAGATATTGACCGCTACAGCTGAAAGTGATGTCGGAAGTGAGGTCGCTGTCCCATGTTAAGGTTCGCAGAACTTGATTGAGGGGCAAATGCCACAGTATGAGTCGGCGATCGCCATTAGCGATCGCCAATATCTGACCATCGGGGCTAAGGGCGATCGCCGAAACTGGAATCAGCGGTAAGGGAAGATTGTGAGAAAATTTTCCAGTGGATAGATTCCATACTTTGATTGCTCCATCCTGACTGGCGCTGATCAGGGTTTGTCTATTCGGATTAAAGGCAACCGTCGAAATCGCTTGGGTATGTCCCGCGAGAGTCCGTATCAATGATCCCGTTTTTAAGTGCCAAAGATTAATCGTTTGATCTTCACCAGCACTAGCCAGCACTTGCCCATCGGGGCTAAACGCCACTGATAGAACCGAAGCAGTATGCTCCGTCAGGGTGCAAAATACTTTATTCGTTCGTAAGTTCCAAAGTTTCACCGTATGGTCTGTGCTGCTACCTGCCAGTGTTTTTCCATCTGGGCTGATAGCGATGTTGGTAATAGCGCCTGAGTGTTCTTGCCAGGTTTGTATGCACTTCCATGGTTGAGAAAATGGCACTTTTTCCACCGTGGGTGATGTTGGTGTTGAAGTCGCAGCAGCAGATTTTTGTTTTTGGGCAGAAGTATTTTGGGCAGTGGATGATTTTCTGAGTCCAAGTTCCTTTGCCTTCTGCAAATCGGCTTCTGCGCCCAACTCAAACCCCAGCATTGAGTTTACAAACCCTCGATAGCGATAGGCTTCAGCATAGTTAGGGTTCAGTCGAATTGCCATGCTGAAGTCATTCAAAGCCTCTTTATAGCGACCTACTTTAGCGTGTTCGGCTCCTTTGTCATAGTAAATCGCTGGTCTAGTATGACTGGTCGATACATCGGTAGAAACTGACTGTGGCGCGAATGGTGCGCTGTCGAGTGGTGTCGGTGTGGGCAGGCGATCTTTGAGGTATTGGTAAGCTTCATTAATCAGCTTAATTTTTTCCTCTGCCTCTTGCTTTAGATCAGGTTGTTGGCTGACGCGATCGGGGTGCCAGATGGTTGCCAGATTTCGGTAAGCTCGTTTAACTTCTGCGAAAGATGCGTTAGGGGCGATTCCTAGGATTGTGTAATAGCGGTTGATTTCCACCATGCAACAGATTAGTTAAAGAAAAATGGGCATTGCTGAATCTAGGGATGGAAATTTGTAGGGGCAATCCCTTGTGGTTGCCCTCAATCTCTAGGGTAGGCACAAGACCTACCCCTACAACCAAAAATCATCCTTGCATTCAGCAATGCCGAAAAATTTGTGAGCCGTGATATTTAGCGTTCCCTCAACCTGTTTTACTGTAACGACGCTACGACAAATTGAGCCTATTCCCACCGCCAAAGTTTGAGGGTGCGATCGCCACTGGCACTGATCAATGTGTGGTCGTCACGTCCAAAGGTGACGGCAGAAACGACATCCGTATGCCCCAGCAAAACGGGATTATTTTTCCTGGAAGCGGGAGTCCAAATTTGCAGACTATCGCTGGCGATCGCCAAGTGTTTCCCATCGGCACTCCACGCCACGCCATTCACCCGTCCTGATTGAGCTTCTAGCATCCGTCCTTGGCGGCGATTTTTCAAGTTCCATAGTTTCACAGTGCCATCCCAACTGGCGCTTGCCAACGTGATGCCATCGGGATTAAACGCAAGGCTAGAAATTTGATGGGTATGCCCTGTGAGCGTGCGAATTTCTGCGCCCGTGTCGGTATCCCACAGCTTGATCGTCATATCACCGCTGCCGCTGGCAATTACGGTGCCGGTGGGGCTAAATGCTAGCGCATCAATCCGGGCAGCATGTCCTAACAAACCGTGCCGCTTATGCCCTAAAGCCATATCCCATAGGGTAATGGGATCATAAAAACTGCTGCTGGCAAGCAATTTTTCCACGGGCGACACGGCTAGCGCTAGCACTGTATCGGCGTGTAGGGGCAAATTGGCTAACCGTCTGCCGGTGGCAATTTCCCAAAACGTAATGGCTTTGTCCGCACTACCGCTAATCAGCAGATTGCCATCCGGGCTGATGACGATCGCCGGAATGATATCGAGATGTCCGGTGAGGGTGCGAAGGAGTTGGAGCGTGTCGAGATCCCACAGTTTAATCGTGTTGCCGATCGCGCTTGCCAAAATGGGTTCCGTCGGGCTAAGGGCGATCGCATAAATTCTGCCCATTGCCTCAAAGGTATGCACACAGTTCCAGCTTGGGGTCGCTCTCCGCCTTGACTTTGGCTCTGGATCGGGTTCTGGGGGCAGAGTCAAAATCGTCGGATCGGTTTCCAAAGCGGGTGCCAATCCCGGCGAGATCAACCGAGAGCGGGGGGTGATTTGAAACGAGGGCTGAGCCGGGGAGATTGGCGGCGGCATGGCAGCGGGGGGCGGCATGGGTGGCGGTGCGATTGGGGGCGCAGGGGAAAGCGCGATTCGTGAACCGTTCGCGAAGCTTTCCCCAGGACTCCCTCCGGGAATCGCTCCCTCCAAGTCTTGCAACACATCCATTGCAGATTGATAGCGTCTGGGCAGGGCAGGTTCCAGCAGTTTGTCTAAAATAAATCCCAGCGTGTCGCTAACGGGATAGGTCAAATACTTGCGCCAGATCCAACTATTTTCATGAGGATCAAACAGGTCGTAGGGCGAAAGCTTCGTCAATAAGTGAATGCAAGTTACGCCTAAGCTATATAAATCACTCGCAAAAACGGCTTTGCCTCGCGCCTGTTCCGGTGCCACATATTCTGGACTGCCGATGGTGGTGCCTGTTTGCATCGGCTCCACTCCTTGCACCGATTTGGCGGCTCCAAAATCCACCAGTCCCAATCGCCCGATCGCGGGTTGCCCTAATTTTGCTTCCGAGGCGTGGCGTAATTCAAACAATAGCCGACTGGCATCGGTCACTAAGTATTGGCGCTGTCCCAGAGACAGAGCCGGATAGCGAGCAAACTGAGATGCCAGTTGTTCGCAGTGAGTTTGCAGCCCGATCGCAACCTCTTTCGGCGATCGCGACAGGCTAAAACTGAGCAACTCATGAAATCGGTAGGATAGACTAATCCCATTCCGAAACCCCTGAGCGGCTTCAGTGGTAAGCGCTTGCTGCAAGGTTGTCCAGTCGAGTTTTCCGGGTTGAGGCAATGCCATACTGCCCTGAGCGCTTGCCATACTGATGATGTTGCCCGGTTTAATATCGCGATGAATCACGTTGTGCCCGTGGATAAACTCCAGCACAGGCAATAGGCTAGTCAACACTTCCCACACTTGCGGTTCAGCAAAAGCTACTTGTGCTAGCAACTCGGCAAGGGTTTTGCCATAGATAAATTCTTGAATCAAATACTGCTGTCCTTCTTGGCGAAAGTAGGCAAACAGTTCTGGAATTTGGGGATGGTGACCCAGATCTTCTAGCCGAACTGCCTCTTGCTCAAATAAATCGGCGGCTTTCTTGAGATTGCGCGGAGTTTGAGCAACGGGCAAAAACTGCTTGATCACACAGCGCGGCTTCGAGGGCTTGTCTTCATCCACCGCCAAAAAAGTTCTGCCAAACCCGCCTTGACCGATCGCCGCGATCGCCCGATAGCGCTCCTTCAACCACAGCGTTGCTCCACAATTGCGACAGTTTTTTGCACTATCAGGATTCCGAGGCTTCTGGCAGTCGGGATTGAGGCAATGGGTCATAGCCGGAAGTCACCAAGTACAGCCTATGATAGCTGCTCTCCCGCTTTTGCCTTTGTGAATCTGGAGACATTTGTGATCAACATCAGCATTCCTAAGCATTCCTATTAAAGTCAGATGACCCCAACGACCCTCACCGTTTATTTAATTTCAATGGGCTGTAATTGCGAAGGCATTTGCCGAATCAAGATGCAAAATTATCATCCAGACAGCGGGCTTCCTTTATGTGTACAATAGTGGATCGCTGTAATAATATCTAGTCAGATCTTTAAGCGAGTATTGTCACCCTCGAACCCTGCTATCAAGAGAACTCTGAGCGTTTTATGCAATTTATTGACCAGTCCGAGATTCAAGTGAAGGCAGGCGATGGGGGCGATGGCATGGTTGCCTTCCGGCGAGAGAAGTATGTGCCTGCGGGAGGTCCTTCTGGCGGAACGGGGGGCAGGGGCGGCTCGGTGATTGTGAAAGCCGTGGAGAACCTGCAAACCCTGCTAGATTTTCGCTACAACCGATTGTATAAAGCGGATGACGGCGTGCGGGGTGGACCGAACAAATGCACGGGAGCTTCGGGGCACGATCGCATCATTGAAGTTCCCTGTGGCACTATGATTTTTGATGCAGAAACCGAGGAACTGCTGGGCGACTTGGTGGAACTAGAGCAAACCGTGTGTGTGGCGAAGGGCGGCAAGGGGGGGTTAGGCAACGCCTGCTTTTTGACCAATCACAACCGCGCTCCCGAAAAAGCTCTGCCCGGATTGCCCGGAGACGCTCGGATGCTGCGGCTAGAGTTGAAGCTGCTGGCAGAAGTCGGGATTATTGGGTTGCCCAACGCGGGAAAGTCTACGTTCATTTCGGCAGTATCGGCAGCGCGACCTAAAATTGCCGACTATCCTTTTACAACGCTGGTGCCCAATTTGGGCGTAGTCCGGAAACCTACCGGCGACGGCACCGTGTTTGCCGATATTCCAGGACTGATTGAAGGGGCACATTTGGGCGTGGGGCTAGGATTTGACTTTTTGCGTCACATTGAACGGACTCGCCTGTTACTCCACTTGATTGATGTGACCAGCGAAGACCCGATCGCCAGCTATCAAACGATTCAAGCCGAACTCAGCGCCTACGATCGCGGCTTAGCCGACCGTCCCCAAATTGTCGCG
The DNA here is from genome assembly GCA_041749615.1 of Leptolyngbyaceae cyanobacterium. GTDB lineage: Bacteria > Cyanobacteriota > Cyanobacteriia > Leptolyngbyales > Leptolyngbyaceae > ULC077BIN1. The sequence continues at coordinate 8,574 of JBGTAZ010000163.1, read as the reverse complement.
CTTAGCAAACTGGATGCTGTTGATGAAGCCGTGGATATAGACGCGATCGCGGATCAATTGCAGCAACTTAGCCACGTCCCCATCTTCAAAATTTCCTCCGCCACCCGCCAAGGCTTGGATGCCGTTCTCAATCAAGTGTGGCAACAGCTAGACCAAATTGCAGACGCGGAGGAAGAGAAGGTGAGGGAGGTTTGAGTTTGCACCTCGTACTCCGCACTTATTCCTCGTCCCCTTGCCCTATGGGAAAGATTGCCTTGACGCAAGTCGATTGATGGGGGACGCTGTCGATGATCAACTGTCCGCCGTAAAGGGTGAGTAGCCGATGGGCGATCGCGAGTCCCAGTCCTACGCCTTGCTGTTCATAATATTGCCGCTCAAACTGGATATAGGCACCAATACTGGCAATTTGAGCCTTGGTCATGCCGCGCCCTTGATTGATGATATCGACGTGATAGGTGTCTTGGTCTTGGCGGCTGGAAATTTGAATAGGGGTGTCTTTTTGCGAAAATTTGAAGGCGTTGTCAATCAGTTCAGTCATCACTTTTTCCATTTCAAAGTGAGGACAGGCAAGGATGGCATTGTCTAAGTCTAGTTGCAGGTCGCCCGCGCGATCGCATTTCTGAGCAAGCTTTGTTGCAATGACTGTAATCAAACTACTAGGCTCGTAAGTTTCTCCGAGTGGCAGAGTGTGCGATCGCGTATCATCCCGCAGGAGAAGTTCTAGCTTGGCATAGAGCAAAAAGTTTTGGACTAAGCGGTAGAGCTTTTTCGTGCCCGATTGAATCGTTTGGGCAATTTCTAAAACTTCTTCTGGGGTTGCTTCATCGGCAATGCCGCACAACAATTCTGCCGAGGTGAGAATGGCAGTCAGGGGGGTGCGAAACTCGTGGGGCAGGGAGAGAGAAATGCTGCTGCGAAGGTTATTCAACTGTTTGGTGGACTGAGATTGCAAGGCGGTGTGTTTGGCAAGACGGGTGGCGATCGCCGCCAACAACTCCTCAGTCGCGCAGGGCTTGACCAGATAATCATCGGCTCCTTGGATCATTCCCTGGCGCACACTGGTCTTGTTGGCATTGGCAGTTAAAAAAATGAATGGAATAGTGGCGGTAATTGGGTTTTTCTGAAGGGTGTCTAACACCTGGTAGCCATCCATTTCCGGCATTTGTACATCGCACAAAATGGCATCAGGAACTTGCTGCTCAGCCAGCACCACTCCCGCCGCCCCATTACTTGCCACGATCGCCTGAAATCCCCCAATTTCTAACAAATCTTTGAGAGACTCTCGCACCGCTAAGTCGTCGTCAATCACCAAAATTGTTGTCATGAACCTAATGTGCCCACTGTGAAAACCATAAAGTTAAGGAAATTTTTTCTTAAAGTTCCCTGGAAACTAGACACAAACGATCGCCAGCAATGAAAATTGGGGGACAATCAGAGCAAGATGACATAAGACTTGAGCACGAAAGGTGAAAGGTTGAGCACCCGATCGCCCGCCCCATCCCAGATCCCGCAACCGCGACCGTTCATCCCCTACATTCTATTGGTAGTGTGATTTTCTATCATTCACCCTTTTGAGCTATGACTAACTCTCCGTGTTCTGACAACAGAATTAATGACGGTGCCGCGATCGCCCACTCACTGGCGGTGCTGCAAGCTCAAAATACCATCTTGCAGGCAGAACTAGCGCAGTGTCGGCAAGAGTTGGCGGCAGCAAAAGCGGCTGATCGCACTTTAGAGACCGCCTGCGATCGCGAGTCTGTTAACGCCGAGCGCAAAGCGACGGAAAAAGCCGATGGCGATCGCAATGGCGAATTGGAGCGGCATGTGCAGGCACAAACCCACCCACTGCACGCCTCAGAAGTAACCCTGCGTCAACGAGAGCAAGAATTTCGCACCCTCGCCGAAAACTCTCCCGATGCTATCTTTCGCTTTGATCGGGCGTTTCGCTACTTATATCTCAACCCGGCGGCTGAAAAGAACATGGGATTGTCGCGATCGGTGGTGTTAGGCAAGAGTGAGCGCGACTTGAACATGCCAGCCGAGGCAATCGCAGTTTGGGAGCAAACCCTGGAAAGAGTGGTGCAAACCCGCAAACTACTAACGGTTGAGTTTTCTATCCCAACCTATAGCGGCGGACAATGTTTCCAATCCCACAACATTCCGGAATTTGATCTGGATGGCAATTTGGTATCCATTTTGGTGATTGAGCGCGACATTACCGCCCTGAAGCAAGCCGAAGCCGCGTTACGCCAGAGCGAACAACGGTTTCAACGATTAGCGGCAAATATTCCGGGAATTGTTTTTCAGTTTCGCATGGACACCCACGGCATTCGCACTTTCTCCTACATCAGCCCTCAGGTTGAAACCCTGTTTGGCATCACCGCCGCAACGATTGAGCAAGATGCGGAAGCGTTTGTGCAGTGCTGCCATCCTAGCGATCGCGCCTCTCTAGAAACCTCCACTGCTGACTCCTTCACCACGCTCAATCCTTGGCAATGGGAAGGGCGGTTTATTTCATCCGCTGGGCAAGTTATTTGGATTCAAGGTGTTTCTAATCCTGAGCTACAGCCGAATGGCGATAGGGTGTCGGATGGCATCTTGATGAATATTACCGAACGCAAGATCGGCGAAGCCGATCGCCTGCGCCTAGAAGTCAAACGAGAGCAGGCAGTGAAGGCGTTGCAATACAGAGAAGAACAGCTCCTCCTCATTTTTGAGAATGCACCAATCGCCATTGCCCTGGTTGATGTTCATGATTACCGCATTTTGCGGGTGAATGCAGCACACCAAGATCTTCTGGGCTATAGCCCAGAAGATCTTGCCCAGATGACGTTTGTCGATTTTACCCATGCCGATGATATTTCAAGCAATATCAACCAAATCCAGCATTTAATCGAGGGCAATCACCCCCGGTTTCAAATAGAAAAGCGATTGATTAAAAAGAACGGTGAGGTAGTTTGGATTGACCTCACCGTTACCCTAATTCGCGATCGCGAGGGCAACCCCCGCTATAGCCTCGGCATGTTTCAAGACATCACCGTCGCCAAACAGCGAGAAGCCGAACGGCAACACACCGAAACCGCCCTGCGCCAAAGTGAAGAGCAGTTTCGGGCATTTTTTGAAAATTCGCCCATGGCGATCGGGCTTGCCACAATGGATGACCATTACATGGTTCGCAGCAACGCCAAATATCAAGAAATGCTGGGCTACGGCGACCTCGAATTCTGCCAGATGACGTTTTTGGATTTCACCCATCCCGATGATATTTATGCTGACCTCGGACTGTTTAACCAGCTAATCGCAGGCTTAATTCCTCGATTTCAAATGGAAAAACGCTACATTTGCAAAAATGGTGACGTGATCTGGGTGGATCTCACCGTTGCGCTAATTTATAATTCCCAGGGCAAGCCAATCTATAGCCTCTGTATGCCCCAAGACATTACCAAAGCCAAACAGCTAGACGCTGAACGCCGCCAAACCGAGGAAGCCCTGCGACGCAGCCAAGCGAGTTTGGCAGAGGCGCAACGCATCGCCCATGTGGGCAATTGGGAATTTGATCTGGCAACCCGGCAAGGAACTTGGTCTGCGGAACTGTTTCGGATGTTTGGGTTAGAACCTGATCAGCCCATCCCAACGCCTGAGCAGGTTCTGCAATTCATTCACCCCGGCGATCGCGCCATGTATGGTGAGGTGATATCCCGCGCGTTGCATCAAGGGGAATCCCACTCGGTTGATCATCGCCTGATTCGCCCCGATGGTTCCCTGGTGTGGCTGTCTAGCATGGGGCAAGTAGAGCGCAATGCTGAGGGTCAAATTACTCGGTTATTTGGGGTTGCCCTGGATATTACCGATCGCAAGCAAGCAGAAGCAGCCCTGCATCAACAAGCCGATCGCGAACAATTGCTCCGGCTAATTTCACAGCAGATTTCTCAAGCGATTGAGCTAGATGACGTGTTGGCAGTTGCAGTGGATGAGGTGCGCCAAACCTTGCAGGCAGATCGTGTTCTGATTTTTCACCTCACTTCTAATGGCTCTGGCGTAGTGCTGAAGGAATCGGTGGTGCCAGACTACCCCAGCATTGAAGCCATGTGGTTTGAAGATGAACACTTTCCGCCTAGCTGTTACGAGTTTTACTTGCAAGGCAAGCCCCGGATGGTCGATCGCACGGCGCTAGATTCATGGGGCGAATGCTTCATTCCGTTTATGCAGCAGACCCAGGTGCAATCCAAAATTGTTGCCCCGATTATCCAGCAGCATGATCAGGCTCCCCATCTCTGGGGATTGCTGATTGTTCATGCCTGTGCCGAGGAGCGGCAATGGCAACCTGCGGAAGCCGATTTAATCCAACAGATTGCCAACCAGCTTGCGATCGCCATTCAGCAGGCAAACCTCTATCAGCAGGTGCAAACCGAACTGAGCGATCGCAAACAAGCCGAAGCCAACCTCCGGCGATCGCTGCAAGAAAAAGAAATGCTGCTCAAAGAAGTGCATCATCGGGTGAAAAACAACCTACAAATCGTGTCAAGCCTACTGCGAATGCAATCCCGCAACGTGGATAATCTGCAAACCTTCACCGTGCTGCAAGAGTCTCAAAATCGCGTGCAGTCTATGGCGTTGATTCATGAGCAACTCTATCAATCGTCTGACCTAACCGAGATTGATCTGAATGAGTATGTGAATAGCCTGGTCAACAATCTGCTCCGTTCCTATGGCATTAGTCAGCAACAAGTCACAGTTTGCATTGAAACCAACAACACCTATCTCGATCTCAACATCGCCATCCCCTGTGGCTTAATCATTAATGAACTCGTTTCCAATTCCTTAAAATATGCGTTTCCCGGCGATCAATTCGGCACAATCACCATTTGCCTCACCTCTGTTTTAGAAGAACCCCCTCACAAGCCTAAAGGCGTTTTGCGAGTGACCGATAGCGGAATTGGCATTCCTAGAGCCGTGGATTGGCAAAACTCTCCCTCTTTAGGAATGCGAATCGTGCGAAATCTAGTGAATCAGATTAAAGGAAACATTACGCTGATCCCCGGAGCCGGGACAACGTTTCAAATTACATTTCCGATCGCAGCCGAAACGTAATAGTGATACCGTTTTGAGTTTTGAGTTTTGTTCGCGTAGCGTCTCCGTAGGAGATATTTTGAGTTGCAAGACAAAGAAACATTGCCGCTTCCAGCAGATCATCTATCGCGTTTCAATTTCAAATTGGTATGAATTGCAAAACGATACCTGATGTGCAACTAATTTGCCCTCATCCCAACCCTGCTAGCTCTGAGTGAGCGGCTTCGCCAACGCACGACCTGCGGTCTACTCCCCAAGGAGAAGGGCTTTCGGACATTTCCGGTTCCCTCTCCCGCTGGGAGAGGGCTAGGGTGGGGGCAGTCTTTGCGTTGTTTCAGGAAAGTCGCACATCAGGTAACGATCGCTTAAACCATCGCTACGCGATCGCCCTGTGCCCACTGTTCAGACACTAAATAAATCGTGCGAATATCTTCGGGCAAGTTTTCTTCTAACAACTGGTAGCCTTCTTGCAGCCGTACCCGCACCTCTGCCGCTGACATGCCTTCTCCTTCTGCTTGGAGATAAGCAGAGATCCGGGTTTCGCTCCAGCCAAAGGTTTGCGCCATCAGCACCATCAACCGCAACACGGGCGGAATCTGGTCTAACGCTTGCTCGATGTAGCACCAGAGCGGCGGCGGCGCTTCTTTGAGGCTGTAGTGAATGGTTTCTACGGCGGGGAGATCCGCTTGGTTGATGCAGATTGCGGTAATGTTCAGCAGCCAAGCTTGCAGCGTCAAAATCATTTCGCCGGTGGCAGACCGCAAATCTAACCCGTTGAGTTCATAAAAAATGTGCCGCCACGTAGTAGCAAATAGATAATCGGCTTGCACGGGCGATCGCGCCGAGTGGCGAATCAAGGTGTAGACCATCGAGCTATAGCGACAGAAAATGGCTGTAAAGTACTGCCCCGCATCAGAGTGTCGTTGAAACAAGGTCAACAGTTCCTGGTCGCTATAGTGCGCCAGCGATTTGATCAAAGGATGATTGGCTTCGGGAAAAGTAGGAAGAATCACGATACTGACCACACATGACGGCAAAATGTCCCCTACTATACGCCCTTTTTGCAAAACAGCAACACTTTTTCTATTTCACCATAATGTGAACACACGCGCCGCGATCGCGATCGTCAATGGTTTGAGCAATTTTGAGCAAGGCGGTTTGGGCAATGTCGCGATCGTTAGTCATATAAATTTACTTGGAAATCTTGATCAGCACCCGCATTTGTAACGCCATGAACAACTTAAAAACTCACTTCCAGTAGCTTAACTAGGAGGGCACTTTTGCAAAATCTCAGCGATTCAATTCCAAAACCTGCGCGATGTGTGACTATCCTAACCCCCCTCACCCTAAATCCCTCTCCCAGAGCGGGAGAGGGACTTTGAAACACTCTTGCTTCCCGTCGGGTGGGCTGACTTTAGTTGCACATCAGGTTAAATAGTCTGAAATAGATGTAATTGATCTGTCCTTGGTTTGAGGCAGTTTAGTTTTAGAGTCGCTAAGATGAGCAAATATTCTGCGCTCGAATTATTCTTGTCTTGGCATCGCGCTTCAAGTTGTTCAGACAATTTCTCCTTCACCCAATTGAGATGCATATGTCCCCAGAGATGAAACACTCCAATGCTTCTACACGGCTGTATTCTACCTTTGGCGAGGCGGAAGAATTGTCAGATATGGCTTCAGACATAGCTGAAGTGGAGTCAGCAGATTCCCTGACCAAGTTTGTAGAAGAAGATTCCCCCGGCACAAGAGAGGAATTGGAATTAGATCTGGTAAACGAACCGGATCTAGACTCTCATTTGGGATTCGATAAGTTATTGGACGCGAATGAGGATATTGGCTCGCCACGACCGTCGGGTCATCACAAAGTGTTAACTGATGATGGAGTGGGTGCATTTTTTAAGGAGATGGCGCGTTACCCATTGTTAACGGCTGCCGAAGAGTTAGAACTCGCTCAACGCATTCAGTTTGCGACCGAGGTGGAAACCACGCGATCTCAGTTGCAAAACGATTCAGGACAGGTGCCCAGTCACGCCACCCTTGCTCAAGCAATGCAGCTTACCGAGCGCCAATTAGACCATCAATTGCATCGCAGTCGGGTTGCCAAGCGGACAATGATTCGTTCCAATCTTCGCTTAGTGGTTTCCATTGCCAAACGCTATCTCAATCGCGGCGTGCCCTTTCTAGACTTGATTCAAGAAGGTGCCCTCGGTCTTAATCGCGCCACTGAAAAGTTTAACCCCGAAAAGGGCTACAAGTTTTCAACCTATGCCTATTGGTGGATTCGGCAAGGCATTACCCGGACGATCGCCAATGATTCCCGGATCATTCGCCTCCCGATTCACATTGTCGAAAAATTAAATAAGCTGAAGGCAATTCAGCGAGATTTAAAGCGTTCCTTAAATCGGAATCCTACCGAAGCAGAACTGGCGCAGGCGTTAGACGTGACCCCAGAACAACTGCAAAACCTCCATCAAGTGCATCGGCGATCGCTTTCGCTTAATTACCGCATTGGTAAAGATGAAGATACTGAGCTAGTCGATTTGCTAGAAGATGCCGAAACGCGATCGCCCGAATCGCAAATTAGCGAAACCATGCTGCGACAAGACATTTGGGAAGTGTTGGGCAATGTCCTCACGGAGCGCGAAAAAGAGATTATTTCCCTACGCTATGGCTTAAGCTCCAGCAAACCCTGCACGTTGGAAGAAGTCGGCGGTTTATTCAACCTTTCACGAGAACGAGTTCGCCAAATTCAAAGCAAGGCAATGCGGAAGTTGCGCCGCCCTCAAGTGGCAGAAAAATTGAAGGGCTGGTTGGGATGACGGGCGATCGCAAATGGCGCGATCGCCAACCTGGCTAGTTATTGCTGGCACAATTTTTACAGCAGTTTCCGCCCCCCTAGCCCCCCAATTCTGGTGGGAACTAGAGTTGAAGTCCCCCAGAATTGGGGGATTTAGGGGGCTTACAGAGTTTGCAAGCGTGGCACATTCATCTGAAAACGGCTGTAAAAGCTATTCCCTGTTCCCTGTTCCCTTATCTCCTTACTAATCAACTCATTGCAAGTTCGCGCTAGCGTTGAATGTTAACCTTATGTTTACGCTGCTAAGTAGCTGAATGAAATTAAGTAGAAGACCCTCATCCCCAGCCCTGCTTCGCACGACCTGCGGTCTACTCCCCAGGGAGAAGGGAGCAAGATTCAAAGTCCATCTCCTTAGGGAGAGGGATTTAGGGTGAGGGTAGCTTGCGGCATCTACATTTAATTGGATCTGTCTACTCAATAGCCGCTATCCTACCGACCCTCTACTGATCATTTCTCCGTCTGCTTTATGGAAAAGTTTTTGCCCATCGCCTACCTGCAAAATCGATTTTTGCCCTTTCAAGATGCAACAATTTCGATCGCCACCCATGCCTTGCACTATGGCACCGGAGCCTTTGGCGGGATGCGTGGCATTCCCGATCCTCAAAACCCCAATCAAATTTTGCTGTTTCGGCTCGATCGCCACTGCC
>JBGTAZ010000162.1:0-9004 GCA_041749615.1 Leptolyngbyaceae cyanobacterium | reverse complement strand
CGGTATGAGGCGATCGCCCTTGTGCTGAATTACCCAGAGAAAGTTTCACGAATCGCGTGTTAATTGCCCTTTCATTGCCCCTGAAAGAATGTTCAATATTTTTCTCAATCGATCCATTTTGTTGCCGGACAACGAAATCACGTCTGATCTCATACCGTTATGCGGCAACGTTGAAGTCCCCAAAGCTGTTTTAGAAGATGGATGTTTCTGCCTTGAGGGATGCTCCCTGATTTTCTGGATCACCCAAGTTCGGATAACCCAAGGTCGAGCAGATGCCCTAATCTGCACCACTGCCAAGCCCAACGATTAACTGTTTCAACAATTAAAGGCTAAAAAAATGACTGACACGTATGTAATTTATGCAAATGGCGATGACAACGGCGATCGCATCGAGCCTACGCGAGTAGTCGAGTTTGACAACGAGGAAGATGCCGCAGGGCAAGCAGAAGAAGCACAGTATCTTTTCGCCTCAATTCAATGTGGAGTAGCTCAAGATCTGCCTGCTAACGACTAACAAAAACGCGATCGCCCGTCTCGCAAAGCACGGGCACCCAGCACACTTAGCCGAGAGAACAAAGTGAGATTAAGCGAGATTTTTCCAAAGCTAACAGCATGGTTTGAACCTACTGAGCATGACAAGCGGAAACTCCCCGGTGGAGGTGAGTGGCATTTTGTGAAGTGGCAAACTATCAGGGACAGACTAAATTCAGTCTGCCCTGAGGATTGGACGGCAACCTACACAGAGATCACGTTTGCCAACGATCTTTGCATCATTGTCTGCACGATGACGATCTGCCAAGTGCCTCGACAAGGGGTCGGCTCTGTGCCCATTGAAATATTGAATGATAAGGGGCAAAATACCGCTTATGGCGATCCAGTGGAACGGGCGATCGCGGATGCGTTTAAAAATGCAGCAGAACAGTTTGGAATTGCCGCCTACTTGGACGACCAAAGAGGCAGCGCTGACAAAAAACAAGCCTTCTTGAAGTATGTTGCAGGCAAAACTGGGCAAGCGAACTCCAAACCGCCAACGACATCCGCGAAACCGCAACCTGCTAAATCGCCCAACAATACCGCCGATCCTAACGCTGCTGTCCGACTGCGGAAGATTCGTGAAAAGACTACTCACGCAATCCCTCAAAGCAAAGCGATCGCGTCCAAATTGTTAAATCGCGACCTAGCAGAGCAGCCGCCCAGCCCCGACGAGGTGACTAAAATCAGGGGAGCATTGTTGGTAGATTGGTCGAAATTGCATCAAATTCCAGAAGGGAAAGCGCTGGAAGTGATGTCGATGGTGGGTGATGGGGATGATGAAGAAGTGTGCGATCGCTTTATTGCAGCGATCGAGGAATTAGCATTAGGAGCAAAGGTATGATCAGGATTTTTTATCATCAGGTTAAGCCGGGTATTGATTGCCCCGATGGGGTAGCAGCATCATGGATTGTTTTCAATGCGCTGAAAGAAGATAATGACATCAAGATTATTGGTGTGTGCTATCAATCTGCAATTCCCGACGTGGAACCGGGCGATCGCGTTTTCATTGTAGATTTCTCATTCCCTGCTGCCACCCTTGAAGAATGGGCAGGCATCGGTGCAGATGTAACAGTGATTGACCATCACAAAACAGCGATGCAGGACTTGGCAGGACTCAGCGATCGCGTGACTCAGCGATTTGATATGAATGAGTGTGGCGCAACGCTCACTTGGAAATATTTTCACGGCGAGAAGCGGATGCCAGCATTCTTAGAGTTTGTTCGTAGCCGTGACCTGTGGCTGGACTGCGATTTGATGGCTGACCCAATTAGCGAAACATTGATTGTGCATGAAGCGATCGCCGCCTTGAAAATGGGGCAGAAGAAAAGCATTCATACGGTATACGACTTGTTTGATCAGTTAGCCAAACTGCCCAGAGAAGACTTGCTAAATGTTTGCAGAGCCACGACACTGCCCAAACTTGAAGCGAAACGCGAAACAGTATTAGCCGTTGCTAAGCGTTTTGAGTATGAGTTTTTTCCCGACACTCATATCTTCCCTCATGCTATCCCCACACTGCGCTTAGCGGCTGATGGCAGTGAGGATAGATTGGTCAGCGATGTTTGCTCCGCCCTGTATCACCAAATTCCTGAAGCTGCTTTTGTGGCTTGTATTACGAGCGATGGCAGTTATAGCCTACGCAGCAACAGCAAAGGAAATAACACAGATGTAGGCGCGATCGCGAAAGCAATGGGTGGCGGAGGACATCGAAATGCAGCAGCATTTGCGCTAAAGGCTTAACGGTAAAGGTTTTGCGGGTGCGGCGGTTACGCTTTTGGGTTAAAATATTAAGCGTAGCCATCGTTATCACAATGAACAGAAGAACAGAATTGCTAATTGAGAGGAACAAAAGCAGGAAAGAAAATACTCAAGACTACATCCTGTCCAGAATTAGCAAAGCAAAAAACGACTGCTGGATCTGGACAGGAACTATCGGCTCGGATGGCTATGGAAAAGCGAAGCGCGACGGAAAAACCGTTAGAGCGCATCGGCTATCTTATGCCTTTTATAAAGGCGATATACCCGCTAATACGTGTGTTTGCCATAGATGCGATACGCCTTTATGTGTCAATCCAGATCACCTGTGGATAGGGAGTCACATCGAGAACGAATTGGACAAAACGCAAAAAGGGCGAAGATCCCCTAGTCCGAGTGTTAGCCACCCTGAAAGGCTACCAAAAGGAGAAAGTCATCATAAAGCAAAACTTTTGGATGGGACGGTCGAAGTCATTTATCAGATGGGGGTTCAAAACATGACGGCTGAGCAGATAAAGGAGTCGCTTGAACTAGAAGTTCATCCGTCATCAATTAATCGAATAATTAGTGGCAAGGGTTGGAGTCATTTGAGGCTGTCTGAAAGGTACGGCGATCCGTTGCCTCAAAACATTGGAGATCGAAACCCATCCTCTAAGCTGACCGCCCAAGCAGTGCTTGAAATTCGCTCATCTTCAAATTCTCTGAAAGAATTGGCTCAAAAATACAATGTTTCGGAGTCAAACATTCATTGCATTTTGAAAAGAAAGACTTGGACTCATGTTTAGGCAAAATTGCCGTAATGCCGCAGGATTCAAACTTAATCCTCATCGCTCATAAACTTTTCCCACACTTGGGAATGCAAAGTCGGTTGTGCTGTCAAATCCGATTCTTCTTTCAAAAGGGGAGTCGGATTTTCTTCATCTTTATCCCACAATTCCCGACCCATATCCGTAAATGCCGGACTCGTATAGAATTCAATCCCTTCATCTTTCAGGAAGTTGAGGTAACGGGCAACGGCTGCCACCGCATCACTCACGTCCTTGTGGGAATCTGCTTTCATGCCTTCCCCTTCTTTCGTGCGAGGTGCATCGACCTTGGCACCGTGGAGCAGTTGCAGCTTATAGTTTTCCTCAATCAGAATTGGGTAGCCATAATAGGCGATTTGGCGCGAGTAGACCAATCCTTTCCAGATGTCGTAGTCTTGCTTTGCCACAATCCGTACAATGCACTGAAAGCCGCGCTTGTCTAGTTCTTGACGGGATTCTACGCTGTTCCAGTTATCCATTGAAATCTGACGGATGTTGAAACCGCGCGCATAGCGCAGGAAGAAAATGAACTCGCGCACCGTCCGAAAATCAATCTCAGCAGCCGTCACTATTTCGGTTTGAGCCATCGTATCGGGAAACCATTGTTGGCGATGGATTTCACCAAACTCATGGAACATGCGACCAATCCAGCGGAACGCTAGATCAATCGTTGGCATTATGGTGCCATCTAACCGCTGATGATTGTGCCCGATCGCGAACCCAAACGAATCGCCCGTTGCACCAGGGTCGAGGTGCACATAGTATTCATACTCTTGCCCTGCTAAATCCTTTTGCCCAGTCCACCAGCGGGCAAGCTTGGGGAAGCCGCGCATATCCAAAATTGGATCACCACTGCCATCAACTTCTAAGAGGGGAGATCGCCCTTTGTTGGCGATTTCTAGTAACCGCTCCTCTGGCAAATCAAGAAGCTTCGATCGCAACAGGTCGATGGGCGCACCCTTGGCATGAAGCAGCAGCAATTCAGGATTCCGAAAATAAGCATCCACAGCAGATGGTGGATTGCATTCATACCGACAGGCGGAATCTTCTGGGTTCAGGTCATAGTCGGGTTGGAGTGATTCACGGGTCACGTTCAAGTTGACCTCCCATGTTGGACGCACTGCCACATACAGCCCCGGCGCTTTACCCTGCCTAGACTGGGCAATCAGCTTCATGATGTAGTCTTGCGAATGCCGCGCGTAGGAGAGAAGCAACCCCTTCCAGCGATCGCCGAACCGAGTCCGAGCCGATGTAGTCAGAATTTTATGGATGTGAGAAGCCTGGTTCATTCGCACCGGCGACGAGAACGCAGCAATCTCATCAGCGCACCAGAGAATCGGATTCTTTCCTTCTGCCGCATCCGTTGCAGGTACAGACCATAGCCGTAGATTGCCAGGGAACAGAATTGAATCAGCCCCGACGAACCCATTACCGTCGCGCAGGTATCGTTCTGGTGAGATGTTCGGGACTAAGTGGGCGATCGCGGTGTTGAACCACGGACATGCCCTGAGTCTGGCTTTCATCTTGTAGAACAACACCGACTTTGCTTGATCCATCGAATAGGCGACCGTCAGCACGTCGATGTTTTCCCCCGGTGCCTGACCCAAGTAGACGGGAATATCCTTGAGGCAGAGCAGCACATGGCACGACCAAATTACACAGCAACTAACCATGTAATCTTTACCAGAGTTGTGCTGACAAATGCCTTGAGCATCAAAATAATTATGAGTTATGGGCACGGTCAAATCGTAGAAACGCCCGACAGCAAGAGACTCTACAGTTTTAACCGTGCTATACTGTGGGAAAGAGTAAGGAGCTTTTTGGGATGCCTCAGAAGGTTGAGATAGATGTAAATCTGGCGATCGCGCAGCTAAAAAAGGGTAAGCAGTTGAAGGCGATCGCGTCGGAACTTGGGGTGAACGTTGTAACTGTCCGAGCGAGACTGAAAAGCGTGGGTTTTCAGTTGCGAGTGTCAAACCGCCTTGATGAAACCCTACTGCCTCAAATTGCGGATAAGTACCAACAGGGAGCAACTCAAGAGGAGTTAGGGCAAAAATACTCAGTGGATGCTGAAACCATCCGCAGGCATTTGAGAAATTACGGGACTCCCATCCGTCCTCGCGGGCAGCCCCACGGAAAGCATCTACCAAGTGATGGACGAGTGGTTGACAAGTCAGGTTACATCTTGATAAAAGTTCCGCCCGGAAGCCATCCCTACGCGAACAAAAAGGGTTACGTCCGAGAACACCGCTTAGTGATGGAGAGAAGTCTAGGCAGGTTTCTGGAGCCGCAAGAGGTTGTTCATCATTTGAATGGAGTAAAGGATGATAACCGCCCAGAAAATCTTGAGTTGTATTCCAGCCATTCCAAACACTTTTCTGAAGAACTTGTTGGCAATCATCACGGAAAGAAGGGTTGGCATCCTGGTGATGGTGCAAAAACGGGGCGGAAAAAGTTTTGGACGGAAGAGTCAGTTCTTGAGTCAATCCGTGTCTTTGCTCAAGGACGCGATCGCCCAATTTCTCGCACCCAATTTCGACCCCCTCATCTGCCAAGCTACACCGTTGTGAATCGGCTGTTTGGGCACTGGAGTAAGGCTGTGTGGTTAGCAGTTGGGTATGACCCGCTAGAAAATTATCAACTCGCGTCCAGCCCTCAAGAGAGAGGCATTTGTGATGAGCAGTCGCCACAAACGATCGCCCATCATTAAGCGTAATTCGGTACAGTTGGGCAGAGCCTTTCAGGTAAACAGGTGAAGTTGGACAAAGGATGACTTCACTACCATTCCAACTAGGGAGAAGGAGCGATCGCCCATCAGCCGCCCACTCTTCAACGGTTTTAGTTAAGCCAGATGCATAATCTTTTAGCTTTTCATCAGCACCTAGACAACCCTTGCCGTATGCTAGAAGCGCTTGTTGTGGGAGTCCTGAACCTGCCTCAAAAAGCTGTTTAGGATCAATCCCTAAGAGTACTTCTAAATCTTCTCGCTGCTTGGGAAACAGGACAATGCCGCCCATCTCCTCATAAAGAAATTTCTCAAGCGGTTGTGGGGTGAAAAATTCTAAATCTTCATCGCGCCACGGGTAATCATTCTTGCTGAAGGTTGGAGCCGCTTGAATCAGCGATCGCCCTTGATTAATCCAATCCTGCTGAGTCTTGCTTAAGCCTTTTGCTGACCTTCCCACGCTTTATCTAATTCCTTAAAGAAGTCATCCGACTTGTAGCCCAACTCCAAGCATCGAGCGATGATGTCTTGCATCGTTTCAGGGTTGCGATCGCGCCATGCATCAAGCAACTTCACCATTGCCGCCGCCGCGCCTTCTTTTGACTTTGCCTCAGTAGACGCGACACTGGCAGACAAATCATTGATCGCCGTGATCAGCAGTTCATTTTGGTCGATCGCCGCACCAGAGATGTTAATCGTTTGGCGCACATGGTCAGCGATCGCCGTTCCTTTTACCTGATCTGCTGCTTCACGAATCGCACCTTTACCCCGTGTGACCCGCTCAACAGTAGACAGGCTGACATCAAACCGCTTAGCAATTTCAGGCTTAGTCCCTTCTCCATTCAGGTACGCCCGCTCAATTTGCTTTTTGATGAACTCCGTCAAGTGAGCCATTCAGTAACCCTTTTTAAGCCTTCTGATAGAAATAATGCGATCGCGCTCAAAGCTAAACAGCATAGGGGTTTAACCCAACCCTTCTTAGCCCTTCACTTTTGATGAAGGCTTCAACCATCGGATAAAGCGATCGCACTTCACACACCGATGATGATCACCAGCACCGGGAACATGCTGGACTCTCACACCATCGGGCGATCGCACATCTTGCCCGCACTTAGGACAGTTCTTAAAGTCCACCGGAACCTTCACAACTTTCTTGGTTGCAGCCTTTAGGTTAAGTTCGATTTGTTTTTCGCTCACCGCACCCGCCTAACGTATGCCAAAAACTCTTCCGTACTGAACACTTGGGCAGCCGATTGAAGCACCCGATCTAAGATGAATTGCTTGTAATTAAATCCTAACCAAACCTCTTGAATTTCGTCCAAATCCCACTGCAAGAACCAGTCGATGGGCACCACTTGCAAATAGGTTGCCAATGGTTTCTGTGGTTCGTTCGGCGGAAGGGAGCTAGAAATAATGGTGGAGACTGGATCATCCTCTCCCAAAAATGAGGGGAGCATCCGCACCGATAGCGCTTCAGTTCTTTCGGCAAACACCCAGAGCCAACTATGTTGTGCGCCATCTCTCAGTGTGGAAAAGTGCGCGATCGCGGCATCCCCCGTGTAAGGAGTTGCTTGATCGGGCAGAAACAGTATGCTCTCCTTTTCCTGCTCAGCCTTGTCACTGGCATAGACTTGATGGGGTGTCCATGCCCATGAGTAGAAATGATCTAGCGCCATTCGTCTAAGTCCACTTGTTGTAGCCGTTGTTTTGCTTGCTCAAATTCTGCGGCTAGGGTATCCGCTTGGGCTTCCTGTCGCAGGAAATAATCGTAGAGCGCCATTTCAGCGATTTGATTGTAGGAAGCCCCTATGCCTGCACGGATCGCCGTTTCCCACAGACCCCGACTATTCTTATCAAGGTAGAACGGCAATGACCCGCGATCGCCCTCTACTTCGATAAGTTCAGGAACCCCTTGGTTCAAGCATCGCTGGATGTAGGTAGTGATGATGAATCTCAGAAGATCGGTACGGCTTTCAATACGCTGATCTTCAATTTCGACCGCTTTACAATAGATTCCGAGGAACCCGGTTTCATCATTCAAGCGATCGCACAGAATTTGTGGCACTCGTAAATTTAGCCGTGGATTAAATGTTTTTGCCATTTTTAAAGCGAAAACCGCCCCACAAAACAGATGTGGCAGCGGCTAAATACAATATTAGATACTGATCAATATAACCTAGAAGTGCGAAACGACACCCCTAAGCCAATAATCGCCTCATAAATTCATCTTGAGCAGCAATCAGCAACGACTGGGCAGATGAACAATCATTGTGTCGCAATGCCCGCGCCAAGTCCTGAAGGGGCGATCGCCGCACATGCTTGAACATCAAAATCGCTGAGTAGGTTGGGTACGGTTCAGGCTCCACAGCCAAGCCCTCAATCACCCGCCGAATATCTTGAGAGGTGTATCGCTCCAGTAATGGTGTAGACCTCACGCCATAAGCCATGCGATCGCAATCTTTCACACCAACGATCGCCGCACCCTGGCTGCAAATTCCATCCAACGACCCTTGCACCCAAAACCGGATCAACCTGCCCACATCAGCCGAATCGTAACAAGGGATATAAGTCATTTGCAATTATTGCAACTCAGCGATCTCACTATATCCAAAGCTAGAGCGATCGCTGAACTATTGAGCAGTTGAGGGTTTCAGGCTTTATGTCTTATGCCAATTGCCACAAATGACGATTGCAAAAAGGCATAAAGAGTGTTTTGCTTGGAGAGCAGGCGATCGCGGGTGAATTATGGATCTAAGCTTTTTGGGGCGGTTTGATCGGGTGTACTGCTATGCCCGGATTAGCAGCCAAACCCAGTTAGATCAAAATACCATTGAGGTGCAGCGGAACCGATTGTTAGGAATCAAGCCTACCGCAAATCGGATTTATGAAGACTGTCAGGGTGGGGATGAGAGCGATCGCCCTGAGTATCAAGGGCTGATTGAGCAGGTACGAACCGATGCGCTGACCGGGCTAAAAGTGCTGATTGTAATCACTGATCAATCGCGGTTATCCCGTGAAGGCGTGGATAGGGTAGCCAATCTGATTGAATTATTTGATGCGCTAGGGGTTGTTATTTTTGCATTGGATGGCGGTTTGTTGACTGTGGCAGACCCAACGCAGCGGTTAGCGGTAGGCAGCAAAGCACTGTTTCATGATTACTTTTTGAGAGAGCATCGACAGAAGC
>JBGTAZ010000161.1:0-4969 GCA_041749615.1 Leptolyngbyaceae cyanobacterium | reverse complement strand
CAAAAGAGTATCGTTTGCTAGAGTTCTTTTTACGCCATCCGCAGCGAATTTTTAGTCGCGGCATGATATTGGATCATCTCTGGTCGTGCGAGGATGCTCCCGGCGAAGATACGGTCACAGTCCATATTAAAGGACTGCGGCAAAAGCTGAAACGGCGAGGTGCGCCTGCCGATTTGATTCAAACTGTTTATGGGCAGGGTTATCGTTTAAAACAAGCTACGGAATCGATCTCGCCTGCTTTTGCGCTGCCAGAATGGGTGAAAGAAGGATTGGTTCAGCAGAAAACTCGCGCTGGATTAGCCGCTGTTTGGGAAAAATATAAGCGCTTGAATTGCGATCGCTGCCTGGTTTTGGAGCAGACTGGGGCTGAAATGTTAGTGGGCACCGTGAGCGAAGCGCAGTATCAACAAGCCTGTCGAATTGCCCATCAACTGGCGGGCGCATTGGGAGTTTTTGGATTCACTGAAGGGTCTAACTTAGCCCGCAGTATCGAACATATTCTGCAATCTTCATCCTTACCCACAGACAACAAAGCCGTACATCTACTGAATTTATTGGCTCAATTGAAAGCAGCGCTCCAGGCTCCACCTGTCTTGCACAATCGAGTGCCCCTAGTGTTGGCGATCAATGATGACACCGAATTGGCAGAGCAAATTTTTAGCGAGGCAGCAACCCATGGAATTGCCATGGAGTGGATGACTCGTTTACCGACCTCTGAGGACTGCCCGCGATCGCCGTCTATCAATCCGCTGATCAATGAATCTGCCAATCAGTCAAAATTCTACTTTAAAAACGAATCCATACTATTGCTGAATGTGCCCTCTGGCGCGGAAGAACGGCTGACAATTCCGGCAGGCTCCAGTTTGCATCCATCCCCCCTCGTGCTGTTTGTCGCGGATCAAGACAATTTAGCAACCCGCGTTAAAGCGGCGCGATTGGGTGCCCATGTGTTTTTGGACAAGTCTGAGCTTCGGTCACTGGCACTGCTGCCGCCTTCCCCCCCGCAATTGCCCCGTGACTTCGTAAGCACCGCGCGATCTGCTCAAGTGTTGCAGGTGGTGAAATGGGCGCAAGCGCATGTTTGTGCCACAACTGCCAAGGTGATGGTGGTGGATGACGACCCCCAAATTTTGGCAGGCATTCGAGCCTTGCTAGAACCCTGGGGGCTACAACTGGCAACGTTGGAGGAACCCCGCCAGTTTTGGCACATGCTCGAAGACTTTTCACCCGATTTGTTGCTGCTAGATATTCAGATGCCGCACTTCAACGGGATTGAACTCTGTCAAGTGGTGCGAAATGCGCCGCAGTGGGAAGATCTACCCGTGTTGTTTTTGACCATGCATTTGGATACTACGACCATACAACGGGCGATCGCAGCGGGTGGAAATGACTATGTGAGCAAAGCGACTAACGCAAAGGAATTAGTCACTTGTATTCTCAACCGCTTAGAACGCACTCGACTGCTTCGTCTATTGAACACCCCGCCCCGATTTGCCCATGAATAGTCACTCGTCAACCCACCGAAAACTCGATCAGCCATCGCCCGTTGATTCGTTGGAAATGCTGCTGCACCGGATGATGAACCGGATTCGGCATTCCCTAGAATTGCCCGAAATTTTGGCGGGAACGGTGGCTGAAGTGCGCGCGTTTCTCGACACCGATCGCGTCATGGTTTATCGATTTCATCCTGATGGCAGTGGTGAAGTGGTGGCTGAGTCGATTTATGAGCGGCAGTTGCCATCCCTACTGGGGCAGCGCTTTCCAGCAGAGGATATTCCACGTGAGGCGCGGGAATTATTTCTCAGAGCACGACAGCGATCTATTGTGGATGTGGCAGCCCAGAAAATTGGGCTTAGCCCGTTGGATTGTCCCAAAACCGGCAGACCGCTGGCAGTAGAGGATATTCGCTTTCGTCCCGTTGATCCTTGCCATATCGATTATCTAACGGCAATGGGAGTGCAATCCTCGTTGGTGGTGCCGATTTTGCATCAGGATGAGCGCCGAGATCAGCTTTGGGGCTTGTTAGTCTCTCACCATGCCACCCCGCGCCAAATGACTAAGCGAGAATTGCAGGTGGTGCAGTTGGTTGCCGATCAAGTCTCGATCGCGATCGCCCAATCGATCCTGCTCGACCAAACCCGAACTCGTGCCGAGCAAGAAGCCACGATCAATCGCGTGTCCTGGTTGCTGCACTCGATGACCGAGATGCAATTGCAACAGGCGCTAGAGCAAACCGTCAATGCTTTGAAGGGGAGCGGCGGCAGGCTTTATATTGCCGCCCAAAAATCGGGGCAAGCGGCTCAGCTATTTACGGTGGGAGAGCAACCCGGCGATCTCTTGGCGGATGATTCAACCGTTCAAATTAGCGATACCACTCTTAAAGTTGAAGCCCATCCCCAGTGGCAACCCTGGCTCGAAACCCAGGTCGCTGTGACGGATGTAGAGAATGTCTGGGCGATCGCAGAGGTATCCAGTGCCTCATTACCACCCGATCTCGTGACTCGCTTTCAAACCGCAAAAATTTGCAGCATCCTGATCGTGCGGCTGCAATATCGCAAACAGCCGTTGGGCTACCTGAGCGTGTTTCGCCCCCCCATAGATATTGAGACGCTCTGGGCACGGAAGATTGACCGCGATGATCCGCGTCAATTGCGCCCGCGTCAGTCGTTTGATGCATGGCTAGAATTAAAACCAGAGCAGAGCCAAGAGTGGGCGATCGCCGATCTTAAACTGGCTCAGGCGTTGGGCAAACATTTTGCGATGGCAATTCATCAATATGCTTTATATCAGCAGCTTCACGTCCTCAATGCCGATTTGGAACAAGATATTCAAGAGCGCAAACAAGCAGAAATTAAAGTTTTCGCCCTGAATGCTGAATTGGAACAGCGCGTGCTAGAGCGAACCGCAGAACTGCAAGACATCAACACCGAACTGTTGCATGAAATTAGTGAACGCGAACGCGCCCTGTGGGAACGTCAACAGGCAAGGGATTCTTTAAATCGGCTAAGTCGTCAAAATGAACTGATTCTCAACTCTGCCGGAGAAGGCATTTATGGCTTAAACCTCCAGGGTAAAACAACATTTGTTAATCCAGCGGCAGCGCGAATGCTGGGGCGCGAGGTTGAAGACCTGGCAGAACAATGGATGCACCCCATTTTGAATCATTCCAAGCCCGACGGCACTCCCTACCGATGGGAAGATAGCCCGATTTTTGCCACCTTGCAAACTGGGCTGGTGCAGCATGTCACGGAAGACTTGTTTCGGCGGCAGGATGGATCAAGTTTTCCGGTGGAATATGTCAGTACGCCCATTCGAGAACAGGGCGAAATTGTGGGCGCGGTAGTCGTGTTCAAAGATATGACTGAACGGCAATTGATGGAACGGATGAAAGATGAATTTGTGTCCGTGGTCAGTCACGAACTGCGAACGCCATTGACCTCAATTCGCACGGCTTTAGGAATGCTGGCACAGGGTCATCTCGATACTCAACCGGAGAAAAGTCAGCGCATGGTGGAGATTGCATTTTCCAACACTAATCGCTTGGTGCGATTAATTAATGACATTCTGGATTTGGAGCGGATCAAATTCGGCAAGACCGTCATGCAAAAACGAGCTTGCAACGTCGCTGATTTGATTCAGCAATCTGTTGATGCAATGCGGGCAATGGCAGAAAAAGCGGAGATCACTCTGTCCGTTAATGCGATCGCCGTTCAAGTGTGGGTTGATCCTGATCGCATTATTCAAACCCTGACCAATCTATTGAGCAACGCCATCAAGTTTTCCCCCACTGGCACAACGGTTTCGGTCATATCGGAGAAACCGACTGACCCGTTTTCTAAACCCAATGTTGTGATCATCGCGGTTGAAGATCAAGGACAAGGGATTCCGGAGGATAAGCTAGAGGCGATTTTTGACCGTTTTGAACAACTGGATGCCTCCAACGCTGGACATCAAGGTGGCACTGGGCTAGGGCTTGCCATCTGTCTGAGCATTGTGCAGCAAAATGGCGGACAGATCTGGGTAGAAAGCACAATCGGAAAAGGGAGTACCTTTTATTTCACGTTGCCGCTGTACCGAAAATAGGACAACCCTAATGATTAGGCGAATTTTGATTATTGATGATGAAGATGACATTCGTGAGGCAACTCAGGTTTGTTTAGAGGTGACAGGCGATTGGGAAGTGCTGACGGCGAGTTCGGGGAGTGAAGGGTTGCTCAAAGCGGCGATCGAACATCCCGATGCTATTTTACTGGATGTAATGATGCCGGGAATGGACGGAATTATGACGTTTCAGGAGTTGCAAACCAATCCAGAAACTCAAAATATTCCCGTGATTTTGTTGACCGCCAAAGCTCAAACGGCTGAACAACGCCAATTGACCCAACTCAACGTGGTTGCGGTGATTACGAAGCCTTACGATCCGTTTAGTCTGTCAGCTCAAGTGATTCGAGCGATCGCCTAAACTCTTCTCCTCTTCATCAGTTCTTTAGATTTTTTGCCTATTCTATGAGTGCAATTATTCACGGGTTAAACTTCTATGACTACATTGCTCCAACAACGTCAAAGAGCGACTGATCAGTGGGAAAGCTTTTGTAATTGGATTACCAGCACCGAAAATCGACTGTATATCGGTTGGTTTGGGGTGCTAATGATTCCCCTGCTGGGTGTTTCCGCCTGTGTATTTATCATTGCCTTTATCGCCGCTCCACCGGTTGATATTGATGGAATTCGGGAGCCCGTATCAGGTTCCCTACTCTATGGCAACAACTTGATCAGCGCGGCGGTTGTGCCTTCGTCGAACGCGATCGGCTTGCACTTCTACCCAGTTTGGGAAGCAGCAAGCATTGATGAATGGCTATATAACGGCGGTCCCTATCAAATGATTGGGGCACACTATATTCCCGCCCTTGCCTGCTATATGGGGCGACAGTGGGAACTCAGCTACCGTTTGGGCATGCGCCCCTGGATT
>JBGTAZ010000160.1:0-5415 GCA_041749615.1 Leptolyngbyaceae cyanobacterium | reverse complement strand
CGCTCTTGGGCAATGACGGCCTTCCGCAACTCAGGTTTTGATTCTTTGACCAAAGCCATGCGCTTATTCAAGCATGACCTCCCAAAACTCCTTTCCTTTCTTTAGAGAATCAACCCTACCCCAGAATTGGGGGATTTAGGGGGCTTACAGAGTTTGCAAGCGTGGCACATTCATCTGAAAACGGCTGTAAGACTCATGCCGCAGAAGACGCGGTTTGAATCATTGCGTGAGGCGTGAGGGCAGATTCTTGGAATGTTGACAGAATAAATGCCTTAAACTTCGACATCAATTCTGGATTCCGCCAGCCTTTTGCAGTTTCTTCATCCAACATGACTAAGGCTTCAGCATGAGTAAAGGCGCGTTTATAGGGACGCTCACTGGTTAAGGCATCATAAATATCAATGAGTTGAAAGATCTGCGCTAAGAGTGGAATTTCCTCTCCAACCAGCCCATCAGGATAACCAGAGCCATCCCAGCGCTCGTGGTGAGAGCGAATAATCGGCACTACGCCTCGCATGGTTCGCAAGGGCTGGCAAATCTTTTCTCCAATAGAAACATGCTGGCGCATAATTTCCCACTCATCCGGGGTAAGTTTTCCTGGCTTTAGTAAAACGGCATCGGGAATGCCAACCTTACCAATATCATGCAAATAGCCACCCCACATTAAATCGCGAACTTCTCCACGGGCAAGCCCCAAAAATTCGCCAAAGGCTTTGCCGCGAACGACTAGGCGCTCACAATGGTCGCCAGTATTGGGGTCTCGGCTTTCGATGGTGCGTGCGATCGAAAACAAGACTTTCTCAGCATGGTCTAAGTCTTCGTTTAGGCGCTTTTGCCGAATTAATGATTTGACCCGTGCCGATAGTTCTAACTGATCAAACGGCTTGGTTAAGAAATCATCGCCCCCGGCTTCAATACCGCGCAGTCGAGAGCGGCGATCATCCAATGCAGTGATAAATACAATGGGGGTTAGTCGGGTCTGTTCATCCTGTTTGAGGCGACGACACACTTCAAACCCGTCCATCCCTGGCATCATCACATCCAGTAAAATCAGATCTGGATTTCCAGAATTGACTATTTCCAGGGCTTTGGGACCACTATCCGCTTCGATCACGTTGTAGCCTTCGACTGACAACAGTGCAACCGCCGTCATCCGGCTAGAAGGATGATCATCTACTACAAGAACTTTTGGATGTTCTGAATCGAGGTAATTCACGGGATGCAACCTTGCAATAGGGATTAGGGAACGTACCCAAGCATTCAGCTTAGACTGCCCCACTAGACCCTGAAAAATACTGTCTTCTCAGTATGATAAATCGATGCAGGAGCGAAATCAGGTTTTTTACGGAGATTTAAGGACTAATGGCTGACCCTGCTCTGGAATTGTTGGGTTGTGGAGTTTATTAAAAGTTGTTTGCAAGGGCGAGAAAACCTGTTTACAGGAAACCTGTGGATGTCCGGTGAATAATACGCAGTATGGTAAGGCTGAAGCGATCGCCAAGCGCTAAATTGGCAGCTTATACCGGTAGCCTGTCATCTCACTAATGTGCTTCTAAGGCAGGAGCGCGTTACGGGACAACTGAATTTACGCAGGGGATTTGAAAATCCCCGAATGCTGCAAAATCTGACATTTTTGCAGCGGCATCAGGCGTATACAAGTAGATTCAGGGAATACTATGGTAGTGGCTGACAGCCTAAAAGCAACCGCTGCAAAACATGTTTATTGAAGACGATTCAGCGATCGCTGCTTATTGGGCGATTGATGACACTGCGACCGGTCTGCAAAAATCACTTTTCTATTAATAAAGTGGAACTATGATGGGCAGAAGCATTGCACCCAAGCTACTTATAGCGTTACGGTTTTAGAGAAATAGCAGTTTAAACATGACCAACGATATCGATTTGATCAAACGCCTTAGTCCAAGTGCGATGGATCAAATCATGCTTTATTTAGCGTTTAGCGCGATGCGAACGGGTGGACACCGACACGGAGCGTTTTTAGACGCGGCAGCGACGGCGGCAAAGTGTGCCATTTACATGACTTATTTGGAGCAAGAACACAATCTCCGGATGACGGGGCACTTGCATCATATTGAGCCGAAGCGAGTCAAGGCGATCGTAGAAGAAGTTCGAGAAGCTTTAACAGAAGGGAAGCTGCTCAAAATGCTAGGGTCTCAGGAGCCTCGCTATCTCATTCAGTTTCCCTATGTGTGGCTGGAGCAGTTTCCATGGCAACCGGGACAATCGCGGATTGCAGGGTCTAGCCTTACCGCTGAAGAAAAACGGCAGCTTGAACAAAAACTAGGGGTTGGCAGTTTACCTGATGCGCAGATCATTAATTCCTTTCAGTTTTTGGATCTGATTGAGTTTTTGCATGGGCGATCGCAAGAGGATTTGCCGAGCGATCGCCAGATGCCCCTCAGCGAAGCATTAGCAGAGCATATTAAACGCCGTCTCTTATATTCTGGCACGGTCACGCGGATCGATTCCCCTTGGGGGATGCCGTTTTATGCCCTGACTCGCGTGTCCTATTCTCCTGCGGCGGAAGAAGAGCGCACGTTCATCATGGTAGAAGACACCGCCCAATATTTTCGCCTGATGAATGATTGGGCAAATCGCAATCCCCAAGTGATGCGGATTCTGGAAGAGTTAGATATTCCCCTCAATCTTATTGATCAAGCAATTGAGGAACTCGATGAAGTTATCCGGGCTTGGGCAGATCGCTACCACCAAGTTGGAGGCGTGTCGTTTGTGGTTCAGATGGCAATGGGTTCGAGACAGCCAGAACCTTAAGCCAAGAGTATTCTCTCCATCTCAGTGTCCTACCGGCGATCGCAGGGATTCAAAACCTGGATGGGGTTGAAAGCCTAGACTCTTGTATATTCACTTGCATATTCAATAGATCTCTTGCAATTTCTCTTCACATAGACCAATAAAAATCTACTGGATAGATAATTTCTATTATGCAATTTAAGACTTAGGCAAACTATGGCACAGCGCTACGTCCGCGTTCAAACCAGCGATGGGCAGATTTATTATGGACTTCTACAAGTTGACCGTCAGGTTCGCACGTTAGATGCTCCTCCTTGGTTAGAGGGGCAACCCACGGATCTTGAACTACCTCCAGACAGCTATCAAATCCTTGCGCCCTGCTATCCATCCAAGATCATCGCCGTTGGGAAAAACTACGCCAATCATGCAGCCGAAATGGGAACCCCTGTGCCTCAAGAGCCACTCTTGTTTTTCAAGCCGCCCACCTCTATCATCGCGTCGGAAGGGGGAATTCAGCATCCCTTTCAGGCTAAACGGGTAGATTATGAAGGCGAGTTGGCGCTGGTAATTGGCGATCGCTGCGTTAACTGTACGCCTGAAGAAGCGCATACCAAAATTTGGGGTTACACCATTGCGAATGATGTCACTGCCCGCGATTTGCAAAAAAAAGATGGACAGTGGACTCGCGCCAAAGGCTTCGATACTTTTTGCCCGTTAGGTCCATGGATTGTTCGAGAAATCAACTCCAGCGCCCACCTACAGACCTTTTTGAACGACGACCCCAACCCGGTTCAGTCTGCCAAAATTGACGAAATGGTGTTTTCACCCGATGTCTTAGTGTCTTACATCAGTCAGATAATGACGCTGCTGCCGGGAGATGTGGTGTTGACAGGCACCCCCGAAGGCGTTGGGGCGATGCAGATTGGCGATCGCGTTCGAGTGGCGATCGAAGGCATCGGGCACTTGGACAACTTCGTCATTGCGAGAGAAATTCCAATCGCAAAGGAAGATGAAACCCTTTAGTAACGCACCTGGCTATAGGCTGCTTCCGAAATCGTGGGAATTTCTGCATAGCGACCCAACGCCGATTGAACGATGGAATAGCCAGCGGCTCCAACTGCTGCCAAAAATAGGGTATTGAAAAGGGTCTGGGTCACAATGCTAGTGATTGGAAAAATTGGCGCAAGCACCAAACGCCAAACAATTGAAAACAAGCTCAGCACGATTCCAATCAGGATCGCCTGCATGACATTAAAGCGAACAAAGTGTGAAACCTTGTCATTGCGAACGACCAGCATATACAGCGCAAAGAAAATAATCAGCGGCATGAATCCGCCAAAGCCGTAGTAAATGCCTAGCAAGGGCTGTAATGGTAAAAAGATCACCAGCAACAGTGGAGTTAGGAAAGAGCCTGAGCCAACGATGACTCCAACCACGATGCCAAAAACATCTAGCAGAGGCAATAAATAGGCTAGACATGAAAAAATGCGATCAGAAGGGGAGACAGAGCCGCGCAAAGACATAGTTTATTTCTCCGGTGTTTAGTGACGCTAATAAATTCTTGAATATTGTCAATCTCGAATATTGCTAAGGATAGCGCAGGTGCTTACGGAATTGGGCATTGAGCCTCAAATGCGAATGTCTGTTGCCGCGCCCAAATATTTTTCGAGATAGGGCGAAAACACTTCGTAGATCAATGTTAGCGGCTGTCCGTGATGCCAAAACAGATAGTGTCGTCCCCAGAAAGGACCTGTCTGTCCAAAAGCCTGTTCTAGCTCAGCGGAATGTCCATAATAGACTCCCTGCACGTCTCGATAGAGTTCTGTTCGCAATCGCGCCAAACTTGCCCAAATCGGCAGCGATCGATTTTGCAAATATTCATCCACATGGCTTGCCTCCCACCAAGACGTGGCATAGGCAAGCCGTTGACCTGAAGCGGTTCGCAGCCAGACTTGACGGCGCAAACGGGGGCTAGGAAGCACCTGGATTTGCGGGGGTGCGCCATCCGATTCCATGCCGATCGCCGACATATCAATCACATCCACTTCAGTCGGTTCGCCCGTCAAAAGCTGAAGATGCCTAGTCGGGGAGCCGTCACCCAGCATCAACATTTGCCATGCTGGAGCAAGCTGACTGTGGGGCAATCCTTGTTGGATGTCCGATTCGATCGCCTGCCAAAGGGGCGTTAGGGCATACCAATTTTTTGGCAATAGAGCGCTGTCTGCGGGAGTAATCGTTGCAGTCAATTTTCTTTACACAACTTAACCTCTCCTCAATCATAGCCTGTTGAGCTAGGCAAGAGGGAGGAGAGGTAAGAGGGGAGAGGTAAGAGGGGAACAAATTAATCTTGTTCCCTCTCCCGCTGGAAGAGGGCTAGGGTGAGGGTGTTGTGCCTAGGTGAGGTAAGGATGTTAATACCCTAGAATGAAGGCGCTTCGTTCTGGAAGAGAAATTTGCAACTCATCAGCCGTCTGATTCACAGTGCCCTCTCCAAAAAGTGGCTGTAGAGCTTGAGACCTTGCGGGTAAGGTTGCCGTAGCCGATTGAGTTCCAGCATTCACGGCAATCACCAGGGTTTCACTGGGCAAACTGCGCCCAAAAATATAAACGTCTCCTTGGGCATAGAGGGTTTCGTAGTTGCCC
>JBGTAZ010000159.1:0-4240 GCA_041749615.1 Leptolyngbyaceae cyanobacterium | reverse complement strand
AAAACCATTTGCTTTTCTAAGTCGATTTGCTTGCACGATGTAGTCATTGGTCTATTCATCAACCGCTATGAATTTGGCTTAGACCTCTAAGGTCGATCCACAGGTCTAGAACACTACCTTGCATCGTTGCGATCGTTGTTTTGGTGGAGTCTTGGAAATAGAGTGTTTTCATTTATTCCCCATCATCCTGCAAATTTATGAGAGGCGATCGCGGTCTGTGTTCTGCCAAAGCCAGTCGCACATTGCCTCTAAAACCTGACACCCGATACCCGGCACCTGCCTCTTTGATACACTAAACCCATACACAACACTAGGATTAAAACGTGGTTGTCAAGCCAGAGTGGTTACGAGTCAAAGCGCCGCAGTGGGAACGGGTCGGCAAAGTCAAAGACATTTTGCGGGATTTAGGACTCAATACAGTCTGTGAAGAAGCCTCTTGCCCCAACATTGGCGAATGCTTCAACCACGGCACCGCCACCTTTTTGATTATGGGACCTGCCTGCACACGCGCTTGCCCCTATTGCGATATTGACTTTGAAAAGAAGCCGCAGCCGCTCGACCCCACGGAACCTGATCGCCTTGCCGAAGCGGTTCGCCGAATGCGCCTGAATCATGTGGTAGTAACGTCGGTTAATCGGGATGATCTGCCCGATGGAGGTGCTTCCCAGTTCGATCGCTGCATTCATGCCATCCGCGCTGCTTCTCCAGGTACGACGATCGAAGTGTTGATTCCTGACCTGTGCGCCAACTGGAATGCCCTAGAAATCATCCTCAACGCCAAGCCAGACGTGCTAAACCACAATACCGAAACGATCGCGCGCCTCTATCGCCGGGTTCGCCCCCAGGGAGACTATGGGCGATCGCTGGAATTGCTGCGCCGCACCCGTGAACTTGCTCCTTGGGTGTATACCAAAAGCGGCATTATGGCAGGCTTGGGCGAAACTGACGACGAAGTAAAACAAGTGATGCATGACCTGCGGCAAGCGGATTGTGACATTCTGACGATTGGGCAATATCTCCAGCCCAGCCAAAAGCATTTGGGAGTCCAGGATTTCATCACGCCGGAGCAATTTGACTCGTGGCGAGACTATGGCGAATCCATCGGCTTTTTGCAAGTTGTGGCTTCTCCCCTCACCCGCAGTTCCTACCACGCCGAACAAGTCCGTTCCCTGATGGAACGCCACCCCCGCAATAAAGTTTTGAGCGGTGAGTTTTGAGTGATGAATGATCCAATTCTTTTCCAGCCACCCGTAACGATCGCCATTCTCGGTGCTGGAGCGTGGGGCGCTACCTTGGCAAACTTAGCGTTGCAACAGGGACATACGGTACGGCTGTGGTCGCGGCAAGGTTCCCAGTCTTTGCAGTCTGTGATGGATGGGGCGGACATGATGTTTTCTGCCGTGTCGATGAAAGGCGTTCGGATGGTATCAGAGCAAGTGCGATCGCTGGAAATTGCGCCAAACACCATCCTTGTTTCTGCCACCAAAGGGCTTGATCCCGATTCCGGCAGCGCAACAGAATTGCCTGCCCTGCCTTCGCAAATTTGGCAGGCGGCATTGCCCGATCATCCCGTGGTTGTGCTATCGGGACCCAACCTTTCGGCAGAAATTCAAACGGGTTTGCCAGCGGCGACGGTGGTTTCCAGTGCCAACGAAACGGCGGCGGAACAGGTTCAGCAGGCGCTTTCTTCCACTAGCTTTCGGGTGTATACCAATGTCGATGTTTTAGGCGTGGAGTTGGGCGGTATCTTGAAAAATGTAATCGCGATCGCGGTAGGTGCTTGCGATGGCTTGCAACTGGGCACCAACGCCAAAGCTGCCCTCGTCACTCGTGGTTTGGCAGAAATCATCCGCATCGGCAGCGATTGGGGCGCTAAACCCGAAACTTTTTACGGTCTATCCGGGCTAGGCGACCTGCTTGCCACCTGCAATAGTGCCCTCAGCCGTAACTATCAGGTGGGCTACGGCTTAGCCCAAGGAAAGCCCCTCTCCGATGTGCTGGCATCGCTGCAAGGTACGGCTGAAGGAATCAACACAACCCAAGTTCTCGTGCATCTCGCCAGTCAGCAGCAGATCGCTTTGCCCATTTCTCATCAGGTTGACCAACTGCTGCAAGGCAAGATTACTCCCCAAGCCGCTCTTGAGGCGTTAATGCAGCGCGATCGCAAACCTGAAAATCTTTGAATACTGCTTCAAGAATATTGCTTCAAGAATCTTGCTTCAAGAATACGGCTTCAAAAGAAAGAAGGATGCCGCAGACAGGCAGATCTTGATCCATAGCGGGTAAAAAATTAATTGGTATGATTTGGGAGGTAAATTTTTCCTATATAAGCATGACTAAGCTCACTCGGCGGAAGGTGTTGCTCACTGGTTTGGCAGCGGGCACTGCAAGCGCGATCGCGGCTCAGCAGCATTCGACCCAAGCGGCGGAACCCCTTCCGACCCCTCCAAAGAACACCGGAGAACCGAAAAGACCCTCTGCCCTGTTTGATTATGATGGCGATCCCAATAGTCCGCCTAAAGTTGAGAATGGCTTAGTTGAGCCACCCATTCCCTACGATCGCGCAATGTCTAAGCTTTTGATTCAGTGCTGCGATATTGCCTATGACCAATTTGCCACTGGCACAGCAAACCCTGCGTATGATGGGTCGATTAAATCCCTAAAAAGCTACACTCCTCTGCTGGATGGCTATACCCAGGTTGCTAGCTTTAAAGCCCAAGATGACCTGTTGGGGATTTCGCTTCAGGGAACCGTGATTCCCGAAATTTTGAGGCAACTCCCCCTCGATGAAATCGAACGCCAACTGCCCCAAGAAATTCGCGATCGCCTACCCAGAGTATTGCAGCGAGTGGCTGATCCTAAAATGGTGTTTTTGGGTTTTGCCCTAACCTCCAAACAGGGAAATATTATCGTGTTTCGCGGTTCCCAAACCTCTGATGACTGGATTTCTAATCTTCAAATTAGACAAGCGGATTACGTTCGGGCGGGAGCACCCGCTGGCAGAGTTCACCGAGGTTTTCTGTCGTTTTATAACACCATACAAGCGCAAATGCAGGCGGCAACCCAACGGTTGAATCCTGCTGCGCCTTGCTACCTAACAGGGCATAGTTTAGGCGGTGCCCTTGCCACCTTTGCCACATCTGATTTATCACTTTCTAAGCTAAAACCCCAATTGCGCCTCTATACCTATGCCTCGCCCAGGGTGGGAAACCTGGCATTTGCTGAGTTTCTGAGTCGGGCAGTTCCTAATATGTATCGGATTTTCAACCTGGCGGACTCGGTGCCCGAAGTGCCCCCTTCCAAAACTAGGAATAGTGAGTTTCACCATGTGGGGCAAAATTGGTCGTTCCTTCACTACACGGGAGATGTGGCACCCAACCACTTTACGAGCGTCTATCGAGGTGCGATCGCCAAACAAGTGGAAACCAACAAGCTGCCTGAGTTCCCACTATGACGTGTGAACAACAAATACTCAGAGGTCATAGCCTCAGCTTTATCTCTCTCTTTTTGAGGATGGAAATTCAATTAAAACTAAGAATATTAGAGGGGCACAGCATTGATTAAGGTAATTACTAATGAACCAGTTAGAAACTCTTGCGATCGCTGGCATTACCAGCCTAGCGAGCGTCGCAATCTTTACAAGCGGTCCCTCTAGAGCGCAAACCTGCACCGCCTTACCCGTGGTGGATGGGAAAGGAACTCTGGTGCAAAAATCAGTCTCTCCTCCTGGCACCGGAGTGACTCGGAATAACTGGAGTACGGATTTCGTGGTGCCCAGCAGCCAAACTTTTAGGCGATATGTTGCTAGAATTGTGCCCAAAAATGGGGGCGAATATGATCTTGCCATGTCTCTAAAATATAATAACGACACGGCAGATAAGGCTTTCATCCGGACGCTTAAGTTGGCAGAAGGGAAGCCTTACAACATTCAAGGGGCAGCGAGAAACAGCGCTACCCCGTATCAGGTGAATGTGAGTGTGGGTGGGGTAAGAGCGATCGGGAATAGTTACACCGTTTCGACCTTGGGATGCAACTAAATCAGCGTACTCAACGCGATGTGCAACTAATCGCCCTCACCCTAAACCCCTCTCCTTAGGAAGCTATGCATTACGCAAAAGTGGGCAGGATAGCATCAGGGATTAGGTTTTAGCGGCGAGTTGCGACCCTTCGAGTAAGTGATGGAGCACGCCAATCCCGCGCCAGAGGGTTTTCAAGCCCGGTTCTCCATCGCCTTTACGGG
>JBGTAZ010000158.1:0-11289 GCA_041749615.1 Leptolyngbyaceae cyanobacterium | reverse complement strand
AATTGCCCTTGTTCATCAATTGTTGCCATAACCTTAAGTGCTTTCATTGCTTATCCTGATAGTGTTAGCTCAATGTTCAAATGCTTAAGTTGCTGATTCATCCAAGCGTTGGCGTAGCCTGTGCATAGCACGTATCGCCCTCTCTTCATCCTCCTCGATCGCCCGTTCCACTACTGTTTTAGCAATTTCCAACAGTTGTTTCGATTGCTCCCGCGCTTTACGAGATTCTCTAACCTTTTCTACAATTTCCTGACGAGTGTGAGAATGTCGGCTAGTTGCATGAACTAAACGTTTTCACTGAGGAGTTATGGCGTAGCAATAGTGCTGAGCAAAGTCGCGAAGTTTTTGATGACCGTTGACCAGGGGCGCGATCGCAGCCAGTCAGCGCTGGCAAGGCTACGCTGTTCTGCTTCAGCCCGATGAGTATAAAGATATTCCAGGGTTTCCACCAGTTCTTCCACATCCGATTCACCCCAGCCTTCCACACCGACAAACTCGGCAGGCGCTTTGACTCGGCGTTGCGATTGTAGCGGGAAGCCCAAATTCTGCTGAGTCAGATCGCGGTTGCCTGTGTTGTTAGAAAGTATGGTTGGCACCCCGCAGGCAAGACTGGCGATCGCGCTATGGTTCAGTCCGGCTTCGCAGCGATTCGGGAAAATAGCAACATCGACTTGGCGCAACACTTGACCCAGCATTGCATAAGGCACAGGTTCCAGCACGAGAAAAGACTCACGGGGCAACCCATTTTGAGTCAGCCATTGAGCGGTGGCAAGCTGTCCCTGTGGGTTGAGGGTTGGCGTTCCGGTGACGTGCTGAGCGTAATCCAAGCTTTGGAAAGAACTGCCCTCTATCCACCAGGCGGTTAGTAAGAGCGCGTCGGGATGGCGAGTTTGGAAGGCTTTGAATGCGGCAATCAAAATATCTTGACTGTGGGTATAACTCAGCTTGCCAGAGGAAAAAATGACAAAGCGATCGCCCAACCAATCGCCCTTTTTGCCGGGATAAAACAAAGTGGGATCAATGCCTTGCAGCCCGATTTGAGAGACTTCCAGCCCGTAGCTTTTGAGCAGATCCGCATTCCAGGTGGAAGCCGTAATGATTGCCCGACAGGATTTTGCGGCTGCCAATGCCGGATTATCCAGGTGCGTATCTTCTAGGGCAGCCAGGGCGATCGTCTGGTGTGGATCGGCAGGCGGACTAGGGGCGATCGGCGTAAAGCCATTGGCGATCGCTTGCAGCCGCAGCCCATTTGATGCTGAACTATTGGTGACTTCGAGCGATCGTAGTAGCGCCACTTCCAACGGAGTCAAATCGCTAGAGGCAGACAGAGAATGCTGAAGCACAGGCGCAAACTGAGAATCGTGCTTCAGATTCAGCGCTAATTGCGCCCCCAAAATGCCCCAATCCGTCAGCCCGTTGAGGTGCCAAGAGAGTGAAATGGCGAGTGACGAGTGGCGAGTGGCGAGTGGGGGGATGTGGAGTTTTGAGTTTTGAGCTTTCAGAGTGTTAGCCAACTCGTTCCGAATTTGCTGCATGACGCTCTCCCAATCGCCGGGTTGGGGTTGACGGAAGAGGCGCAGAGTGGGATACCAGGGGCTATCGGTGCGATCGAGCATCCAGCGCCAGTCGGGGGCAAAGGCAAGCAGCACCCAGACGGGTTTTCCGAGCGCTCCGGCGAGGTGAGCAACGGCAGTATCCACGGTGATAATCAGGTCGAGTTGGGCGATCGCGGCAGCGGTATCCGCAAAGTCTTGTAGCTCTGCTCCAACATCGCACACGGGCAAATCTGCGCTTAACTCGGCTGCTGCATCCCCTTTTTGCAGGCTGTAAAAGGTGACGTTTTCCAGATCAAATAAGGGCTGAAACTGCTCTAAGCGGCACGATCGGAAGCGATTGTTGCGGTGATTGGGGTTGCCTGCCCAGACAAGACCGATTTTGAAGGAGGTTCGGGCTAACTCCTGCGGAGACGCTACGCGAACGGGGTTTGGGGTTCGAGGTGGAAGCGAAAAAGTAGAGGTTGAGTCAAGCAGGTAGGGAATGTCGGCAGGTACATTGTCCAGGGTGGTGGCGAGGATGCGGGGCAGGTTGAGGAGGGGCGCGTGGACATCAAAGGGCGGCAGGGGCGAATCTTGAGGGACGAGTTGATCGATGCCGGGGGCGGGGGTAAGCAGGCGCAGCAGGGGTTCTTGGCATTCCACGATGACTCGCCCACCATAGGCTTTGACGAGGGGCGCATAGCGGATGAATTGCAGGGTGTCGCCCATGCCCTGTTCGGCGTGGAGCAAAATGGTTTTGCCTTGTAGGTCGCTGCCATCCCATTCGGGTTGGGTAAACGGACGAACTGCCCAGCCCTCTTGCTGCCAGCGCCATTGATATTCCACAAATCCGGTGGTGAAGTCGCCGGTGAGCAACAAGGCATGTCCCAGATTTTTGTGAGCGTTGACGAAATCGGGCTGGAGCGCGATCGCCCGACGGTAATCCGCGATCGCTTCTGGTACTCGATTCGATCGCCGCAAGGCAAACCCCAAGTTGTAGAACGCATCGGCTGAATCCGGTCTGGCTGCGACGACCTGTTCTGCATGATGCACCGCCCTCTCTGGACGGTTCAGATCCAACAGCGCCACGCTCAGATTTTGATGCACATTGGGATTGTCAGGATTGAGCAAGAGCGATCGCTCGTAACAAGCGATCGCGTTTTCCCATTGCTGTTGTTCTTGCAGTGCGCCGCCCAAATTGCCCCAGCCTTCCGCAAAATCGGGCTGAAGATTGGTTAAATGCCGGAGGTGAGCGATCGCGTCCTCATGGCGCTGCGTCTGGCACAAAATTACCCCCAACACATGCAGCGCATCCACTTGATCCGGCTGCTGCTGCAAAACCTGACGATAAATCTGCTCTGCCGCCGCTAATTCTCCGTTGTGATAGTGCTGGAGAGCGGTGTCGAGTTTTGTTCGCGTAGCGTCTCCGTAGGAGATATTTTGAGTTTTGAGTTTTGAGTTTTGAGTTTGAAATTCATCATTCGCACCATAGTCCTGTCGGGCATTCAAGAAACGCACTTCGTCATTCGCCATTTCCTCTTCATCGTTCGTAATTCGTAATTCGCAATTCGTCATTCGTAATTCTGTTCTGACTTGCTGCATCACGCTCTCCCAATCTCCAGCGACGGGCTGGCGGAAAATCCGCACGGTGGGATACCAGGGGCTATCGTCGCGGTGCAGCATCCAGCGCCAATCGGGGGCGAAGGGCAACAGCAGCCAAGTGGATTTGCCCAAGGCTCCGGCAAGATGGGTGACGGCGGTATCGACGCTGATGATCAGATCCAACTGCTGAATCAGGCTGGCGGTATCGACAAAATCGGTTAGGAGATCACGCAGATCGTGAACTTGGGGAGAAGCTTGCAGCAAGGCTAAATCGCCGTCAGATAAATCTTTTTGTAAGCTATAAAGTTCCACGTTGGGTAAATCTGCCAGTGTCAGCAACTCTGCCAGCGGCACAGCACGATTACGGTTGTAGGGATTTCCAGGATTACCAGACCAAACCAAACCGACTTTCAATTGCGAAGTGCGTTCGCGTAGCGTCTCCGAAGGAGTTATGGCGAATTGCGAAGGAGTAACAGCGGAGGTATCTTCCTCCGATTGCTGATCGCCCTTCGGCAGTTGACAGTCCGAACTAGGCGGATTGAGATAGGGAACGTCGGCAGGGACGGTTTCGAGGGTGATGCCGAGGATGTTGGGTAGGCTGAGCAGGGGTGCCTGAATGTGATAGGGCGGTGGGGCGCTGCCGTAGGGAACGAGGGTTTCGATGGCAGGAAGCGATCGCAGTAGGTTGATGAGGGGTGGATGGCATTCCAAAATGACGCGACCGCCAAGCTGCACGACTAAGGGGACATAGCGAACAAATTGTATGAGATCACCCATACCCTGTTCGGCGTGGAGGAAGATCAGTTGTCCGTTGAGCGGGGAGCCATCCCAACGCGGACCGGGGAAGTCGCGCAGGGATTTGAAACTGGGCAGGTTGACGTGTTTGCGCCATTCATATTCTGCAAAGCCACGCTCCAGATCGCCGCCCACGAGCAGCGTTAGGGCTTTGTTCCAGTGCGCTTCCGAAAAATTGGGTTCGATCGCGGTTGCCTGATCGTAATACTGGATGGCGGTTTGCAAGTCGCCTTCATCGCGGAAGATGTTGCCCCAGTTGTTGTAGGCTTTGGCGTAATCGGGTTTGAGGGCGATCGCCTGCTGATAGTAAACGGCAGCTTCGGCAAAATTACCCATTTCTTTGAGGGCATTGCCCAAATGGTTCAGCGCTTGGGGAAAATTGGGACGCAATGCCACGGCTTGGCGATAGGCAACAGCCGCTTGCTCAAAATCGTTCATGGCATAGTAGGCAAGCCCCAAATTGTTGTGAGCATCAGCGTAGGTCGGGTTTGCCGCGATCGCCTGCTGGTAATGCTGCACGGCTTCGGCTAAGCGACCCTTTTCCCGGAGCGCATTGGCATAATTATTGTGAGCATCGGCGTAATCCGGCTTCAGCGCCAACACCTTTTGATAATGGGCGATCGCGTCATCAAATTTACCCTGTTCATGCAACGCCACCGCCAGATTATTGTAGGAATCGCAATGATTCGGATCAGCCGCGATCGCCCGTTGATAGTGGGCGATCGCCTCATCCAAATTGCGTGCTTGATGCGCCATTAGTGCCAGCAAATGCCATCCATCTGCCAACTCAGGCTGTTGTTCCAGCACCGCTCGACACGTTTGCTTTGCCGCTTCAATGTTTCCCGCTTGATGGTGTCGCACTGCAACCTTGAGCGGTTCAGACAGCGTGGATTTGGGGACAGGGGTTGGGTGCGGAGTGCGGAGTGCGGGGTGCGGAGTGAAAGATTGGGAGGCAAGAGGAGCAGTCGCCGTCGCCCTACCAATGCCTTTGCCTTTCTGCTTCTTGTTCTTAGTCTTAGACTTTTTCCTCTCTTCCTTTTTATTCCCTGATCCCTCTTCCCTCCCCCCTAAAGCCCCTTTCATCTCTGCTATCACGGGTTCCCAATTGCCGTAGCTGGGCTGACGAAACAGGCGCATGGTGGGATACCAGGGCGTATCGGGGCGATCGCACATCCAGCGCCAGTCGGGGGCAAAGGGCAACAAGAGCCAGGTGGGTTTGCCCAAGGCTCCGGCAAGATGGGCGACAGCAGTATCGACGGCAATGATCAGATCCAACTGCTGAATCAAGGCGGCGGTGTCGGTAAAGTTATTCAGCCGCGATCGCAAATCCTGGACTTCTGGATGCGCTTGCAAGACTTCTAAATCTTCGGGCTTGGGTTCTTTTTGCAGACTGTAGAGGGTGACACCCGGAATTTTAGCAAGGGGCAGCAGTGATTCTAGGGGACAGGTGCGCGATCGATTGTAAGGATTTTGCGGATTGCCATCCCAAACGAAGCCGATTTTTAAGGGAACAGGAGAAAGGGAACAGGGAACAGGGTTAGGAAGGACAGCAGGGGATGTTGGAGCCGGTAAATAGGGAATCTCAGCCGGGATGGTTTCCAGCGTGGTGCCCAGGATGTAGGGCAGGCTCATCAGGGGTGCGTGGACATCGAAGGCAGGGATCGGGGTGCCATAGGGAATGATTTGTTCGATGTCGGGAATGGCTTGCAGCAGGTCGGTGAGAGGTGGGTGGCATTCCAGGATGATGTGTCCGCCTTGCTGGGCAACGAAGGAGACATAGCGGATAAATTGAATAGTGTCGCCCATGCCTTGTTCGGCATAGAGCAAGATGGTTTTGCCATCCAGTGGGGTGCCATCCCAGCGGGGTTGGGTGAAGTTGCGCGGGGGATTTTGTTCAATAAATTTGCTCCACTGAAACCGCTGCTCGTATCCAGCAAACCCATTTTCCAGGTCGCCAATCAGCAAATAGTTAAGTGCTCTGTTCCAATGCGCTTCAATGAAATCGGGCTTGAGTTCGATCGCCCGATCGTAGGCAACGAAAGCAGCATCCAGGTCACCAAAGTTGCGTCGGGCAATGCCCAAATTATTGTAGGCTCCAGCAAAATCGGCATGGGTGGCGATCGCCTGGGCAAAATGTTCAAAGGCTTCGTCAAATTCGCCAATGTATTGCAGCATATTGCCCAAATTGCTCCGCACTTCGGCAAGATCGGGCTTCAGTTTCACGGCTTCACGGTAGCAGGCGATCGCGTCTTCTAAGCGATTCAATTCCTGATAGGCATTGCCCAAGTTGTTGTGGATTTCGGCAAAACCGGGCTGAAGCGAAAGCGCCTGTTCCAGGTAGGAAATCCCTTCTACGGTTTTTTTCTGATCCCGCAGCACGGCTCCCAAATTGCTGAGGGCTTCCACAAAATTAGGGCGCAGTTCCAGGGCGCGGCGATATTCAGCTACGGCTTCGTCGCGTTTTTCCTGGCGCTGGAGGGCATTACCCAGGTTGTTGCAGGCTTCCGCATAGGTGGGGCGCAATTCTAACGCTTGACGATAGGCGGCGATCGCTTCCTCGGTGCGATCGCTTTCCAGCAGCAAGTTACCCAGGTTGTTGCATACGCCGGGATAGTTAGGACGGATGGCAAGCGCCTGGTTGAACGCCGCGATCGCCGCTTCCACTTTGCCCTGCTCTTGCAGCACCATCGCCAAATTGTTGTAGGTTTCGGCGGAGTCGGGTTTGAGGGTCAGCAGATGTTTAAATGCCGCGATCGCCTCATCTAGCTTGCCTTGTTGATGCAGGGTAGAACCTAGGCTGGTATGGGCTTCCACATAACTAGGCTTGAGGGCGATCGCCTGCCGAAAATAGTCGATCGCTAGGTCGAGTTTGCCCTGCATCCGCCAAATAATGCCGAGATTGTGATGGGCTTCCACATAGTTAGGCTTGAGTCGTAGCGCCGTTTGGTAGGACTGAATCGCCTCGTCGAGCTTGCCTTGATCCTTATAGCTAATGCCCAGATTATTGTGCGCTTCGGCATAGTTGGGGTTCAGCGCGATCGCGTCCTGATAACAGGCGATCGCCTCCTCTGTGCTGCCGCTTTCCTTCAACGCATTCCCCAAATTGCTCATCACCTCTGGCTGATTGGGCTTCAGCGCTAAAGCCTTGCGGTATTGCTCCACGGCTGCTGCATATTGCCCTTGAGCCTTGAGGACGATCGCCACGCTGTTATGCGATTCGGCAGCAGGTCTTAAGGTCAACACTCGCTCAAAGTAGGTGAGCGCTTCGTCATAGCGACCCAGTTCATGCAGCAACGCCCCCAGTAAATTGAGCGCATCAATCGAGTCGGGCTGCTGTTCTAAGAGCGATCGATAGATCTGCTCAGCGTCAGTCGTGCGTCCTGCCCGTTGATGATCGAGGGCAGTAGTAATTGAAATCGGCGCATGGTTCATCGGCGGCTCCCTACCCTGGCTTGTCTGGCTTGACTAGCGGTCTGGCTGACTATTTTACCCACCCTGTCGCTGTAACGTGCGATCGTTTTAAAGTTTTCTGTTAAGAAATAAGGAGTTGCCCTCCCACTTTAGTAATAAAGCACTATCAATCCCATTCCAATCTTTCAACAGCAACGCTTCCGTATTTATAGCAGCATGAGGAAAGGCTGATTGACTGACACAAGTCCCGAAAGCCCCATTGCTTCGTTGCTTACCCACCCAGAAATTAATTTCTGGGCTAATAGCTCAAATCCATCAAAATGAACTGAAATTACTGCCCAGTCCTTTTCAGAGGACTTTCGCTGTGAACCGGGAAATTCATTTCCTAGCCGGCTCAGGTAAATGCAAAAGATGGGTCAGTTACTTAGCCATTCTTCGTATTGCCATAACTACTATGGAAGTCTTTGCAAAACTTGCGGATCACTTATCAGTTGATGTGGAATAATTAGCAGGTTTTGATGTTATGCGTTTCTCTTCACACTTCCAAATCACTATGAATCAGTTTCTTCGGCTTCTGCTTCTCTCTCCGGCGACATTTGCTTCAGTTGTGTCTCTGATTATGGTTCAACCGGTTCAAGCAAATACACCTGCTTGGGTGCAGATTTCTAAGGAGACCACTTGCCTCCGTGCGGCAACCTCTACAGCAACGCAGTTTACCTGTAAGCGTGTAGCGTCTGACACTGCCAAGATTTTTGATATTACTCAATCGCCTCGGCGGGTAAAGGATGCAGTCGAAATTGATGATGTCACGGCAACTTCATTTGATATGAGTGAAGAAGAAAGTGATGCCACGATCGCGCTATTTGGCTGCGACTGTCCGAGTTGTGTGCGATCGCTGCGTCAGTTACGCAGTATGCTGTCGTAGGGTTTCATCGATAGTCTATCCATTGCGCGTTAAGCATTGCGCGTTAAGGTAGTGATGATTTATGTTTATGGCGCGATCGCGCTCCTAGTGTTCCAATGTCTACCTCTGCTGTGCCACTGCCACCCGCTTTAGAGAAAATTGTTCGTCGTTTACAACAAACGACCGATCCAAAGCGGCGCTACGAATATCTCCTCTGGCTTGCCAAACGCTTACCAGAACTTCCAGAGTCTTACAAAACGGCTGAGCACAAAGTTCCAGGATGTGTGTCTCAAGTTTTTATCATTGCCGCCTTGGTCGATGGGAAGGTTGAGTTTCAGGCAGATTCCGACGCTCAATTAACCAAAGGGCTGGTGGCGCTGCTGATTGAAGGGTTGAAGGGATTGACTCCCCCAGAAATTTCTCAGCTTACTCCCGATTTCATCAAAGACACGGGGTTAGATGTCAGCCTCACGCCTTCTCGTGCGAATGGGTTCTACAACATTTTTCAGACGATGCAGCGCAAGGCACTTCTGTGTCAGTTGGAGCGGTCTATGCAATCGATCTCTGATCCGGGTGATGACTCTCCCTAGCCCCTAATGATGAATTTCTAGGCTGAAGGTGTATTGCCCCAACTGGAGGCGATCGCAGCGCAGTTCATACTCTAGCAGCAGGTAAGAGGGCAGCGGATTACCTTTCACATGCAGATGGCGGGTAAAGTTTCGTAACCGAAACTCACGGTTGGGATACACCGCCTCGTCTTGCAAAAAATAGCGGCTCAGCCCCAGCACTCCCGGTTCAAACAGATGACGATAGCTAAACTGCCCATTTCCCTGCATGGTCATCGTGACGCGGTAAGGCGAAAACTCAAGCCACAAGAGGCGCGGGGCTGGGACGGCGGTAGTGGTTAAT
This sequence comes from Leptolyngbyaceae cyanobacterium, assembly GCA_041749615.1. Lineage (GTDB taxonomy): Bacteria > Cyanobacteriota > Cyanobacteriia > Leptolyngbyales > Leptolyngbyaceae > ULC077BIN1. The sequence goes on along the minus strand of JBGTAZ010000158.1, from coordinate 2,133 downwards.
GTGCTGACAGCAGAGGCTTCTAGCGCTTGCGATCGCGTATCCCAATCCATCACCAATGGCTCTGTGAGCACCAGATGAAAGCGATCGTTATCGTGTTGATAAAGTGTGCCAACCGTCTCTAGCTCTGACATCAGCAAGCCATCGGCAGAGCTAAATGATAAGTGAATCGGTCGGCGAAGTTGAGTCAGCATGGTAATTAAGCGGTAGGATTACTAACGCAGTTCAAATGGCAGTTTAGCCGATCCCCATGGCAGTTACCCAGGTAATTACCCTTAACCACGCTGAATATCATCACCACCTGACAATTAGCCCCCCATTGACTGGGCTGGCGCTGCAAGGGCGAATTCGAGTGCCAGGAGATAAATCTATTTCCCATCGAGCGCTAATGTTAGGGGCGCTAGCAGAGGGCGAAACGGTGATTCACGGCTTGCTGTTGGGTGAAGATCCGCGCAGTACTGCCAGTTGCTTTCAGTCAATGGGGGCAGACATTTCAGCGCTCAATAGTGACGAGGTGCGCGTGCGCGGGATTGGCTTGGGGAAACTCATAGAACCGCTGGATGTGCTGAATGCAGGCAACTCTGGGACGACGCTGCGACTGATGTTAGGCATCTTGGCTTCCCATCCGGGGCGATTTTTTACCATAACGGGAGATAGTTCGCTGCGATCGCGCCCCATGTCGCGGGTCGTCAAACCCTTGCAGCAAATGGGGGCAGATATTTGGGGACGTAAGGATAGTTCACTCGCACCCCTGGCAATCCGAGGGCAAACCCTGCGTCCGATTCATTATCAATCCCCGATCGCCTCTGCCCAGGTAAAATCCTGCATCTTACTGGCAGGGCTGATGACCGAGGGGCAAACGATCGTCACAGAACCCGCCCTCTCACGGGATCATAGCGAACGGATGCTGAGTGCTTTTGGTGCCCAAATCATTGTTGATTCAGACACCTGTAGCGCCACAATTACCGGGCAACCAACCTTGCGGGGGCAAACCGTGGTCGTGCCGGGGGATATTAGCTCAGCGGCATTCTGGCTGGTAGCGGGGGCGATCGTTCCCGGCTCCGATCTGACGATTGAAAATGTGGGTGTGAATCCGACGCGCACGGGCATTTTGAAAGCTCTGGCAATGATGGATGCAGATATTACTCAGGAAAATCTGCGGGAAGTCGCTGGGGAACCCGTGGCGGATCTGCGAGTCCGCTATCGGCAAGGGCGAGACGGTGCGCCGCTCCAAGCTTGCACCATTGACGGGGACTTGATTCCTCAATTGATCGACGAAGTGCCCATTTTGGCGGTAGCGGCGACGTTTGCCAAAGGCACAACCATCATTCGCGATGCAGCAGAACTGCGCGTTAAGGAAAGCGATCGCATTACCGTCATGGCAACTCAACTTAACCAAATGGGAGCCAAAATTACCGAGCTTCCCGACGGCATGGAAATTTCTGGTGGAACGCCCCTAACGGGCACTGAAGTAGATAGCCACACCGATCACCGGATTGCCATGAGCCTTGCGATCGCGGCTCTAATGGCTCAAGGCACTACCATTATTCAACGGGCAGAAGCCGCCGCAATTTCCTATCCCTCGTTTGTAGAAACCCTGCAACAAGTTGTGCAGCTATAAAAAGACATTGATTAAGTTTTGCTAAAGTATGTAATTTTTTTCGAGAAAATCTCAGTTTCCAATCATCGTTCTATACACTGATATGAATTCATTCGGAGTCATCCAGATCGCTGGGTGACATTGCCGTAGCATTTTGTTCAGATTCAGATTTAGTTAATTTACTTTTTTAATAAGGAGTCCAGCGTGGCAGTTTCTCAGAATCAAACGATCAGCCAGACCAACTATGGCTTGATGTTAAAAAGCTTTTTATTATGGACTGCAATTTTAACCGTATGCTTGCTAATTGTCGGATTTCCAGTTGGAATTTTGATTGTCACGGTTGGCTCCTTACTAGCAATGGTGCTGCATGAAATTTTGCCGGGAACCAGTCTGGTGATGATTGTGGGGAGCTTTATTGCAGTCCAGCTAGTTGGGGTCATGATTGCGGCAGCGATGCTGACCTTGAAGGGAACCCACCCCAGCGATGTAAGCTGGTTACCTTGGCTAAGCGGTCAGTCTAACCCCCAAAATCATTC